>NZ_PHGS01000013.1:0-327477 GCF_003031125.1 Agrobacterium sp. LAD9 | reverse complement strand
GCATCCGAAAAATTTCACGCCCGTCTGCACGACGGAACTTGGCGCGATGGGCGGCCTGCAGCCGGAATTCGAAAAGCGCGGCGTGAAGATCATCGGCATTTCGGTCGATCCGGTCGAAAGCCATGAAAAATGGAAGAACGACATTCGCACCGCGACCGGTTTCAACGTTGCTTATCCGCTGATCGGCGACAAGGACCTGAAGGTCGCAAAGCTCTACGACATGCTGCCGGCCGGTGCTGGCGACAGTTCCGAAGGCCGCACGCCTGCCGATAACGCCACCGTGCGCTCCGTCTTTGTCATCGGTCCCGACAAGAAGATCAAGCTGGTCCTCACCTACCCGATGACCACAGGCCGCAATTTCGAGGAAATTCTTCGCGCGATCGATTCCATCCAGCTCACCTCCAAACACCAGGTGGCGACACCGGCCAACTGGAAGCAGGGCGAGGATGTCATCATCACCGCAGCCGTTTCCAACGAAGATGCGATTGCCCGTTTCGGCTCCTACGACACGGTTCTTCCCTATCTTCGCAAGACAAAGCAGCCGAACTGAATGGCTCGCCAGTGCAGCAGAACCCTAACGGTGGATAAACCAAATGACGGATGTAAACGATAACAAGACGATCGGAATCTCGAGAAGATCGGTTTTGCGGGGCGCAACCGGTCTTGCAACCTTAGCAGGTTCTGCGGCGATCGGGGCTTTTCCGCTTTCTTCGCCGCTGGCGGCCGAAGAGGCTCCGAAGCCTGGCGGCCGGTTGATCGTCGGCATAATCGGCGCCGGAAAGGCGGAGTCCTTGAATCCTGCCGTTTCCGCAAATCGCCAGGATCTTCCGCGCTTGTGGAACCTCTACGACAACCTGTTCCGCCGTGGCGACGACGGAAGGGCCCAGCCACTTCTGCTCGAAGAGGCGATACCGAGCGCCGACAACAAGGTCTGGATGCTGATGCTTCGCGATGGCGTGACCTGGCACGATGGCAGCAAGGCGACTGCCGAAGACCTTTTGTACTCGATCAAGACCTGGTCCGATCCGAAACATGCGGGACATGGCGGTGTAAAGGCAATTATCGATTTTGCGGGCGTACGAAAGACCGGCCCTCTGTCGGTCGAGGTGCCTCTTCACTTCGGCGTCCGAGAGTTTCCCTCAACTTTGACGATGGTCAGTTTCGCTCTTGTGAAGGAGGGCGTCGACAACAGCAAGAATCCGATCGGGACAGGCCCATTCAAGTTTGTAAGCTTCACTCCAGGCGTTCGCAGCGTCTACAAACGGCATAACGAGTACTGGAACGGCGCTCCTCTCCTTGAGGAGCTTGTGATCGACACGAGCTTCACCGATGAGAGCGCTCGATTGAACGCGCTTCTGGCCGGCAAGATTCATGCGGTAGATCAGCTTCCCTATGCTCTCGCTAAGATCAACAAGTCGTCACGCCGCATAACGATCCTCAACTCTGCAGGGCCGTCTTTTCAGGCGTTCGTTTTCCGGCTCGACGTCGAACCATTCAAGGACGTTCGTGTCCGACAGGCACTCCGGCTGATCCCGGACCGACAGGCTCTCGTCGATAGCGCATTGAACGGCTTCGGCTCTCCAGGTAACGATCTTCAAGGCAAGGGTCTGCAGTTCTTTGCCGACGACTTTGTCAGGGAGCGGGATGTCGACAAGGCAAGGTGGTTTCTCAAGGAAGCAGGACATGCCGATTTCACGGTTACGCTTGATGCTATCGGTGCCGATCCCAGTGCCATTCTATTTCAGCAGCAGGCCAAGGCTGCCGGCGTCACCGTCAACGTGAACAGTCAGGATGCATCGACATTCTGGTCCAACTATCTTCAGCAGCCCCTGTACACGACGAGTTGGGACACCCCCCTTACCTCCTTGTCGCAGTGGTATCTCACGACGTTGTTCTCCGGTGCCCGATTTCCGGAAACTCGATACGGTGATGAGAAGACCGACAAGTTGCTCTTCGACGCAATCGCGGAAACGGATGATGGCAGAGCGGCTGACAAATGGCATGCCCTCCAGCAGGCCCAGTTCGACCATGGGGGTTATGTGTCATGGGCGAACGCGAACTACGTGGACGCCATCGCAGCGGATGTGCGTGGAGTGAAATCTACCCGCGCTGGATCGCTGGGAGGCTACAATTTCACGAGAGCCTGGATCGCCTGACCGTGACCCCTGGAGAATAAAAATGGTTCATCGATCCGAACGGCAACGATCTGTTTTGCTTCCACGCACGAGGTCACCTCTGTTGGCCACAGTCGTCGCCAGGATAGGCACGGGTTTGGGAGCCTACATCATCGTATGCTTTCTGATCTTTCTCGCGGTCAACGCGCTGCCCGGCGACGTCATCACCTCAGTCTTGGGGCAGAATGCGTCTCCGGAGCGGGTCGAGTCGATGCATGTAGCGCTTGGCTTGGAGAAACCGCTCCTTGTGCGATATGCAGACTGGTTCGTGGGGATAGTCTCCGGGAATTTCGGCGTCTCTTCGGTTTCGGTCGCACAAGGTCAGCCCACACAGCTTTCCGAAACGCTCGTCGAACCCTTGAGGAACAGTGCGGTTCTTGCTGGCATTGGGCTCGCGCTCTTCGTTCCGGCCAGCTTGCTCCTTGGGATCATGGCCGCAACCGCTGCCGGCAGCTATCGTGACCGAATTATTATCGGCGCGAGCGTGGCAATTGCCGGAATACCTGAATTTCTCGTCGGCTCCTTGCTGGTCCTCATATTTTTCACCTGGCTCGATTGGCTTCCCCCTGTCGCCTACTTGCTGCCCGGTGATTCCATTTTCGATCAGCCGGAGGGCCTCGTTTTGCCTGTAGCGACGTTGCTTGCACCGGCGATCGCGTTCGGGGTACGCATGGTGAAAGCGATGCTCGGAGAAATATTCGATCTGGACTATATAGCGATGGCGCGGTTGAACGGTTACAGCGAACGGCGCATTCTGACCCATCATGTGCTTAGGAATGCTGCCGCGCCCCTTCTTCATGCGCTTGGACTTGTCACCAAGTTCATGGTCGGCGGCGTTGTCGTGGTCGAGAGCGTTTTCGCCCTTCCAGGAATCGGCACCAGCCTCGTCAGCGCAGTGAGTGCCCGGGATGTACAGGAAACAAGCGTCATCGCGGCCTTGCTCGCAGCGGTCTATATCGTTTTGAATGTCGTCATCGATATTGCTGTCATGTTCCTTAACCCACGACTGCGGGCTGAGTGATCATGCGCAATTCATTTCTGGCGAAAATGTTCACCGGTCGCTTGAATGCGATGAGTTTTGCACTGGTGCTGCTTCCAATTGCTATCGCCCTTTGTGGCCCACTTCTGGCGCCTTACAGCTATGATGAACCTGTTGGTGGAGCAGGAGATTTACCAAGCGAGGCGTTCCCCCTTGGTACCGATGCCCTCGGACGCGATGTCCTTTCGCGCGTGCTCCAGGGCGGGTTCTCTATCGTTGGCCTTGGTATGGTTTCCACCCTTCTGGCCTACCTCCCGGGCGTGGCGATCGGACTGTTCGCCGGCTTTCGGGCGAACAGTGTCAGTCATCTCCTGGTCGGGATCGTGGATATGCTTCTCGTCCTTCCGAGCATCGTGTTAATGCTCGTCATCACGGCCGGTCTGGGACCCAGCATACCGACGCTTCTTTTGAGCGTCGTATTGGTTCAGCTTCCCTCTATTGCCCGGCTGGTGCGTATTTCGGCTGCTGAGATTTCCAATGCTGGCTACATCGAAGTTGCTTTGGCGCGCGGCGACGGCCTAACAAGAATCCTTTTTAAGGAGATATTCCCGAATGTCTCCCACATCCTCCTTGCCGACGCCGGGGTGCGGTTCGGCTGGTCGATAACGCTCATTACCAGCATGAACTACTTGGGACTTGGGCTGCCCCCGCCGATCGCCGACTGGGGCCTTATGATCGCGGAAAACCGAGAGTTCCTCAACGCAAACCCGTGGTCTGTTCTTGGGCCAGCTGTGCTCTTGGGTTTTCTGACGATCGGTGTCAGCAGTGCTCTCGACAGCTATACCCATGCACGGGGAAGACTCACCAGATGACGCGTGGCAATGTGCTTGAAAATAAACTGCAGAATAATGTGCTTTCACTTAAGAGCCTGCGGGTCAGCCTGAACGAGGGCCCGACGCTTGTCGACGGGATAGATTTGGACCTGCCGCGTGGTCATATTCTCGGGGTCGCCGGTGAATCAGGTTCAGGCAAAACGACGATGGCCAGGGCGCTCCTCGGTTTTGCTCAGGGTGATGTGTGCATTGAATCGGGCTCGCTGCGGATAGACGACCGAACAGTCGATCTGACCTGCGGTTCCGAGACGCAGGCCATGCGCGGAAAGGCCATCGCCTACGTGCCGCAGCATGCGGCCTCCGCGATGAACCCGACGATGCGGATCGAGACGCTAATCCGAGAAATAATCGTGGCTCACGGTGAGGCCAAACCTTCCAACAAGGAGGTGGAGGATGTTCTGGAAGCCGTGGGATTGCCTTCGGAAATCGAGTTCAGACGGCGCTTTCCGCACCAATTGTCCGGAGGGCAGGTGCAGCGGGTTGCGCTGGCGATCGCTATGATCGCGAAGCCCTCAGTCATCATTTTGGATGAACCGACGACTGGACTAGACGTATTGACGCAGAAACGGGTCCTTCAGCAGCTAAAGCGCCTTCGCGACAAGCATGGTATATCCCTTATCATCGTCAGCCATGATCTGGCCGTGCTTCGCGAAGTCACGGACGAGATAATCGTGATGCTGTCGGGGGCCATCGTGGAACGGGGGGCCACACTGGCGGTTCTTAATATGCCCCGCCACGAGTACACAAAAAAGCTCATAGCGGCTTTCCCAAATGTGAGCAGGTTCATCTCCGACAGCGCGCCCAAGAGCGGGACTTGCCTTCATGTCATCGGGCTTAACATCGACAGGATCACCTCGCGGATCCAGCGGCGTGTTGTTGATGGCGTTTCTTTCGAGTTGAAGCGAGGGCATTGCCTTGCACTCGTGGGCACATCGGGATCCGGAAAGACCACGATAGCTCGCGCGATTATCGGACTTCAGTCGAACTGCGGTGGAACCATCAGCTTCGATGAGCAGCCTCTCGCAGGGGACGTTCGCCGCCGAACCCCGGAACAGAGGAGGCGGATACAGTTTGTCCCGCAGGACTCGCAGGACGCTCTTAATCCACGCCATACGATCGCGACCATTCTTGCCCGACCGTTGCAGTTTTTTCGCGGCCTGGCCGGAACGGCGCTGAACGACGAAATTGGATTGCTGCTCGATCAGGTGAGTCTGTCGCCGGAAACCGCCGCGCGGCTTCCAGGGACACTGTCGGGAGGCGAGCGCCAGAGGGTGAACATCGCAAGGGCGCTCGCCGCCGAGCCAGATGTCATCATTTGCGACGAGATCACCTCTGCACTGGATGTCTCGGTTCAAGCCTCCATCCTGAAGCTGCTTTGCGAGCTCAAGCAAAAAACAGGTGTCTCGATCCTGTTCATTGCGCACGACCTCGGGGTCGTCGCGCAGGTCGCGGACGATGTACTCGTCCTGAACAATGGCAAGGTCGTCGAGCAGGGTCCGGTCGGACGAATCCTGATGCATCCCTCTGAACTGCACACACGCGAACTCATCGAAGCGGCGCCAAAAATTCTGTAACCAAGATTGAAGGACAGACTATGACAAAGGCCATTCTGTACTGGGCGTTCGATTTCGACTTTGGCAAGAACGAACCATTCGAGACGACGCTTGAACGAGCGCATGCCTTCGAAAATCTGGAAGGCCTTATCTGGAAGATATGGCTTCGAGATCGCTCGGCCAACAGAGGCGGAGGCGTCTACCTGTTTGAGTCACACGATACCGCCCAAGCCTGGGTCGACCGATACAAGGATAAACCGCTTCAGCCTTGGACCTCTAACTCTCATTGGGAGATTACGGGCGTCGATGAAAAACTCAGCGAGGTAACCTTTGCCGCATTGGGACGGACGCAGTATTGCGATAGCGAGGTTTCCCGATGAGCCACGACCTATCGATCTTTGGACTCATGCAGCCGGATTTTCGCTCGGAGATCAATCTTCAGGGCGGTGTGGGCATCGATCCCATCTATCTGAGACGGTATGCACGGGATCATGAGGCTTTCGGGTTCGATGGTGTCCTCGTTGGAGCCTCGGCGGACATGGCGGACAGTCTGCAGATCGCAGCTTTTGCGGCCGCTCAAACTGAGCGGCTCAAGTTTCTTATCGCGCATCGGCCTGGCCCTATCCATCCCACGCTTGCGGCACGTCAGTTCGCTTCCCTCGACCATCTGACCGCCGGCCGTGTAATCCTCCACGCCATCAGCAGCCGTGACGGGGAAACCACACGCGAGGGCGACACTCTCGACAAGTCGGAGAGATACGCGCGAACTGCGGAGCATCTCAGGGTTCTGAAAAAGGCTTGGACGTCGAAGGAACGCTTCGATTTCGAAGGTAGGTATTATCGATTCCAAGATTTCCGTAGCGAAGTTCTGAGCTTCCAGCAACCACGGATTCCGATCTCTTTCGCAGGAGATTCCGAAGCCGCGCAAGTGGTCGGGACGAAGGAAGCGGACATTTATTCGTTGTATGCGCAGCCACTCGCGGATTTCGACAAGCAGATACGGGGGCTTATGGAAAAGGCGCGCGAAGCCCAGCGCGAAAGACCGCTCGAGTTCACGCTGATCGCCCGCCTCGTCCTGGGCCGCACCGAGCAGAAGGCGTGGGTCCGCGCCCGCCGAATCCTTTCGGAGGTCGAAACGCTGTCCGGCCGATCGGGAAGGGCAAACCTCGCCAATAAATACTTCGATGGATTGCCCAGCGTTGGTGACCAGCGAACAATCGAGCTTGGAGTTGGCGACGGGCGCCATGATCGCGCGCTCTGGGCAGGGATTTCTGCTGTGACCGGGCGCGGAAACAGTGCTGCGCTCGTTGGAACGCCGGAAGTCGTTGCGGAAGAGCTCTTGCGATATGCAGAACTCGGTGTCAATAACTTTATTCTGCATGGTTTCGAGCCATACGAAGATGTGATGGATTACGGACGTACCGTGCTCCCGCTTCTTCGCCAGGAATGGCGCCAACGTCGCCCCAGGGTGAGGCCGCTGGATCAGACAGATGGCCGAAGCGATCAGGAGAATCCGCATGCTTGACGTCCATGGCGACAGAGACGGTGCCGGTCTTCTTCAAGTGCCGGAGCGGTTTCGAGGCAATCTTTTCCGGCCGGGCGATCTAGGTTATGACGAGGGCCGGCGGATCGTCGATAAACGCTTCGACTGCCGACCCGCGCTTATCGCCTGTTGTCAGGGAGTGTCGGACGTACAGACGGCCTTGAAAATCGCCAGGACGAATGGTCTGGAGGTCGCCGTGCGGAGTGGTGGCCATGGCTTTGCCGGCTTGTCGACAGTCGATGGTGGCCTACTCATCGACTTGCGATCTCTTAACGACGTGCATGTCGACGTTGATCGCCGTATCGCTCGAATTCGCCCGGGCGCGCTCGGTGGTGACATCCTACTTGAAACGATCCCTCACGGGCTGGCCCCCGTTGGCGGTACACGCGCCCGCGTGGGCTTCGGCGGGCTTGCTATCTTCAATGGCCAGGGATACCTCGCGCCACGATACGGCAACGCCGTTGACCACGTTCTGGCTGTTGAAGTCGTGTTGGCGAACGGGCGGGTCCTCAAGGCGTCTCCCACGTCGAACGAGGACCTTTTTTGGGCTGTGCGCGGAGCGGGTGATAGCTTTGGCATCGTGACTGCGTTCGACGTCAACCTATATCCCGTCCCTGACGATGTGCAGGTCGGATCCTTCGATCTAGATCTTGTCACGGCTGCGGAAAGCCTCACCAGAGTGCACATTAGTGACGCCGACTTCTCTGAAGACTTCCTTTGGGGCGTAAAGGCGCAAAAAGCCCCATCTGGAACGGCGAGTATCGTCATAGGATACGTACACGTTGGTAACGTGGCATCACGCAGACGCGATGTCGAACTCTTGAGGGGGCTTCTGCCTGCGGCCGTCGAGCGCTCCGAAAAGATGACCTACCTCGACCTCCACTATCGAAGTGGCTTTACTGGTCAGCATACGTTCGTGGCAGGCGCGCAGATAACGGCGCTTGACGCTCCGACTGCGGCAGCAATCGTCGCCATCGCCAACGAATTCGCCGGACGGCCGACGCCTGCGGGTTCGGAGCAGTCTCTGGACTTCTATCCCGTCAGCAAGGGTATGGCGCGCGAAAGCAGCCCACCTAACTCGTGGAGCGTGCGGTCGGGCTATGGGTTTACAGCACGTGTTTCCTATGACGATCCCGCGCAAGAAGCTGAGCACGTTTCGTGGGCAAACAACGCGATCAACGAGCTCGTGTCGGCCGGGCTCACAAGCGGGGGTTATAACGGGACCGCGATCAACCACGTCAGCACATGGACTCCTGACGCAATAAGATCGGCTTATGGCAGTGGATTGGGTACGCTTCTTGCAATAAAGCAGAAATATGACCCCGACAACCTTTTTCGGCGCTCCTCGCTTGGCATTGTTATTGCTGGCGGCGTAATCTGATGCCCTAAATGATGACTGGCTTGTAGCGGTCTCCCGATCTACGCCCGGTGCCGGATTCGTATCGCCGACAATAGCGACTTGTGCCAACGATCACTCCGGTTGCGACAGATACCACCACATCGTCAACTGCCCGTTGGGAAAGAGCCAGCTTCGCGCTGTTGACGCCCTTATTTGGACCTTTCCACATATAAACCGGACCCCGCAACATAAGCAGAATAACCAGTGGCGACAGCATCAGGAAAACTATGAAAAGGCTTTGCGGAGGTGGGGAATTGCAGGTTGCGGCTTCGTAACGACGTTACGCTTTGAAAGAGACGAAAACATAGACGGATGTTATGAAAAACCCTTAAAAATCTACGGGAACGAATCGAATGAAAAAGCTATCCGACGCGGGGAGTTTACTGGATATCCCGAGATGCTGTCAGGTGCTCGATATTCTGGCAAACGCCAAAAGGCTGGAGGTCGTCTTCAACCTATATCTAGGCGAACTATGCGTGACGGAGCTTGCCCACTGTGTCGGCATATCGCAATCAGCGCTCTCGCAGCATTTGGCAAAGATGCGTGAGGCGGGGGTCGTCGCGTCGCGCCGCGAGGGAGTTGTGGTCTACTACCGTCTGGCGATGCCCGAAGTCATGGGGGTCCTTGAAGAGGTCACACGATTTTTGGGAAACCCACCTTTGCCATTTTCCAAGTAAGCAACCTCTCCCCAACGATGCTCGTTCGCCATACGGTTTGCCGATGGCGTCGATCTCGCTGGAGACACCCGCTCGATTTCCTCCGGCGGAAAAACTCGGCGATGTGTTTTAATTGTCACCCCACCATCACGGCGACGCGCAGGATTGGCGTAGAATAATCTCGGTCGGAATATGGATGGAGCGGACATCGTTGCCGATCCTGCCATCGATGCGCTGCAAGAGCAGATCGACCGCCTGTTGCCCTAGAGCGGTCAGATCCCAGCGGATCGTCGTAATCGGCGGCTCGTTGGACTGTGCAATCTCGGTATCGCCGAAACTGATCAGCGAAATGTCCCTGGGGATTTTCAGGCCGCGGGTGCGGATTGCGCGGAGTGTTCCCGGCAGGGCCTGACTGCCCGGCGTCAGGATAGCCGTTGGAGGCTCTCGGCTATCCAACATGGCAATCGTCGCGGCAAAGGCCTCGTTGCTCGTCCTGCACTCCGGACGGATGGTACAGTATGCAAAATCGAGCCCGGCTTCCTCATAGGCCTGACGCAGGCCCGCAACACGTTCAAGGCCGGGGCGCAAATGGCCGGCGGCAGTGAGAACACCGACGCGGCAATGGCCAAGACCAATGAGATAGCGCGCGGCGGCATGTGCGCCGGCCCGATGATCGACCGTGACGCTGTCCGTGCTGGCTGGCGCTTGCCGATCGAGCACCACCACCGGTGTATCGAGACGCTCCAGCGACTGGCCGAGATCTGGATGCGTCTCCTCACCGAAACACAGAACAGCACCGTCGATCCGCCGTTCGCGCAGGAGCGAGAGAAGTTCCTGCTCCCGGCGGGTGTCCTCCCGCGTGCTGGCCATGAGCAGCGTATAGCCCAATTGTGCAAGCCTCGCCTCTGCAGCCGCGACAACATGCACATAGAGAAGATTGACGAAATCACCGACGAAAAAGCCGATCAGACGCGTTGCCTCCGCCGGCCTTGGCTGCGCGCGTCCGTGCGGCTGATAGTCGAGTTCCCTGACTGATGCGAGAACACGCTTGCGCAAGGCATCGCTGACCCTCGCGCTGCCCGCGACGACACGCGACACGGTGCCGATCGAGACATCTGCGTGCCTCGCCACGTCCTGGATTGTCGCCCGCTCCGGTTTGCCTATCCTATCGTCCATGCCCGCCTTTGTATTGACTTGACCCTATCCTGTACAGCGGACGACCGCTCGGTACTGAGTGAAAATCAGTTGCCCTGAAGTGCGCCGGCAATCCGTGCCAGGATCTCGTCGCGCCTCGCGACATCGTACCAGCGCAGGACCACGACTAGATCTTTGCCTCTATCCGCAACGACAAGATTGGAGATGCCGGAACCCCAGATGGCATGGCGGGACAGGGCCGGGATCGTGCCGCCCGCATTTGTCCACCACATCAGCCCGTATGCTGGGTTAAGAGGGCAGGGGACGGCGATCTGTTCGAACCATTCGCCAGGCAAAATCGTCCGTCCGTTCCAATCGCCGCGATGGACATGCAGCAATGCCAATCGTGCGAGATCGAAGGCCGGGACGACCAGCCCCCCGCCCCAATGCCCGCCGCCTGCCACCACGGGAACCGTTCGACCGTCGATGTCGATGTGAGAGGTTTCGTATCCATGCCAGCGCCAACCGTCCGATGCACCGATGGGGTTCATGATTTCGCGGCGGAAGACCTCCTCGAGATTTTCTCGGAAGAGGGCCGTCAGCGCCAGCGCAAGGACGTTTACCCTGACGTCGTTGAACTCCCAGTAAGCGCCCGGTTCGAATGTCTGGCGTGGCGTACCCTTTTTCGGGGCGTCCGGCCGCCTGGGTACTGCACGGTTCCAATCGATGCTGTCGGGAATGCCCCAAAGCGATCCACGCCATTCGCTTGTCATCGTCAACAGGTGGCGCCAGGTGATCGCACTGTTTCTGCCTTCCGAAAAGGCTTCGATATCAACCGAACGATGAACGGCGTCGTCGAGACCACCAATTCGACCCTGCGAGAGAGCCAACCCGGTCAACACCGAAAGCGCGCCTTTGGTGACGCTGAAAGCCGTGTCGGAACGGTCCGGCGCACCCCAATAGCCGGCGATCTCGCCTCGATGCACGATAAGGCCGGTCGCGGAGCCCCTTGAGGACATGGGACCCGAGAGCCGGCCATGCTCGCCTTCTTCATATTCGATCAGGTTCTCGTCGAGTTTGAAGGCTGCAAGGTCGATGGGCAGGGGGGTCTCCCATTGAGAGAGCTCCTCTATCACCGGCTCAAGTCTCGGATCGCCGATGAAGATGCCATTCGCAGCAGGGCTCAAGGAAAGGCGGAAGGGAGGAATGGTCGACATGGACATTCAGGTATCTCCTGAGAACTGAGTATTTCCCTAGTTCACGCGATTTGGAGCTTCATGTGAAGGGACCAGGATTACGCAAACAACCTCGCCTGAGGCATATTTTCGAAATTTTCTGAAAAAAATAAAATATAATGTCTACTGAAATTATGGGAATTTGCCATGCTTGCGCTCATACCGACCGGACAGGCCAAAAACGAGGGCATGCATTTGACGACGATTCTGATCACCGGAGCGAGTGGAGGGGTGGGAACACGCCTGCGATATCTTCTTCGCGGGCACTACGACCACATCAGGCTGACGGACATTCGTGAACCGGAAGACCTTGCACCCAACGAAAGCTTCATCGCAGCTGACGTGTCGAATTTCGAACAGGTGTCCAAAGCCGTAGCAGGCGTCGATGGCATCGTTCACCTTGGCGGGCTGCCGGTAGAATTCGCCTGGGACGAGATGCTGCAGAACAACATCGTTGGGACATACAATGTTCTGGAAGCCGCGCGCCTTGCCGGCGTCAAGCGCTACGTATTCGCTTCCAGCAACCAGGTGATTGGATATTATCGGCGCGATCGCCGGATCGGCACCGAGGCGGTGCTGAGACCGAGCAGCCGCTATGGTGTTTCCAAGGCCTTTGGCGAAAGCCTTGCGGCGCTCTATGCCGACAAGCATGGTATGCGGGCGCTGTGCATCCGCATCGGCCGCGTCTGGGACAAGCCGGAAGATGTCCGACGCCTGTCGATCTGGATCGCGCCGGAAGATCTGGCACAACTCGTGCGCATCGGTCTGGAACATCCCGATATCCACTACGATATTGTCTATGGCGTCTCGGACAATGCTGCCAGCTGGTACGACAACAGACGGGCAACCGAACTCGGCTATCGCCCGAAATTCCGTGCGGAGGACTTTCGCGCCGAAGCGGTCGCGGCAGAAGCCCTTAAGATACCGGATCCCATTGCCGATCACTTCATGGGCGCAAAGCTTGCCGCGATCGATTTCGACGGTGACCTGGAGCGGTCCGGCCGATGATCTCCGTATCTCACCTCACCGCGCTCGACGCGCCACCGGAAGACTTCATTCGTGACGCCGCTCGTGCAGGCTTCGATGCTGTTGGTCTGCGGATCAACCCGCCGGCACACACTCCCGATCAATGGCCGGTCGCCGGTAACACCCAGCGGGCAAAAGCCCTGCGACGGATTGCCGACGACAGTGGCATTGCCGTCCTCGAAGTCGAAACCTTTTCGATCTGGCCCGATTTCAAACTGGAGGCGCTATGGCCGGGTTTGGAGGCAGGCGCTGAGCTTGGCGCCCGCTTCATCCTGTCTGCAGGCATCGACGACGAGGAGGGCCGGCTCGTCGAGAATTATGGACGGCTTTGCGAGGCCGCCTCGCAATTCGGCCTGACGGTGGGATTCGAGTTCATGCCGTTCCGCCCCATGGCGACGCTGGAGCAGGCCGTTCGCATTCTCGAAGCGGTCAACCGGCCGAATGCAAGGTTGCTGGTCGATACGCTGCACCTCGACCGGTCGGGAAGTGGTGCCGGCGATCTCGTTGGACGGGCGCGAGACCTTGTTGGCTACGTGCATCTTTGTGACGCAGCGGCCGAACCGCCGGAACCCGCAAGGTTCGCTGAGGAAGCGCGTAATGCCCGGTTTTATCCCGGTGAGGGCGGCCTGCCGCTCGCCGAGCTGGTGGAGACGCTGCCGGAGGATACCGCCTACAGCATCGAAGCGCCCAACCCGCTCTACCGGCATTTTCCGCCTGCCGAACGCCTGCGGATTGCCGGGGAAGTCAGTCGCCGCTTTTTTCATCACGTCCGTGCCGCCGCGCCGGAGGAAAGGACATCCCATGCTCTATGAGCTTCGAACCTATACGGCCATTCCCGGCCGTCTGCCCGATCTCCTCAACCGGTTTCAGACGATCACCCTCGGCATCTGGCAGCGACATGGCATTCGTCAGGTCGGTTTCTGGACGGTGCAGATCGGCGATTCCAATCAGCACCTTTTCTACATGCTGCAATGGGACTCGTTGGCAGAACGGGAGCGCATTTGGAACGGCTTCATGCGTGATCCCGAGTGGCTGAGCCGGCGGGCCGAAACGGAGAAGAACGGACCGCTGGTGGCCTCCGTCGTCAACGCCATCCTGGAGCCGACGGCTTTCTCGGCACTTCAATGACTCTGCTTCGACAAATCCGATCGACAATCCACCTCCATTGAAAGGAAATGCAGATGACGTTTTCGAAAATTGCACTCTTTGTCGCCGGAATAGTCGGGCTCTCCAGCCTGACCGCAGCCGCTGACGAACTTGCCGATATCAAGGCCCGCGGCACGCTGGTATGCGGCGTCATCGGAATCAGCGAGCCTTATGGCTACGTCAATCCCAAAACCCAGGAGGTCGAAGGATATGAGGTCGATCTCTGCAGCAAGCTGGCCGAACGGCTGGGTGTCAAGGCTGAGCCGAAGGTCACCTCGTCTGAAGCGCGTCTTCCGGAATTGCTGCAGGGCCGCGTCGACGTGCTCGCTGCACTGATCACCTACAGTGCCGAACGCGCCAAGCAGATCGATTACAGCAATTCCTATCTGGTTGAGCCGTTCAGATACCTGGTGCGGGCCGATTCCGGTATCAAGGACTTCAGCCAGCTCGAAACAGCGCGCATCGCCAATGTGAAGGGATCGCTCCTCGAGAAAGTAACCAAGGAGCGTTTCCCCGGCGCTACCAATATCTCGTTCGAAGATCAGTCTGCCGCCTTCCTTGCGCTGCAACAGGGCAAGGCCGTTGCACTGGCCGGACGGGATACCACGCTCAAGGCACTGCAGAACCGCGCCGGTGATGGCGCCGCACCGACCGAGTTCGTGCAGGAGCCGCTGCTGGTCCAGCGCACCGGCTTCGGCCTGCGCAAGGGTGAAGAGCCGTTGCTGAAGGAAATCAACGCGTTCCTTACTGATTTGGAGGCTTCCGGCGAAGCGCAGAAGCTCTTCGACAAATGGATGGGTAAGGACTCGGCCTTCAAGATCACCCGCAGCTTCAAGGTCGGCGATCCGATCATCAACTGACAACGGACCTTTGATGCCCGGCCGTTTTCGTCCGGGCATCGACAACGGCGAAGGCGAACCGGGCATCATGGATTTCAAGACCATTCTGACAGGGGAGTATGGCGGGTTCCTGCTGGAGGGATTGCGCCTTACCGTGATGCTTTTTGTCGGAGGCTGGGTCCTGTCCATTGCCGTGGCCCTTCTCCTGACGTGGATCGGTAACCTGCGCGTCGCTCCCGCCCGGCTCTTCGTCGCCGTCTATGTGGAATACCACCGCAACGTGCCGTTGCTCGTGCAACTGTTCATCTGGTATTTTGCGATACCGCAGCTTTTCCCGGCGAAGCTCAATCTGCTGATCAACAGCTATAACGCCGAATTCTTCTATGCCCTCATCGCCATCGCGCTTTGTAATGCGGCGTATGTTTCGGAAGACCTGCGCAGTGGTCTTCGCGCCATTCCGAAGGTGCAATACGAGGCGGCGCGGGCGGCCGGCTTCACCTATACCGGTGCGCTCATCTGGATCATCCTGCCGCAAGCCTGGCGCTTTGCCTTGCCGCCGTTGGTCAACCAGTCCCTGGTGCTGTTCAAATCGACGAGCCTTGCCGCCGTGATCGGCGTCGGGGAACTGAGCTATCAGGCCCGGCTGATCGAGAGCCAGAGCTTCCTCATCTTCGAAACCTTCACCGTCATTACCGTCGCCTATCTTGCAGGAAGCATTCCCCTGATGCTGCTCGGACGTCACCTTGGCAAAAGCAACCGGTTCTGGGAGCGCTGACCCGATCATGATCGAAATTCTCTCGGACTACGGGCCATTTCTGCTCTTCGGCGATTATCACCGCGGTATCCTTGGAGGCCTTGCCCTGACGCTGCTGATTGCGGCCGTCAGCCTGGCGTTGACCTTTCCTTTTGCGCTTACCGTCGCACTGATGCGGACCAGCGGCCGGAAATGGCTGTCGCGTCCCGCCGCCTGTTTCGTCTACGGCGTGCGCGGCATCCCGTTGCTCATGCTGATCCTGTGGATTTACTTCTTCCTGCCGGTCGTGGCCGGAGACATACTCAGCCCCTTTTCAACCATTGTGGTCGCGCTGGTCATTTTCCAGGCAGCCTATCTGTCGGAGGTTTTTCGCGCCGGGATCGAAGCGATATCGCCGGGCCAGAGCGAGGCTGGCCTTGCGCTCGGATTGCGCCGTCCGGTCATTCTTCTGAAGATCATCCTGCCGCAGGCACTGGTCAATGTCATTCCCGGCATCATCAGCCAGTTTACAATGATCATCAAGGAGACCTCCCTTGGCTACGTCATCGCGCTCCACGAGTTGACATTCTCCGCCGCCCAGGTCAGCGGCACGCTGATGACGCGGCCGATGGAGGTCTATCTCATTCTGGCAGCGATCTACTTCGTAGTCTGTTTCACAATGTCGTCCTGCGCAAGGTTTATCGAACGCCGGATCGCGCTCCGCCGGAGTGGCGGAGGGCAAGCAATGACCCAGACAATCGCAAGGGCTGGAGCATGATCGAATTTCAGGCGATATCCAAGTCCTTCCGTCACTTCAAGGCGCTGGACGAGGTCACCGGTACGGTTGGCCAAGGTGAAGTCATGGTGCTCTGCGGCCCTTCGGGCTCCGGCAAATCGACCCTGATCCGCACCGTCAACAGGCTTGAAGGCATCGACAGCGGCCGCGTTGTGGTTGCAGGCCAAGACGTTGGCTCCTTGAATACGGATATCGACCGCCTGCGTCGGCGGATCGGCTTCGTCTTCCAACAGTACAATCTCTTTCCGCACCTGAGTGCCCGCGACAATATCACCGTGCTTCTGCGTCGTATTCTCCGGCTTCCCCGCCGTGAGGCCGAGGAGAAGGCCATGCTGCAGCTGGCGCGGGTCGGGCTAGAGAAGGAGGCAGGCAGGATGCCCGCGAAACTCTCGGGTGGCCAGCAGCAGCGCGTCGCCATTGCCCGCGCACTCTCGATGAACCCGGACGTTCTTCTGCTGGATGAACCGACAAGTGCACTCGACGCGGAAATGTCTGGCGAGGTGCTGGGACTGTTACGGTCGCTGTCGGGTAGCGGCATCACGATCGTCTGCGTCACGCATGAGATGGGTTTTGCCCGTGACGTCGCAGATGCCATCTGGTTCATGGCGGACGGACGACTGCTGCAGCGGGCCAAACCGAAGGATTTCTTTGGAGGTCATGCGCATCCGCGGGCGGAGAGTTTTCTTCAATCCATCATGCGGTCGTGACAACGCGTCGTGCAAACGAGAGGATTTATCGATGAATTCCATACTTTCGGGCCGCCGGCCAGTCATCGCTTCACATCTGACGGAGCTGCAGGCCGAGCGCCTGCGTCAACACGCCTCGCAACCCGTCGTGATCGAATACACCAAGACGCAGGAGCCATGGGACGTGCCGCCGGAGGCCGATTTCCTGTTCACCTTCATGCGCGGATGGGCGCGGGCGCCACGCGACGCGCCGCCGCATGGATGGCCCTATAACCTGCGCTGGATTCAGGTCGGTGCTGCCGGTCTGGACGCATTTCCGCGCTGGTTCTTCCATGATCTCCCGATCTCCAGCGGCCGCGGCATTCAGTCCACGGGCATTGCCGAATATGTGCTGGCCGCGATCCTGCTCCATGAAAAGCGGCTCGACCGGACGGTGGCGCGGTCACCGGCGGACTGGCGCGAATATCCGCTCGGCGGCCTTGCCGGCAAGACCGTGGGTCTTCTCGGTTTCGGTGCTATCGGTAGCGCGGTGGCGCAGCGCGCGCTTGCCTTCGGCACGCGTGTTCTGGTCTACCGGCGCTCGGCTGATGCGCCGGGCATTCCCGGCGTGGAACGGGCCGCGACGCTGGAGCAGCTGGCGGCCGAAAGCGACCATCTGGTCATCGCGTCGGCTCTGACGCCCGAAACACGAAATATCGTCGGCAGCCGGTTCCTGTCGCACGGCAAGCCAGGACAGCATCTGATCAACGTTTCGCGCGGCGCCCATATCGATCAGGAGGCGCTTGTGACGGCACTGGACGCCGGGATCCTTGCTGCCGCGACGCTCGACGTCACGGATCCGGAACCCCTTCCGGAGGGGCATCCGATCTACACGCATCCGAAGATCCGGCTCACCCCTCATACGTCAGGCCAGACTGAGCGCTTCGATGACCTGCTGACGGCGAAGCTTTTCGCAAATCTGGATCGGTTTCTTGCCGGCCGGCCGCTGATCGACCAGGTCGATCCAGAACGGGGATATTAGGCGCGGCATGACAAATCAAATCGATCTACAGGGCCGTGTTGCCGTAATCACGGGCGGCGCCAGCGGCATAGGTCTGGAAACCGCCCTGCGTTTTGGGCAGTCGGGCGCGACGGTGGTTCTATGGGATATCGACGCGGACCAACTGGCTGCGGCGCTGGAGCGGAATCCGGACTTTGCGATCCACCGGGTCGATGTCAACGACGAAGCGTCCGTGGAAAATGCGGCAACCGAGACGGCCGGAAGTTTCGGCCGGATCGACATTCTGGTGAATTCGGCGGGCATCGGAAATGTCCGCCACACCGTGGCGGGTTATCCGTTGGACAGCTGGCGCCGGATCATCGACATCAACCTGACGGGAACCTTCCTGTGCTGCCGTGCCGTCGTTCCCATCATGCAGCGGACGAATTACGGCCGGATCGTAAACATCTCCTCGGTTGCCGGCAAGGAGGGGCCACAGTTTGCATCCGCCTACGCTGCGGCCAAGGCAGGTGTGATCGCGCTGACGAAATCGCTGGCCAAGGAATTGATCAAGACGGACATCCGGGTCAACACGATCACGCCCGCAGCGGTCGAGACCGAGCTTTTCCGGAAGATGAGCCCGGAATCTCAAGCGGCGTCACGCAGCCGCATTCCGCTTGGAAGACTCGGGCAGCCCGCCGAAATCGCCGCGATGATTGCCTGGCTTGCGTCGGAGGAATGTTCCTTTTCGACGGGCGCCGTATTCGATCTTTCCGGTGGAAAGGCGACCTATTAATGTGACGCTGACCGCACCACAAAGTTCTGGTTACGTTCTTAAGAAAAATCAGGGCACGAAGCGGCACACCGTCATCCGTCTTGGTCGATCGAACGGGCTTTATTCAAGATCACGCACTGGATGCGGCAGGCACAATTGACTTATCGTTTGAGCCAGATCCTTGCGTTGATTGCAAAGGCAAAAACAATGCCGAAATCGCATAGGTACTTGATATCCGCAGTACAGAGAGGTGTCGCGCGAGGCTGGCTCGGCCACATGGATCGGCTGGAGCGTCTTGCGAGACTTTAGTTCCGGTGTGATTGGGCCGGGAACCGCACTTAAATTCTTCAACTACACCGACGGATACACATTTCAGCGGGCGTCTGTTACGATTCTACCGACCAGCTTTCAGGAATGATGAATAACATATGGAATGAGAAGGCGTCGGCATAACAACCGATACCTGTACCCTTGGCGTCGGTCCTCGATACAAAGGCGATTTCGGTGCCGTCTCTCTGAGAGTCGGTGAAAGCCGGATCCCAGCGTGTCTCCTCGGGAGCGACCTATTACGCATCGGCAAATGCCGACTGGGCGGTCAGCGGTGTCTCTCCTATGCCTTGAAATTCTAAGCGGATTCCGGGTATTTTGCTCCAGTATCGAGGCTACCGGGAGACATTCAGCCGCTCAATGTTGGCCGCAGCGCGACCTCCGAAACACATTCTCCCTGTCGCCTCCTACTGCCGTAATCTTCAAAATTTCATGCGCCGAAATTCAAGACTGTGCCAAAAGCGCCCCTTATCTTCATGATCATATGTTGCCGCCAAGCGCCTCCCAGCCGACCGTTCGAAAGTCATTTGATCGGATGAGTCGAATGCTAGGCTGCGAGGCCTTGTTTCGCGCCGCAACATAAATCGTGGGAAATCAAAGGAGTGACACACATGACGAAGCGATTGGATGGAAAAGTGGCGCTGATCACAGGAGGTGCCGGTGGCTTTGGTCAGGCAATTGCCAAAGCGTTCTTGCACGAGGGGGCGCAAGTCGTGCTGACAGATGTGAATTCGAAAGCTATAGCCGCCGCTGCACAGGACAATGGCTGTATCGGGTTGGTCCACAATGTCAGTGATGAGGAGGAATGGAAGGCCATCGTTGCTGAGGTTGAAGGACGTTTTGGCAAGTTCAATGTACTTGTCAATAATGCAGGCATTCTTGGCGACCTAGATCATGGTAGCCCAGAGCAAACGGAATTGAGCGACTTTCACCGCGTCATTGCCATCAATACCGTCGGCGCATTTCTCGGGTGTAAATATGCCATTCCGGCGATGCGCCGCGCCGGTGGCGGTTCCATCATAAACATGTCGTCAATTGCGGCGATGAAGGCCACCTGGTTTGAAACGGCCTATGGTGTCAGCAAGGCTGGCGTCAAACAGCTTACGATGTCGGTGGCACAGCACGTGGCCAAGGAAAACATCCGCTGTAATGCGGTTCATCCTGGGCAAATGAAGACTGCGATGTCCAAAAGCGCGATGGATACAATGGCGCCCAAATTTGGCGTGCCATCGGGCGAGGCGCTGGAAGAAATGTTTGTCAACTACGTGCCAATGGGCAAATTTGGCAACGCCGAAGACATTGCCATGGCGACACTTTTCCTCGCATCGGATGAGAGTACCTATATTACCGGCACGTCCTTGATGGTGGATGGTGGCATGTCGATCACCTGATCCTCTCCAGTGTAGGGCACGGGCATGTGGCATGCGTCCCGCGGCGGCGCGTTATGTTGAGGATTACCGGGCCTTCGCTTTTGACCATGTGCCTTTGCGTCGTAGTGACACATGCATAAGAAACTGATTCCTGGCTCCAAGGTTGATTGAGGTTGGGACCACGCTATGATAGCGATCAATTGGTAGAAGGAGACCAATTTGTTCGTGGAGCGTGATCTCAGATATGTGTCCCCGTTTGCGGAACGCCTCAATCTGGCCTTGCTGCACTGGGATTTCACGGAAGTGACGGAGCTGGAAAAAACGACCTCCGTGCGATCGCGTGTTTTCGGCGATGTGCGAATTTCAGACATCAGCGGATCTTCCTGCACAGGCCGCCGCACGAGTGATCACCGTTCGCTGGATGGAGGGGATTATGTTGTCATTGTTTGTAAGCTGGAAGGTAGCGAACGGTCACGCAGCGCCAATGGTGATTGGCACCACTTCAACTCCAACGATTTGATGATATGGCAAAATCACGGAGCCATGGAGTTTGTTGTCAATGAATGGTCGCGCCAAATTGTAATCTTGGCACCGGAAAATCGGGTCAAAGCGGCGCTGAAACGCTCTTTGTCAGCTCCCTTCCATATATCTGGATCAACTGCGCTCGGTGCGCTTGTGTCCAGTTTCATGTTTAGCTTCGCTGCCAATTTCGATCGCCTCGATGGTCCGGGTGCCGAAGCCGCCATCGAGATGGCTTTTGATCTTGTCGGCTCCGCGATGAATGCCGACAACGTGAGCGAGGCCTTGCCTTGTCGTACCACATTGCTCAAGCGGATTATGAAATATCTGGAACATAAGCTGGATGACCGCAGCCTGACGCCCGCCACCATCGCCAATGATTTTGGCATTTCAATCCGCTATCTTCATCTTCTTTTCGCCAATGACGGAACAACCGTCGCTGGATGGATCCGCCAACGGCGGCTGGAACGCTGCCGTGAAGAGATTGAGTTTTCAACCTATAGTCTTTCGCTGACAGAAATGGCTCACCGCTGGGGCTTCAGCGACAGCGCTCATTTCAGCCGTTTGTTCAAACAGCGCTATGGCCTGCCTCCTAAAGTATGGCGCAAGATGTCGTGTCGCGAGGTTGTTTGACCATTTGAGTGAGCTATTCGTACTGGACGAAAGAGTTGAAAATCTTTCGGTCCATCAGCGACTTGGTCAGCGTCTCGACATGTGTTCAAGTTCAACGATCTTGCAGTGGACCATCGCTTTATTGGGTGAGGACTTCTTCGGTCTTGCTTCCATTGCCATTGAGAGGGACGGAGCGGTTTTCGACGACATCGACAGCCATCCCCATCCAAATCGGACTTTACGGTCGAAGCAGTTCCGCTAGTATTTGAGAAGGTTGAAATTGTCCTTTTTTCGTAAGCGTCCGGTGAGCCTTGCAATTACCCATAAGTAGCTGACTCGTTTACGAAAAGTTTCGATGAAATCTTGAATCGAAAGAATCACTTGTGATTCTGTGTCGAGCACCTGATTCGTTTAAGGCGGTGCTTTATGTCGGTTCGAGACGATGTGATGGCTGATGATGACAGCCATTGGAGCAAACAGGAAATAGACGCGGGTTCCTTCAAGGATGCGCGCCTTGGCCGACGCTGCACAGAACTTTTACGACGGCTTGGAGAGCATATGGGTGGCTCTATTCCTTTCGCCTGCCAGGACAGGGCCAACACCAAAGCGGCGTATCGGTTTTTCTCCAACCCGAATGTTGAGGAAGGCGATATCCTCAACGGCCATTTTGCCGCGACCGCTCAACGCTATGATGCTTGCAGCGGTCCGATTTTGGTTTTACAGGACACGACCGAGTTTACCTATCAGCGCCGCAATCCCCATGGGATCGGCTTTACCAGCAGCGTCAACAGCGGCCGAGACAAAAAGGGTGGATACGCAAGCACACAGTGTGTGGAATTTTGATGCATTTGAGCCTTGCGGTCACGTTGGATGGTCTGCCCTTAGGGCTGGCAGCCGTCAAGTTCTGGAACCGTGACAAGTTCAAGAGCACGGCCCAGCTGAAACGCAAGATCAATCCGACGCGTGTTCCGATCGAGGGCAAGGAAAGCATCCGTTGGCTTCAAAATCTGCGTCAATCCGTCGAACGCCTCGGCCAGCCAGACCGATGCATCCATGTGGGAGATAGAGAGAGTGTGATATCTACGAGCTCTATTGCCTGACCAGGGAGCTTGGCACGCGCACAGTCGTCGACAGGTTGGCTGGCAACGGGGATCACACAATATCGGCTGAAATGCGCAACGTTGAAACTGCCGGACAGCACCTATCGAAGTTCGCGCCGATACCGATGAGGTCGCCAAAGTCCACCTGGATATCCGCTTCAAACAGATACGGGTGCTGCCGCCCATCGGGAAGAAGAAGCGATACCCTGCATTGGATCTTACCGTCATTCACGCGGTAGAGCCCAACCCTCCGGCCGGCCGCAAGCGCATCGAATGGAAGCTGCTGACCGATCTCGAGGTGAACAGCTGCGAGGAGGCGGTCGAAAAGATCAAATGGTATGCGATGCGCTGGAAGAGTAAGCGCTGTTTTCCTCCCACCTTCCGGATCGCCGGCTGATCGTTGATGTTGTGCCCGAACAGGGCTTCGACATATGACGATTACAGGGTTTACGCCTAGCACCAAGGCCGATGAGATGGTGCAGCGGTTTGAGGTTTTCACTGGAGCAGGTCGCCGTCGCGAATGGGGCGATGAGGAAAAGCTTCAGATTGTCGCCGAGAGTTACAGCGGCGAGGTGTCGGTCAGTGCTGTTGCGCGACGGCACGGCCTGTCGCCTGGTCAGTTGTTTACCTGGCGGCGGCAGTCTCGGAACCCGTCGTCGCAGACGTCACCGCCGATGTTTGTGCCAGCGGTTTTGGACACCCCGGCGAAGATGCCTTTGAGACGGCGAAAGGCGATAGCAAAGAGTACACCGCCGGCCGCAATCGAGTTGGAGATTGACGGTGCGCTACTGAGGATCGCACCTGGGACGGATGCCGCGACTATTGCCGCCGTCATTCAGGCCTTGAAGGCATCATCGTGATTGGCCCGTCCGGTGCGGTGAAAGTCATGATCGCCACCAAGCCCGTCGACTTCCGCAAAGGCGCAGAGGGGTTGGCCGCATTGGTGAAGGCCGAGATGGGTGCCGATCCGTTCTCCGGCACGGTCTATGTGTTCCGGGCCAAGCGAACCGACCGCATCAAACTGATCTTCTGGGACGGCAGCGGCGTGTGCCTGGTCGCCAAGCGGCTTGAGGATGGCGAGTTCCATTGGCCCCGGATGCAGGACGGTGCGATGCATCTGACATCCGCCCAATTCTCGGCTTTGTTCGAGGGACTGGATTGGAAACGCGTGCATGCGCCAATCGAAACGCGCACCCCCGTTAAGGCCGGATAGCGGCCGCGACCAATTGAATCAGCCTCATCCAATATCTCGTTTTGCGAGGAAAAATATGCTGTTCTTGCCCCATGACGATAAGGGCGGACGAGCTTCCGGATGACCTGAACGCGCTGAAAGCGATGGTGCTTTCGCGCGAGGCGGAGAATGCCCGCCTGCGTCACATCATCAAGGAATTGCAGCGCCACCGCTTCGGCCGCCGCGCCGAAACGCTTCCCGAAGATCAGCTACTTCTGGGCTTGGAAGAGGCCGAGCAGGTCGAAGCGAATGGTCTGGAAGCGAAAGAAGAAGCCTCTGCCCCTGAGCGCCAGGCCCGTGTTGCCAAACGGCGGACGAACCGGGGTTCGTTGCCAGCTCACCTGCCACGCATAGAGATGACCGTCGATATCGATGACCACGTGTGCCCAAGCTGCCGCCATGATCTACATCGGATCGGCGAAGACGTCAGCGAAAAGCTCGATATCGTTCCCGCTCAGTTCCGTGTGCTGGTCGTGCGCCGCCCGAAGTATGCCTGCCGGGCTTGTGAGGATGTCGTGGTTCAGGCTCCGGCTCCCTCCCGACTGATCGAAGGCGGTATTCCGACCGAAGCAACCGTCGCTCAGGTCCTGGTCTCGAAGTATGCCGATCACCTGCCATTGTACCGACAGGCTCAAATCTACAAGCGGCAAGGGATCGACCTCGATCGGTCGACACTCGCGGATTGGGTCGGCCGCGCCGCTTGGCATCTGCGACCTGTTCATCAACGGTTGCTCGACCTTTTGAAGACATCATCCAAGCTCTTCGCCGACGAAACGACAGCACCTGTGCTTGATCCGGGACGGGGCAAGACCAAGACCGGCCAGCTCTGGGCGTATGCCCGCGATGACAGGCCTTGGCAGGGAACCGATCCGCCTGGCGTCGTCTATGTCTACGCGCCGGATCGCAAAGCCGAGCGTCCGATGGCTCATCTCGACGGCTTCGTCGGCATTCTTCAGGTCGACGGTTACAGCGGCTATCGCCCGTTGGCTGCCAAGAACACCGTATCTCTGGCATTTTGCTGGTCGCATGTCCGTCGGCGCTTTTACGAGCTGGCAGCCGCCGGTCCCGCACCCATTGCCACCGAGGCACTCAGACGCATTGCCGAACTCTACAAGATCGAAGACGAGATACGTGGTTGCACGCACAAAGAGCGCAGCACCGCTCGGCTGGAAAGAAGCCGTCCGATCACCGATAGCCTCGCTCCCTGGCTACGCGAACAGCTTGGCCTCATCAGCCAGAAGACAAAACTGGCCGAGGCGATCCGCTATGCCCTGTCACGCTGGGATGGGCTGACAAGATTTATCGACGATGGCCGGATCGAGATCGACTCCAACACTGTCGAGCGATCCATCAGGCCGATTGCCCTCAATCGCAAGAACTCGCTGTTTGCAGGCTCCGATATGGGGGCCGAGCACTGGGCGACCATCGCCTCGCTCATCGAAACCGCAAAGCTCAATGACGTTGAACCGCTTGGCTATCTCGCCGACGTGCTCACCAGGATCGTCAACGGCCATCCTAACAGCCAGCTCGAAGAGTTGTTGCCGTGGTCATATAGGACCGATAAAATGCTCCCAATAGAAGAACGGACGTGGAGCATACCGTGACAGAGCAGAGCATCTCGTGGGAGCAGGACGGCATCGACACCGGCTGGTTCTTTGCGAAAAATATCGGCTCAGTGAGAAGCAGCACCAGTTATCGATCTGGAGGCTGGTGGTTCCTTCCAAAGTGGCTACCTGACACGGAGGAAAACGATATCGGTCCTTTCAAAAGCAAAACTGCCGCGTTGGCAGAAGCAGAAAGGCTAGCTGCTCAGCAGCACGCGAAATAGCAGGAAGCGCCGACCTCCGCTCCCGTGGTCCCACAACAGCGCTTACCTGGAAGATCGAGGTCTTCCATAAGATCCTCAAGTCCGGTTGCCGGGCTGAAGACGCAAGATTACGAACGGCGGATCGACTTGCAAATCTCGTTGCCGTGTTCTGCATTATGAGTTGGCGAGTGCTCTGGTTGACAATGCTCGCGCGCACTGCACCCGAAACACCGCCAACTGCGGCTCTCACCGAACAGGAAATTGAAATCCTCGATCAAATGGTCAGCAACGCAGGCAACAGGCAGGCGACGCCGGGATCGTTAAACTTCTATCTCACCAAGCTCGCTCGTTTAGGTGGTTACCTTGCAAGAACATCAGATCCGCCACCGGGAAATACGGTCGTCTGGCGCGGCCTAAGCCGGCTGACAGACATTCGCCTCGGAACCGAAATAGCAGCGATACTCAGATGTGGGTAATTGCAAGCCGGTGAGCCTGCCTTTGAGATTTCCGGCGAACACCTGAAGTTACGTCACGAATTTGGTCATTAGAGACGTCATCAGGGATGAACTATGGGCCGCATGGAGACTTGACGGGTGTGGCTCGTCGGCACGATATCGAACCTCAGCAGATTTATACGTGCGGAGGAAGTTCGCGGCGGAGCGGGCGGAGCCGGTCGTTTCGTTCTTGCCGGTTACATTGATCGCCTCGGAATCGAGCGATGAAGCCGAGCGATCGGCCTCAACGGACAAGCCTAGGGCAGCAAAGAGGTTGGCACGCCCATACGGATCGAGATTGGCTGCAAAGGTGGCCGTGTCTTGAGGGTCGAGGCCGGTATCGCACCTGACGTCTGAGTGCGCAGCAGATCACGATCCTTCGCCATGTTCCTGCTGAAGATGACTTTGGAAGGGCGTTCTGGGGACGGCTTTAGTGGCACTGCGGTGAACCGGCTTGGCGCAAATAGGCATCCCCAGCGTTCGCGAGACAGTTGGCATTGGTACGTTATGCGGGTTCCCTATCGGCCCAGTGACCGGCAAGCCATCGTTTGGCCGATATGGCACGCCAAAAGAATTCACTTCGTTCCCCGTTTCCGCAACATTCTAAATAGACCATAGCCATGTGGCCGCGAGCGCCCGAGGCGACGGGCGCTCCAATATGGTCCGCCGGCTCCTGCATCAGCGGTTTCGCGAACCGCGCGTATCCGAGATCAGAAAGACAAAAACCGAGCGACATAACAGAGCATCGAGGCGGTAACGGCGCATCTTGTAAGTGTAGGCGGGGTATCCGAGCTTCGAAAGTATATAAGTGAGACGTGAAATCGTCGCCTTCGGAAGTCCTGCTCAAATTCTTGATTGGAAAGCTCTATATCCCCTGCCGAAAGGCGCGTATCACCTCTAAACCTCTTGCAACAGCTTCGACAAACTAGCGATCCGCTTTCCCGGGAAAGCATCACTATTGTCCATCTACCTTTTCTTATTTCACCTGGTACCAATTCTCGGATTGAGCAGTTCGAATTCAGTTGAAACAATCCATAGTCTCACCTATAGCTTAGGTCGATTTTCGGAATTAAATTCTGTATATTGAAATATGATCGTGCCCACTAAGGCGATGTCGGATGAATGGTGCAGAAAGTCTAGTTAAAACACGCTTAGCTTCAGGCGTGAACGCTTGCTTCGCAAATCCTGGCGCGAGCGAGATGCACTTTGTTATAGCATTGGATGAGAGATCCTGAATGCGTTGCGTCCTGAACTTACAGGAAAACATCGTGACCGGCATGGCGGACCGCTGTTTTTGCAATGCACACAAGCCTGCATTTACACTTCTGCATTGCGGGACGGGCCTGGCCAACTGCCTTGCCAATCTGCACAATGCTCGTCGCGCCAGCAGCGGGGTCGTCGATATTGTCGACGACCAGGCGACCTATCGTCGGCCGCTCGATGCTCCATTGACTGCACCCACGGAAGCGTTAGCGCGGACCGTATGGCACCAGGTTTGCACCAGTGTCTCTTTTCAGGACCTTAGTGGTCGTAATGCGGCCGCCGCCATCGAGGCTTCCCGGACGCTGCCGAGCCAGATGGCAACTTTGATCTTGCCGTCCGATGTTTCGTGGAACGACGGCGGAGTTGTTGCAGTCCGCTCTATCACACCCGCACCGTCGTTAACCACGGTGTCATTCCAGACGAAAAGTGGGAGCACTGAATAATGGCCGAGAACAAACAGACAGCCTTTGAGCATCTAGGCTTTAGCCCTGCATCGCGCATTGCCTCTATTGGCGTTTCCAAAATCCTGCAGATTGGCGCGCGCGCCAATGCTATGAAACGGAACGGCCTGCCGGTCATCATTCTCGGTGCGGGGGAACCCGATTTCGACACGCCTGACAATGTCAAAGAGGCGGCCAAGGCCGCGATCGATCGCGGCGAAACAAAGTACACAGCATTGGACGGGACACCGGAGCTCAAGAAAGCGATTGTGGAAAAATTCCACCGCGAGAATGGGATCGACTATGCGCTCGACGAAGTTACTGTTGCAACCGGTGCAAAACAGATCCTCTTCAACGCCTTCATGGCGAGCGTGAATCCCGGCGACGAGGTGATCATCCCGACCCCGTACTGGACTTCCTACTCGGATATCGTAGAAATTTGCGGCGGTGTACCGGTGTTGATCCCCTGCAATGCGGAGGCGGGTTTCCGTCTTGAGGCACAACAGCTCGAAAGTGCGATCACGCCGAAAACCCGCTGGGTACTGCTTAACTCGCCATCCAATCCGTCGGGCACTGCTTATGGAGAAGCCGATTACCGACCACTTCTGAATGTCTTGCTGAATCATCCGCACGTGTGGCTAATGGTCGACGACATGTACGAGCACATTGTTTATGACGGCTTTAGATTTGTAACTCCCGTTGCAATCGAACCACGGCTAAAGGAAAGAGCGCTAACGATCAACGGCGTGTCCAAGGCGTATGCCATGACAGGCTGGCGCATCGGATATGCCGGGGGGCCAAAAGCGCTGATCAGCGCGATGGCGGTGATCCAGAGCCAGGCAACGTCATGCCCTTGCTCCGTCAGCCAGGCCGCAGCCGTCGAAGCCCTGAACGGTTCTCAAGACTTTCTCAAGGAAAGACAGGCAAGTTTTAAACGCCGCCGTGACCTGGTCGTCTCAACGCTCAATGCCATCCCCGGGATTACCTGCCGCGTTCCAGAAGGCGCGTTCTACACCTTCGCAGGCTGCGGCGACATGATTGGTAGGTTGACGCCCAAAGGCAAGCGCATCGAAATGGACAGCGACTTCACCGATTATTTGCTAGAAGCCGCCCACGTCGCGGTGGTGCCTGGCTCTGCCTTCGGCCTTTCACCCTACTTCCGCATCTCCTACGCCACGTCCGAAGCGGAGCTTTCGGAAGCGCTCGCGCGCATCGATCGCGCCTGCGGCCAATTAACGAATTAACTGACCGCATCCGGTGCTCGGAGAAATCTTCACCGGAGATAGAGCCAAACGCTTTGTTCTTTTAGCTTGCCGCGGGTCAATGGATGCTTCCGAAAGCTCGTGCAGGCTAGATTCTGTGCCTATTCAGAATCAGGTGCATTCCGTGCTCGTTTTGCACGATGAGCGTGCGTGATCGGCGGTGTTGTTCCCCAAACCTATTTCCGCCAGTCACGTCTGCGATCCCGGCGCATATGAGGAGCGCCTAGTATTCGGTCCGAAGGGTAAGATGAGCTGCATATTCTCCAAAGCCGCATGCGCGACAGTCGCAAGGCGAAGGCCCGCCGCTGCGAACTTTTGCGGGCCCCCGCGTGGCTATGTTTTGTAGCCGTCCGGGGAGGTTACCCTGGATCCGGACGAGGACGCGGTTGGAAAGCAACCACATCGACCGTGACCAATTACGTGGACAATCAACCCATCCTCTCGGAGGCGTAGCTTCCTGGACTGGGTGGGAAGATGACCGTGCGGTTACCGTTGATAAATGATCGTCGATGTATGTGCGCGTGGATGGCGCGCGCCAGGACCTGTGCCTCGACATCCCGGCCAAGCGACACATAGTCATCGGCCGATTGTGCATGGGTGACACGTATCGTGTCCTGCTCGATGATCGGGCCTTCGTCGAGGTCCGACGTGACGTAGTGCGCGGTTGCCCCGATCAGCTTCACGCCGCGGGTATAGGCCTGCTTGTAAGGATTTGCGCCTTTGAAACTCGGGAGAAAGGAGTGGTGTATGTTGATGATTTTTCCGGCCATCTTCTGGCACATGGCATCCGACAGGACCTGCATATAGCGGGCCAGTACGATCAGCTCGGTCCCGGTCGACTCGACCACTCCCATGATCCGCGCTTCCGCATCCGATTTGTTGGCCTTGGTGACAGGAATATGGTGGAAGGGAATGTCGTGATTGACGACCACTTTCTGATAATCGAAATGATTGGAAACGACGCCGACGATATCGATCGGTAGAGCACCGATCTTCCAGCGGTAAAGCAGATCGTTGAGGCAGTGGCCGAACCGCGAAACCATCAGCAGTACCTTCATCCGCTGGGAGCCGTCATGGATCTCCGCGTCCATCTCGAACTTCGCTGATACTGGCCTCAAACCTTCGACAAGCTCGGTAAGTCCCTTATCGGCTTCAGACAGGAAGCTAATGCGCATCAGAAACCGTCCTGTATCGAGATCGTCAAATTGCGAACTGTCGAGGATACTACAGCCGGATTCCGCAATATACCCAGAGAGAGCTGGGACGATTCCGCGCGTTGATCTGCAAGAAACTGTCAGTATGTAGTTTTTCATTGATGTCTCCAAAGATTTCGGACTGCTGGTGGCACCCATTGTCGGAGCGACCAACTCCCATCCCAATGCTTTGCAAAGAGAATCACTAGGCTCGGCGTCCAACAGCCCGCGCCATCAGGTTCTGAGGTTTCATCAACGGACCGCTCGAAACGTCTGAAGGTTCAAGCGAAACCTGCGCACATGCGGGCAAGGTCGTCCCACAGGCTGGCTGCGAAGCTCCGAAGCACCATGATCTCAAAGGCGTCGTCATCGACCCGCGTGATGTGGGCGGCAATATGCCCGATCAGCGTGGTGGTGGCGCGACCGACCGGAAATACCGCAAGCGAAAGATCTACGGCAGTACCCTTGGCAAGCACGCGCTCCACCATCGAGCCGTTCACGAGCATCCGCACCCGGCCATGGCTCTGGTCAACGCCAAAGGCGGAGGGCTGCAGCGCGTCAAGCAAAGCGGCCAGTTCCGCATGGTTCTTTGCTGTATTTCCGACGATGAACCACTGGCCCGGGCCGGCGGCGCGCACCGCACCTGGCGAGCCGTCGCCAAGCAGAGCGAGAGTGGCATCGATCGCCGCGCCGCATGGTTTTCCCAGCACGTGAATAACGTGGCCTTCTGGCAGAGCCCGGAGGCTGACCCCGCCGGTAATGATCGGCTGTTGCGCCGCCAGTGCGGGACGCAAGGTGACGCGAAATTCAGACATAGAGTTTCTCGTTTGCTGGATCTACAAAAACCGGGTTGCAGAGGCGGCCGGGCGTATATTCGTCGCCCACACCGTTCCAGATCACCACCTCTTCTCCTTGACGTTCGGAACCACGTTTGACCAGTGCGAGCCCAACGGTGGAGCCCACATGCGGCGAGTAGGCGCTGGAGCTGACATAACCTTGGTCGTTTTCAAGCGTGGCAGCCGCATCCCGATTGAGAATATGCGAGCCGCTACGGAATGACTTACGCGAATCCAGCGGAACGACGCCGACAAGCTGCAAGCGGTCCGGATCCGTCAGGCCCTCGCGCCCAACCATCGCCCTGCCGATGAAATCCGCTTTCGCAGGGGAGACCATCTTGCCGAAGCCGAGATCCGCCGGGACAACGGTTCCATTGATCTCGTTATGGGTGACATGACCCTTTTCGATGCGCAGCACGCTCAACGCCTCGAGGCCGTAAGGCTGAATGCCGTGCTCCTTACCCACGTCCATTAGGGCATCCGCAACGCTCTCTCCATAACCGGCCGGAACGGCGAGCTCAAAGGCGAGCTCGCCCGAGAAGGAGATCCGGAACAGGCGCCCGTGAAGCTGCCCCCCAAACAGTGAGACCTCCTTTGCGCCGAGGAAGGGAAATGCCTCGTGGGAGATATCCTCGTCGACGATGGTCTGGAGAATTGCCCGAGCCTTCGGTCCCGCAACTGCCATCTGCGCCCATTGATCGGTGGACGTGGCCAGGCGCACGTCGAGCTCCGGCCAAAGTGCCTGCGCGCAGAATTCCAGATGGTTCATCACGCCGGCCGCATAGGCGGTGGTGGTCGTCATGAAGAAGCGGTTTTCCTCCAGCCTGCTCGTGGTGCCATCGTCATAGATCATGCCGTCTTCGCGCAGCATCAGGCCGTATCTGGCCTTGCCGATTGGCAGCTTGAGGAAGGCGTTGCAATAGACCCGGTTGAGGAATTCGGCGGCGTCCCTGCCCCAAATCTCGATCTTGCCGAGCATCGACACGTCGCAAAGTCCGGCATTCTTGCGCACATTCAGAACTTCGCGGTCGACGCTTTCCCGCCAGTTGCTTTCACAGCTGCGGGGAAACCACGAGGAGCGATACCAGAGGCCGGTTTCAACGAAGACAGCGCCGTTTTTTTCGGCCCAGCCATGCAGCGGCGATTTGCGCACCGGCTGGAAATGCTTGCCGTGGGACTGGCCAGCCAGTACGCCGAAGGAAACCGGTGTGTAGAAGGGGCGGAATGTGGTGGTGCCGACATCCGCCGGCGAAACGCCGCGCGCTTCGGCCAGCAGGCCGATGGCGTTGACATTTGAAAGCTTGCCCTGATCCGTCGCCATGCCGTTGGTGGTATAGCGCTTGGCAAGCTCCACATGGCCATAACCCTCCTGTGTAGCAAGGTCGATATCCTTGCGGTGCACGTCGTTCTGGTAGTCGATGAAGGCCTTGCCTTTGATGCCGGGAATGTTCCAAAGCGCCTTTGCCGGAGGGGCGAGAATATCGCCTTCGACCAAGCAGAACGTGGCAGGAGAGGCAGTAAAGCCGAGCTCCTCGACGCATTTTGCGCCGCGCGCCGCACCGTCCGAAAGGCAGGCGGTGATCCCCACCGAGGTGTTGACGGCACCGGCCAGTTCAAATCCGTTGAGATTGGCTGGCGCAAGAAAAGCGGCATGCCCGTCCGACCAGACGGGTTTACCGCCGCGATGGCACGCAAGGTTGATAATCGGGCTGAAACCGCCGGACATGGCCAACGCATCGACTTTAAGGGTCTCGACACGGCCACCCTTCCAGATATCGATAGAGGACAGCGCTTTGCCGCCCCGGGCATCCGATACGAACGCACCCTTGATGAGGCGCGCCTGGCCCGAATAGGCCGCGTCCGCATCCGGCCTGCTGTCGATGATGGCAACGAGATTAACGCCTGCCGCTTCCAGATCGCGGGCCAGCGCATAGCCGCTGTCATTGGTGGTGAAAATCGCCACCTGCTTGCCCGGTGCGACACCGTAGCGGTTGAGATAGGTGCGCATGGCGGTTGCCATCATCACGCCTGGGACATCGTTTCCACCGAACACCAGCGGTCGTTCCTCCGCACCGCTCGCAAGGATCGCCCGTTTGGCGACGATGCGCCACAGACGTTCCAACGGTATGGCGGCCAGCGGATCGCGGACATGTTTCTGCACCCGTTCGACAGCGCCGAAGACATTGCCGTCGTACCAACCGAAGGCGGTGGTGCGCGTCAGGATCTGGACGTTGGAAAGCGATGCCAACTCGTCAATCGTATGCGCAACGAACTGCGCGGCAGTTTCGCCGCCGATGGCCGCCGTCTCCGAGAGCAGCGATCCGCCTGCAGCGGAATGCTCATCGACCAGAATGACGCGCGCCCCGGAGCGTCCGCCGCTGAGTGCCGCGGCGAGACCAGAAGGACCGGAACCGATGACCAGCAGATCGCAATGAGCCCAGCATTTTTCGTAGGAATCCGGATCGCTTTCGTAGCTCGCCTTGCCAAGACCGGCCGCCTTGCGGATGAAAGGCTCATAGATCTTCTCCCAGAAGGCCGTGGGCCACATGAAAGTCTTGTAGTAGAAACCGGCGCCGAGAAAGGGCGAGAACAGGCTGTTCACCGCGCCAATGTCGAATTCCAGCGACGGCCAGCGGCTCTGGCTTTTCGCTTCCAATCCCTGATAGAGTTCCTGCATAGTGGCGCGGGTATTCGGCTCGGTGCGCCCGCCCTGACCGATTGTCATCAGTGCGTTCGGTTCCGCCGCGCCCGCGGTGAGAATACCCCTCGGGCGATGGTATTTAAAGCTGCGCCCGACCAGACGCTGCCCATTTGCCAGCAGTGCCGAGGCCAGGCTGTCGCCCTCGAGACCGAGCATGCGCCGGCCATCGAAGGAAAAGGAAAGAGGCGTCTGCCGGTCGATCAGGCCGCCGGTTGCCAAGCGATAGGATGTCATGTTCAGGCTTCCGTCTGTCGGGCAAGAGCTACGTCGCGGCTTGCCCCGATCTCATGGGTGGCGGTGTCGCGGACTATTATGAGCCAGCGGCGACAACCTGCGGTGTGGTGCCAGTATTCTTCATAACGCCCGCGCGGGTTGTCGCGCAGGTAGACATAGTTCATCCAGCTTTCAGGGTCGGTGTCAGGCGCAGGACGGGCCAGTGCCGCGCCCTTGACGGTGAATTCTTCCTTGGGTCTTGCGCCGCAATGCGGGCAGGGGACGAGACTTGCCATGTCCGGCTATTCCTTGTGCAATAAATCAGTGGAGGTTTGCTTGCGCGCCCTGGCCCTTTTCGTCGATCAGATAGCCGCGGGCGAAGCGGTCGAGCCGCATCTGTCGGGTCGTGTCGTGTGACGTGTCCTTGGCAAGAAGATGGGCAAAGCAGAAGCCCGAGGCAGGCGTTGCCTTGAAACCGCCATAGCACCAGCCTGCGTTGAGGTAGAGATTGTCGAGATGGGTGCGGTCGATGATCGGCGAGCCGTCCATTGACATATCCATGATGCCTCCCCAGGAGCGTAGCACCCGGACGCGCGACAGCGACGGGATCAACGCCTTGCCGGCTTCCGCCACATGCTCGACTGTTGCCAGGTTGCCGCGCTGCGCGTAGGAATTGTAACCGTCGATATCGCCGCCGAACACCAGCCCGCCCTTGTCGGACTGGGAGACGTAGAAGTGCCCGGCGCCGAAGGTCACCACGCCGTCGATGAAGGGCTTCAGTCCCTCTGAGACGAAGGCCTGAAGCACGTGGCTTTCGATCGGCAGCTTCAGCCCTGCCATTTCAGCCACCCGCGAGGAGTTGCCGGCGGCAGCAAGGCCGAGCTTGCCGCAGCCGATGAAACCTTTGGTGGTCTCGACGCCCGTGACGACGCCGTTCTCACGACGGATGCCGGTCACTTCGCAGTCCTGGATGATATCGACGCCGCGCATGTCGGCCCCTCGGGCGTAACCCCAGGCGACCGCGTCATGGCGCACGGTCCCACCACGCTTCTGGAGAAGCCCGCCCTGGATCGGGAACCGGGCATTGTCGTAGTCGAAAAAGGGAAACATCCTGCGCACGCCGTCCCCATCGAGCAGGTCGGCATCGACGCCATGCAGCCGCATGGCATTGCCGCGCCGCGTATAGGCATCGCGCTGGGCGTCCGAATGGATGAGGTTGAGCACGCCGCGCTGGGAAACCATGGCGTTGAAGTTGAAATCCTGCTCTAGCCCCTCCCACAGCTTCATGGAAAGCTCATAAAACGGATTATTGCCCGGCAACAGATAGTTGGAACGGATGATCGTGGTGTTCCTGCCCACATTCCCGGAGCCGATATAGCCCTTTTCCAGCACCGCGACATTGGTAATGCCGAATTCCTTGGCAAGGTAATAGGCCGTCGCTAGGCCGTGGCCGCCACCACCGACGACGACGACGTCGTAACGCGGCTTGGGCTCAGGCTGGCGCCACGCGGGCGCCCAGGCCTTGTTGTCCCGAAGGCCGTTACGAATGAGGGAAAGAGCCGAATAGCGCATAATGAACCTGCCGTTGAGGTAATTCTCCAAAAGTACGGCAAGCCAAACACGCAGTATTGCATGGAAGAGACAATCTGGTGCACATTTGAGCGATGACCCATGCTCCACAAAGAACGCCTCAGAAAATCGGCTTCTTATTGATGCCGAACTTTGCTCTGATGTCATATGCGTCCTCTACTGAGCCACTGAGAGCCGCGAATGCGATATCTGGCGTCCTGTTGTATGAGACGGTAATGCTGTCACCGGACGGTCGCCCTGTCCGCAGTTCGGCGGGCCTCAGTGTCGAGTGTGAAGTCATCAGCGCTAAAGGCCAAGAATGCCACACTATTTTTGTCTGCGCGGGGGGTGGGCCAGCTGACTGGGTGGATCGCGAAAACTTTTATGGCCTGCTACGCAAACTTGCTCGTCAGGGCGTTCGAATGGGAGGCATATCTAGCGGGGCTTTCGTCCTGGCAGCTGCTGGGCTTTTAGAGACTCGAGACTTTACCATCCACTGGGAACATGCTTCTCTTTTCAAAGAAGAGTTCCCCCATCTCACTCCGCGTCAAGCCCGCTACGTCATCGATGGCAACGTCATCACCTGCGGCGGTGGAGTAGCTCCTCTCGACCTGATGTATGCTATGATCTCAGAGCGCATGGGATCACATTTTGCGCGTCGCGTCACCGACTGGTATCTCCATGCGGTGGTAAGCGAAGCGACGGCGCCGCAGAGGGGTTCCGCGGCCGAGAGATTCGGGACTCATCACCCAGCGCTACTGACTATCCTCGAAAAAATGGAAGCGACAATCGAGCAACCACTTTCCCGTGCTGTGCTCGCTCAGTTTGCTGGTATCAGCCCACGCCATCTGGACCGCCTCTTTGCGATAGAAATCAGTGTGGGCTTTCTAGATACATATCGAGGCATTCGCCTACGGCATGCACAGCGGTTGCTGGAGCAAAGCCCACTATCGATATCCGAAATCGCCTTCGCCACTGGATTTTCCAGCGCCAGCCATTTCTCTCGAGCTTTCAAATTAGTGACGGGTAAACCACCCGGGATTTATCGGATACACCATCGCGGGAGTTGACTGGACGAACAAGCGTCCGAGAGGCGTTTTGTCAGCCCCTCTGGGGCGGCCAACTGCGATAGCCGGTAAAAGCGAGGGTCTGTAAAAACAGACATTCCAGTTGTGGATGCGGATAAGCCTTCTACAGCAGGTGGTCAGGGATCAGCCTATCCAAAAGATCCCGGAATGCGAGCGCTCAAACGCCGGAATAGAGCGCATTCCTGTTCGAAGCGGCCGGTATAACCGTGGGTTATAGCGAGCGATAAAATTGGAACTCGCCATTAGGATTTCTAGTAAGCAAGCTAGGTTTGGACGTTAGCTAAGTTGCCGATGCATGACACCTCTAAGCTTGGAGAAGAGGACTGAATGGGTCGGGAACTTTCACGGACATGAAAAATAAAAATCATGGGGAACTGTAATGAAAGTGAATGCCAAGGATTTAACCGCCGGTGTCTTTTTTATCGCGTTCGGTTCTCTTTACGCGGGGATAACTCTGAAGAGCCTCCATATTGGAGGCTCCTCTGATATCGGGCCAGGATATTTTCCAATAATCACCTCAACGCTTCTTGTGCTTTCGGGGATCGTAGTCGCCTTTCGCTCATTGGGAGTTCAGAATTGCGAGATGGCTGGTCAACTACCGTGGCGTGGGATCCTCTGTATTTTTTCAGCAACGATATTTTTTGCCAGCTTTATTTCCATTCTTGGCCTTTTTCCAACTGTTTTCCTCACCACCCTTGTGGCGGCTTACGCGGATCCAAAGACCAGAATTGTTAGAGCCTTAACGACCAGCTTGGGGATAGCCAGCTTCTGCACGTTGACGTTTGGATACGGGCTCGGCCTGCCTGTGGCCATTTTCAGCTTTCCTTGGGGAATTTAAGATGGAAATGCTCAGCAACTTGTCGCTTGGGTTTGCGGTTGCATTTCAGCTAAACAACCTTTTGTACAGCTTAGTGGGAGTACTACTAGGAACGGTTGTCGGCATTTTGCCGGGCCTCGGGCCGCTCGCAACGATCGCGATGCTTCTCCCGATGACCTACGGTCTTGATCCGGTGGCATCGCTGATCATGTTAGCTGGCATCTACTATGGCTCGCAATATGGGGGCTCGACAACGGCAATTCTGGTCAATTTGCCAGGTGAATCTTCGTCAGCTGTGACGACCATTGACGGCTACAAAATGGCACAGAAAGGCCGGGCCGGCCCCGCACTAGCTGCCGCGGCCCTTAGCTCGTTTGTCGCCGGCAGCGCAGCCACGATTCTCATCGCGTTTCTGGCGCGGCCACTCACGACTGTAGCGTTAAGCTTCGGTCCGGCGGAATACTTTTCGCTGATGGTGATTGGCCTAGTCTCATCAGTTGCACTCGCATCTGGATCATTGCCGAAAGCTATCGCAATGATCCTACTGGGATTGCTTCTTGGCTCGTCAGGTACCGACGCGTACACGGGAACTCCGCGTTTTACGTTCGGTTATTTCGAGCTGCTTGATGGCATTGATTTTGTGGCCATTGCGGTCGGTATTTACGGCATCGGTGAGATTCTTCGCAATTTGGAGTCAGCAAGAGCAGAACGTCCGATCGTGGCCGCCGTTACCAATTTGTGGCCAACCAGAGAGGATCTAAAGCGAATCCTGGGACCAACCGCCCGTGGCACGATTCTGGGTTCGATTTTGGGCGTGTTGCCGGGCGGGGGCGCATTGCTTTCATCCTTTGTCGCCTACAATGTTGAGAAAAAGGTCTCACGGAATTCACATGAGTTCGGTCATGGCGCTATAGAAGGCGTCGCGGCTCCAGAAGCTGCCAATAATGCAGGTGCGCAAACATCTTTTATACCCATGCTCGCGTTGGGGATCCCATCAAACGTTGTGATGGCCCTGATGATTGGTGCGATGATTATGCAGGGGATTGTTCCAGGCCCCGGGGTAATTGCTACTCAACCAAATCTTTTTTGGGGCCTCATCGCATCAATGTGGATCGGAAATGCATTTCTGATCATCTTAAATCTTCCATTGATTGGCTTGTGGGTATGGTTTCTGCGCATTCCCTACGCGGTTCTTTTCCCGGCTATCATCGCCTTCTGCTGCATCGGTATTTACTCAGTAAATAACAGCGCTTTTGCGGTATATATAGCCACCGCAGCCGGTCTGATAGGGTATATCCTTGTGCGGTTGGACTGCGAACCCGCGCCATTCATTCTGGGCTTTATCCTGAGCCCCATGCTGGAAGATCACTTCCGTCGAGCGATGCTTTTGGCGCAAGGGGATTGGACTATCTTTGTGAGCCGTCCCATCAGTGCTGCGTTACTTTTGATTGCAGCCTTAGCGCTAGCCGTCGTGACTCGCCCCGCAGTTGCCAGAAAACGGCAAGACGTGTTTACGGAAGAATAGAAGTTGCCCCCAAATTCGCATCATCAGCCACTTTGCAGTATCTCATGCTATTAACCAAAAGTTATAACGAGTATCGAAAGTAGAGCTCGCTTATTTCGAGATTAATGCAAGAATAATTCTTAGAATTCTAGATGGAGGATATAATGGCTTGGCGCCTTGGCGTGGATATCGGCGGCACATTTGCTGATTTTTCCGCACTCGAAATCGAAACCGGAAGGCTAAAGAGTCTTAAAGTGCTTACCACTCCAATGCGACCTGGTGACGATGTTGCCGAAGGCATACGTCAGTTGGAGGGTGCAGGCATGTCCGTGTCCGATATCAATCGTTTGGTCCACGGAACTACGGTTGGTGTCAATGCAATCATTCAGCGATCTGGCGCTCGCCTCGCCTTGTTCACCACGTTTGGAATGACAGACATGTTGGAGCTAGCGCGCCTCCGCATGCCCAATGTCTATAGCTTATTTTGCGAAAGACCGGCCCCTCTGATCGCGCGAGAGCACGTCTTCCCTATCAGAGAACGAATGGGGTCGTTGGGCGAAACTATCGTCGCTCCCGATGAGGAGTCTGTCCGGGAAGCAATTACCTTGGCCAAGGTTGCAGGATGTGAAGGAGTCGTCGTTTCATTTCTGCATGCATGGCGTAATCCAACGCACGAGATCGAAGTGGTCGCGATGGTCGAGGACATCGCGCCGGAACTTTTCGTCTTCCGCGGCAGCGAGGTGTGGCCGTCCATCCGGGAGTATGAGAGAACAACCACGGCAGTTGTTAATGCCTATGTTCATCCTCGCGTCGATGCGTATCTTCATCAGGTTGAAGCTCGGCTAAAGGAGGCTTCAATAACAGCACCTCTGCTTCTGACGACCTCCGTGGGCGGCACAATGACTGCAGAGAAAGGCCGGCGAGATTGCGTTGGCATGTTGTTGTCGGGCACGGCTTCCGGCGTCGTCGGAGCTGGGCTGATTGCCAAGACGGCTGGACTAAAATCGGTTCTGACCCTGGATATTGGTGGGACAAGTGCCGATATCGCTCTTTTAACCGGGGGAATGCCGGCATTTGGTGCGGGACAGACTATTGGTGATTTTCCTCTCTCGGTCCCCACCGTTGCAGTTGTATCGAGCGGTCAAGGTGGTGGATCAATCGCTCGCGTGGACGAGCAGGGCGTACTTCAGGTTGGACCTGAAAGCGCAGGATCAACACCTGGGCCTGCTTGTTTTGGGCGCGGCGGAAGCGCTTGTACGGTCACAGACGCCGCACTGATTTGCGGTATCCTCGGTCACGGTGAACTTGGGTTCGGATCGATTAGGCCTGACGCTGCGTTGGCACAATCGGCCATCGCGCCGATCGCGGCCTCTCTTGAAATGGAGACAGAAGCCGTCGCAGAGGGCGTGTTGCGTGTCGCAATCAGCGGCATGTTGGTAGAGATCGATAAATTGCTGGCCCGTGCTGGGGTACATGGCGCAGAATTATCGCTGATGGCCTTTGGCGGCGCAGGCCCCATGCTTGGCGCCCTTGTCGCCGAGGCCGCTGGTATCCGCAAAGTTTTGATCCCCCCAGGCCCAGGTACGCTCTGCGCCATGGGAGCTCTGGCTGCTGACCTCCGACGCGACACAATGCGCACCGTGCTAATGCCGCTCAACCGATGGACTTGGCCAGCGATGAAGAGCGTTTTGGTTGAGCTTGCCAACGAAGCTGAAGCCGCTCTGAAGCTCATGAATAATTCATCACATTCTGAGATCAATCTTTCGGCCGATCTCCACTATCAAGGCCAATCGTACGAGGTCAACATAGCACTCCCCTCAACCACCTTGGACGAAGACGCTGAGATGGTCGAAGCGATTTTCCACACAGCCCATGCAGAAATGTTCGGCCATTGCGACAAGCAGGCGTTGGTAGAAGTGGTAAGTCTACGCGCGTCGGCGCGCCAGCCAGCACCACCGATCTCCATTCCAAGTCGACCGCTCAGACAACATCACGCAGAGCCTATCGGCAAAAACCTCCTCTATCTCGGCGGTTCAAAGGTTACAACATGCATTTATTCACGTCTTGAGCTTGAACCTGGGGCGATAATCGACGGGCCAGCCATCGTTATACAGCCCGACTGCACTACCCTGGTGCCGCCCCGCTGGATTGCAATCACTGACGAATTCGGCAACCTTGTTATGGAGCAGGCTTGATGCGTACCGATCCAGTAACTCTGCAAGTTTTGCGTAATCACTGCCGTGCCGCAGTGGAAAGCATGGCAACAACACTTTACCGCACTGCGCATTCGACCTTCGTCAAAGAGACCGAGGACTTCACCACACAATTACTCGACGCGAATGGCAAGACCTGCGCTGCACCTCAGGATCTCGGAGCGACATGGTACCCCGGGGTGGACTACGAAGCTGCGATCAAGCTTGTACCAGGCGGCTACGACCCGGGGGATATTTGCATTACCAGCAACCCCTATTCTGGCTACTTGTCGACGCACTCACCCGATACAAATATCTGGAAACCGGTGTTTTTCGACGGTGAGATCATTGGCTTTGCCGGTGGCCATATACACAATGTCGATGTCGGCGGCGCAGTCCCGGCCAGCCTCTCTCGAACGCTAACAGAGGTACATCAGGAAGGGCTTAGAATTCCGCCAAGCAAGCTATATCGAAAGGGCGTGCTCGACGAAACCTTGGTTCAGGTAATCAGAACCAACGTTCGCGTGCCAGACCAGAACTGGGGCGACCTGAAGGCTCAGGTTGCAGCAGTGAATACGGGTGAAAAGCGCATCCTTGGTTTGGTGCAGAAGTTTGGAAAAACTCGACTCGTTGACGGCTTGGCCGACCTCCTCGACTATGGCGAAGCCCAAGCTCGCTCTGTGCTCAATAGTCTTCCGGATGGCACCTATCACTTCACCGACTACTGCGACGAGGACGGCGTCAATGGCGATCCGTTGCGATTGAAGCTCACGCTGCGTATCGAGGGCGATTCAGCTGAACTCGATTTCACCGGCACCGATCCACAAACCCTCTCATCGATGAACGTGCCGACCGGCGGGCACCCAAGGCATTCACTGATCCTGGTCGGTGTTTATTATGTGCTCACCGCTCTGTCACCAAATATAACATTGAATTTCGGCACAACCCGACCTTTCACTTGTGTGCTGCCGGAAGGCAGCGTTGTCAACCCGTCACATCCTGCGGCAGTTGGTCTACGCAGCCTCACCTGCGGCCGTATACGAAGTCTGGTATTCGGGGCGTTTGCACAGGCCGCTCCGGAACGGCTGCCGGCGGCCCCTGCAGGTGGAGCGTCGGTGGTCAATCTCGCAGCCGATCATCCGCGGACTGGCCGAAGAGTGATCGCAGCAATCGCACCGATCGTGGGGGGCAGTGGCGGGATGCCCCACCGTGACGGGACCGATGGAGCCGGCGCGGACGCCGCGTACCTGAAGAATAGCCCTGTCGAAATCACCGAATCGGAAGCTCCGGTGAGGATATTGCGTTATGGCTTGATGCCAGATACGGGCGGCGCAGGTTTTCATCGCGGGGGATTGGCGACCGTCTTAGAATTCACGACCTATGCCCCGGAGGCCACGGTGACAGCCCGTAATCGCGACCGCTCGATGTTCCAGGCGTGGGGAATTCTCGGGGGAAAACCGGGCGCTCCGGGTAGCTTTACATTAAACCCGGAAACTCCAAATGAGCAACAACTCAAAAATACCGATCTGTTGCATGTCAGAACCGGCGACGTTGTTCGGATTGTTTCACCTGGAGGCGGCGGCAGAGGAGATCCGACAACTCGCCCACCAGAGCGCGTTCTTGCAGACGTTCTCGCAGGTCGACTGAGCATCGAAGCTGCCTCGAATGACTATGCAGTCGTTATTGTCGATAAGCAGATCGACGAGGTCGCTACGAAACAGCTGCGCGATAAGACGAAGCCGCGCAATGGGTTTGATGGTGGCGCATACCGCCAGCTTCACGAAGCCCGATGGGATGAAGATGCCTACATGGCACTCAATGAAGCACTTGCAAAAGTACCGTCAAACCAGCGTGGCCGGCTTAAGCGGGAGATATTTGCAGCCGTGCGTTCCGCGCCAGACTTAACGCCGAGGCAAGCCATGGAAGGTCCTCGCCCACGTGATATCCTACCTCCTTTGGAGACACGAGGGTATAAGCGGGAGGCCGATCTTGCGGGGCAATCATGAACGCACGCGATATCGAGATCTTTCGTGCAGTGTTGAAGGCCCGCTCTATCAGTGGGGCCGCAGAGGTCCTGAATGTGTCTCAACCGGCACTTTCTAAAGGTCTCCGTCATTGCGAGGACAGACTTGGGTATCAGTTGTTCAAGCGAACTCCAAACGGCCTAATTCCAACGGCAGAAGCCCAGGCGCTTCTGCCGGAGGCAGAGAGGCTTTATAAGGAACTTCAAGCGTTCAAAGGGTTTGCCAGGGACCTTGGCGGTCGCACTGGGGGACTGTTACGGTTAGGCGCGACATCTTCGCTCGCCGTTTCGCTCGTACCGCCTGCGGTCGCGACTTTACGCCAGCAACGTCAGGCCTCGCGCATGACCGTTTCGCTTTTGCCTCTTGTGGAACTTGGAGAGGCACTGCTGTCCCGCCGAGTGGATGTCGGTCTTTCATTGACAGAAATGGTCGTACCGGGTGTGACGAGTTGCATACTTGGCAGCGTTCCCTGCGTTGTCGTTTTGCCGCAGACACACCCCTTGGCCTCAGAAACATGTCTTTCCCCGCCAATGTTGGAGGGCGAAACAGAGGTCGGTTTCGCAAATTGGATCGACTTCGGCGCGTCGATTGATGCCGCCTTTAGGCAGGAAGGAATCTCGCGAATACTTGCCGTCGAAGTGACATCGACACTCAGCGCCGTCGCAATGGTCAAGCAGGGCATCGGCTACGCCATTGTCGACGCACTTACTCTAACAAACCTACCGGCAGGACTTGTCGCGCGTCCATTCAAGCCTGAAGTAAATCGGAATTTGGTAATGTCCTACAGTGAGGGACTCGGTACCTCCAGTTTAGTAGATCAACTCAGAGAGTTGCTTGTGTCGTTGCTTACAAGCCTCATTTCTGAACTAACTCAATCATCACCTTTAAAAAACGGCGCCGCGAAAACGGACCGAACTTGATGTCAAAACGCGACCGAAGGGCCACATATATCAACCAAGGAGAACAGCATGCTCGCAAATAATCAGCCGCTCACTCAAGCAGACATTTCAGACGATGAATGGAAATTGCGTTGCGATCTAGCGGCTATTTTCCGTGTATTCTCGCGATTTCAATGGAATGAACATATCGGCAACCATATCAGCCTCATGCTGCCAGGCGAGGGCGAGCCAACGTTTCTGATCAATCCGCGAGGCTATTTGTTTCAGGAACTCAAGGCGTCGGATTTCATCGTGTGCGATCTCAAGGGCAACGTTCTGCGCGGTGCCGGCGAACTTCGCCTTGTCGCATTCAACATCCATGTGCCAATCCACATGAAGCACCCCGATGCGAAATGCGTGATTCATCTGCATTCGCCTTATCTGACCGCGATGGCGATGACACAATCAGAAATATCGCTCTCTCACCATCTAAATCTGCTGCTCAACGACCGTATTGTTTATGACTCGGCGGGCGATGCTCCCGCCCATCACAGCGATGAAGGCGAACGTATTGCGAGTTTGCTCGGCCCAGGCAAGACGACAATGGTTATGCGTGGTCACGGCGTGACCGTGGTTGGACCGACCATCGAGGATGCATTCGATGAATGCTACATCGCCGAACGTACAACCATGTACCAAGTTCTGGCGTTATCGACCGGCCGCCCGCTGCACGTTCTACCGGACAGCGCTAGACGCAATTGGCATGGGCCCTGGGGTGATAAGCTGGACGCTCGCCTGCATCTCAATGCTTGGCGACGAATTCTGGACAAGGAGGAGCCGGATTACGCCAGTTAAGGTCCCAACGTCTATACGGGGAGGTAGCTGAGGTCGTCTCAAGTTTCAACGGCGGCCCAGACTAATTCCATATTCATCTTTGAAATTAACCAGATCAATGGGAGTTTCGCAATGAAGCTGCATCGGCGCAAATTTTTAGCAATGGCTACTGCTATTCCCGCTACGCTTGCAATGCCAGGCATTGTGCGAGCGCAGTCCTGGAAACCGAACCGTGTTGTGACGTTCCTATCGCCGTTTGCTGCAGGGGGTACGTTTGACGTCACCGAGAGGGCCCTTGCCCGCGCAGCGGAGCCAATCATCGGGCAAACTATCACGGTGGTAAACCGTGCGGGCGCCGCCGGGACGGTTGCGCTGGGCGAATTGGCCCGTGCAAAACCTGACGGCTTGACGCTTGGCTTAATGTCCGTCAGCAACAATGCTGTGGCACCACAAATGGTGGACTTATCCTTTGATCCTGTCAGCGATTTTACGCCTCTCGTCACCTATGCTTCGTTCCTGAGCTTTCTCATTGTAAAAAGCGACTCACCTCTAGGCTCTTACAAAGATTGGATTGATTTCGCGCGAAAGCAGCCCAAGAAGCTCACGGTCGGTATCTCAACGCTTGGCAGCAACAGCCATTTGTTGATGGCAAGGCTTGCAGCGGAGGAAGGGGTGGAGTTGTCCTTCGTGCCTTTTGGAGGGGGAGCACCGGCACTCACTGCCGTTTTGGGGGGACACGTGATGTGCGCCTTGCTTTCTGGAGAAGCGCTGGCGCCGCAGCGCGAGGGTACAATTCGTATGCTCGCCGTATTGAATAAAGATAAGGTTGAAGAGTTCCCAGATGTTCCGAACATGGCCGACTTGGGTTTCAAATGGGCATCGTTACCTTGGGTAGGCATGGGAGCGCCAAAAGGGCTTCCGGAGGAAATCACGAAAAGGTGGAGCGAGGTTTTGCTTGAGGCAACTTACGATAAGGCCTTTCTCCAAGCCCTCAGTAACTTGGCGTTTGTACCGACGCGCATGGGACCGGCGGACATGGGTAAGATGATGTCCGAAAGTTTGGCCGAGCATGAAAAAATCGTGAAATCGCTCGGGCTCGGTCGTTTTGCGTCAAAATAACGCGAAGCTTCGGCTTGGATCATACCTGACAACGAGTAATATAAAATGAAAATTTGCATATATGGGGCCGGCGCAGTGGGTGGCTACCTAGCCGGCCGGCTCGCGCTAGCAGGCGCCGAGGTGTCCATTCTGGCGCGAGGCGCCCATCTAGAGGCAATCAGATCACAAGGCCTGCTTGTATGCGCGCATGATGGCGACCATCTCTCCCGACCGAGAGCGGCATCTGATGCAAATGAACTTGGCCCGCAGGACGTTGTGTTGGTGACAACGAAACAAACTGCCCTTGGTGAAGTTGCGCAAGGTATCGGACCACTTCTAGGTCCACAAACTTCGGTGATATTTATTACAAACGGGATACCTTGGTGGTATTTCGACGGAGATGGTGGAGATTGGGAAGGGAAGCGCATCCCTGAAGTTGATCCAGGAGATGTGGTTCGTGAGTCGATTGGCATCGAGCGGACTATCGGCGGTCTCATCTATATTGCATGTTCGGTCGCGAAGCCGGGAGTTGTACGCTCCGCTTCGAACAATGTCAGGCTTATCATTGGCGAACCTGGAGGTGCGCTTAGTGAGCGTACGCGTTTGATTGCTCAAATTTTCGGATCTAGCGGGGTGACTTGTGAAGTGACGCCAGACATTCGTACCGAGGTTTGGGCAAAGCTAATGGGTAACATTGCCAGTGGTCCGCTTTGCCTTTTAACCCGATCGACCATGGCGGAATTGCTCTCCGATCCAGTGATGCGCGACTTTGCCAGCGACATTCTTGAAGAGACTATGCTCATTGCGGAGAAGCTCGGGCGGCCTGTACTCGGTACCGTCGCGAGCCGTTTGGAACGTGCGGCTCAAATAGCGACCAAACCGTCAATAGTTCATGATCTGGAACTTGGCCGCCCTCTTGAAATAGATGCCCAATTGCGTGTCCCGCTGCGGTTCGCAAACGAACTAAAAATCAGCGCACCTACGCTAACGATGTTTACCAGTCTTGCGGTTCATCTTGGGCGGGCAACCGGAACCTATGAGGGACCATGATAAATTGGTTCAGCGCCTATAGCCTGTAGGCGCCCAAATTCAAACTTAATCAGATTCTCAGCCCCTATCTGTAGGAGTCTAAATGCGTATCGCCGCCGATTTACTTACCCAGGAAGCGTTTGCACCTTTCGGGACGGTGCTTTCCGTCCCACTCACTCCTGGTTGGGATCGCATTCACGACGCCGTCCAAAATCTTCGCGATACCGCGAAATTAAACCTAGCTGTCGGACTTGCAGAACCGAAAGCATTTCCGTTGCATTCGAATAAGATGGAACGCCACCGCTATTCCTCACAAACATTTGTGCCGATGGACGCTGAAAGTTGGTTGGTTATGGTTGCACCTGACGCTCCAGACGGCAGACCGGACATGCACAATGCTCGGGCATTTTTAGCCAATGCCAACCAGATTGTGACCTACAATAAAGACGTATGGCACCACCCCGCCATAGTGTTCAACCGTCCTGCACGTTTCACGGTTCTCACGTGGAAGGACGATTCCGCGGACGATGTAGAATTGGTGGATGTCCCCTCGTTCGAAGTCACGTCCTGAATGCTTCACAAAAGACAATCCTGCTCGTCTATGATGAAAGGTCGGCACGTGTTAACCCCGAATCCCATCTTTATTCCAGGCCCAACAAACATACCTGAGATCTTACGCCGGGCAGTGGATATTCCGAGTATCGATCACCGCGGGCCGATGTTTGGAGAAATCCTCAAGTCCGCCGTCGGCGGCGTCAAAAGCATCTTAAAGACACAAAATGCTGACGTTTTTGTCTTCCCGTCGACGGGTACCGGAGGCTGGGAGGTCGTCATTACAAACACGTTATCACCAGCTGATACGGTACTAGCGGCGCGCAACGGTATGTTCAGCCACCGCTGGATTGCCATGTGCCTTCGGCATGGGCTTGATGTCATAGCACTAGATCAAACCTGGGGTGAGGGGATTCCAACCGATCGGTTCGAGGAGATTTTGACGGCTGATAAATCGCACCGGATTAAGGCCGTTCTAGCCACGCATAATGAGACAGCGACCGGTGTTCGCTCCGATATCGCCGCAGTGCGACGTGCACTCGATGCGGCCCGACACCCCGCGTTGCTATTTGTGGATGGCGTTAGCTCAATAGCTTCGATGGATTTCAGGATGGATGACTGGGGTGTTGACGGGATAGTTGCCTCATCGCAAAAGGGTTTCATGCTTCCGCCAGGATTGGCAATTGTAGGCTTGTCATACAAAGCTTTAAGTGCAGCTGCCAGCGCAAATTTGCCTCGGTCTTTCTTTGACGTAATAGAAATGAAAAACAGCAATGACCAGAATGGGTTTCCATATACCCCGCCGATTGGATTGCTGAATGGACTAAAGCTCGCCGCCGAGATTCTGCTGGATGAAGGACTGGAAACAGTTTTTGATCGACACTACCGCATAGCAGAAGGAGTCCGCCAAGCGGTTTCAGCTTGGGGCTTGCAGTTATGCGCTGTGAGGCGTGAGTTGTATTCGGATACGGTTACAACGATATGCACTCCGAATGGCTTCGATGCCAATCGCATTGTCGGACATTCGCTTAAAGATTATGGCGTGGCATTTGGGACCGGCCTCGGTGAACTTGCTGGGAAAGTCTTTAGGTTTGGCCATGTCGGTTGGATGACCGACGTAACTGCGCTGTCAGGCATTGCAACCGCGGAGATGGCAATGGCGGATCTTGGTATTGCGGTAAAGCTTGGTTCTGGTGTTGCCGCAGCCCAAGATTATTATCGGACCACTGCAAACGCCAAGAATGCTTCCGTACAATAGTGTGGCATATATAATGTCGACGGGCGCAGCATGAGTTGAAAAATACTCCCACCCGACTGATGCGCACGCTTGCAACTGACGCCCGGTTTTCGATGTACGCTATTATTCCTCCCCGGCTTTGATCGGGGCGATCGTGACGGAATTTCCTTCAAAGGCAGAGAACGGCACATGAAGAACCGCGGGCTTGTGGACAATTGCTTACAAGAGAAGAAGTCGTCTCCTCGGGGCGGCATTGATAACAGCGACGCTCGCTCCGAGATTGAAGCGTTGTATAGTGGCGTTGGTATCGTTGATCTGACATCGCGGGGAAAGTTTGAGATTTCTGGCCCCGACGCCTGCAATTTTATGAATTTGCGGCTTGCGGTTAACGCCCCTGGGATCAACGACGTAATAGATGCTCCCGCGCTTGACAGATCTGGGGGCGTAACGGCTATCTGGCGAACCAGCCAGCCCGCTGAGGGCATTTTTTATCTCACCGGCCCGGGACAATATGCCCAGCGAGATTTTGACAGTCTTAGATCCGAGATGTCTGGAAGCGTTCGCATCATCAATCTGACGTGCGATCGAGACGTGCTTGCTATAGCCGGTCCGCTTGCAGCTGTCGTTCTCACCAAAATCGGTTGGCGAGGCGGCAACGGTAGCAAGCAGCTTCCCTCAGGCGCTGACGACGGATGGATTGGCGAAATTCCAGCAAGGCTTGTCCTCACAGTTCGGGGAGAGGTGGTTATCTGGGAATTTCACATCTTAAAGGAAGACAGGTCGAGATTATACGAACTGTTTTTGACAGCAGGGGCATCGTTTCAGATCACGGATATCGGAACGCATATGCTGGCTTCAATGAGAGCCAAGGCGGGTGTACCTATGATCGGCCTCGATATCCCCTTTTGTGCTCATCCTCAAGACGTTGGACCCCCAAGCTGGATCCACATCGATAAACCTGATTTCGTTGGGAAGAGTGCCTACTTGGCCCGTAAGTTGGGCATAGGATCAAGACTGGTCCGATTTATGATTTCGAGGAGTATTGCGGAACCTGGTTGGATCGTAGAAGGTGGCAATCGTCTGTTGGTATCCGACAAGTCCATAGGCCACGTCACATCGGCGTCTTTCACCAACGACGGTGACATTTTTGGTTTCGCCTTGGTGGATCCAGACACAGACCCACCAAACGTGTGTACAGTGGAGATACTAGGACAAGCTGTCGAGGTCTGTCTCATACCTCTGTGAACGTTCTGACCTTTAGATGGTGGCGCACCAATCAGCAGAGTTCGCAGCTCGCTTCGACAGCTTATCAGCTCTCCTTGCCGCGGCGAGACTTGACTCGCGGGGCGATAGCCCTCAAGGGGCCAGATCCAGCCCAATTCGAATGGCCACGATTCTTCGGCATTCGCAGCGAGGAGCGTCGTATAGCGGCATTCCCAAAAGTTATACCGGCCCATAAACTTAGAAATGGCTTATTTCATTTCTCCCGCTGATAGTCTTCAAATAGATCCAGTACGAAGCGAATACAGGAATGGCGCGGCGCGCTGGCTTGGATAGGCTTCTCAAAGGGCGGGGCGCCGCTTTGGGTTTGAAACGCTCACGATGCGAACGATTTTTTCAACCCATAGCTCAGGGAATTCCCATGCCTATTGGAAGACGCAGTTTTCTCGCCTCTGCCGTATTGATGACTGGCGCATTTACCGCCGGGCGCGCCGCCTCCGCGCCGTCCGACGATAGGCTGGTGATCGGCACGAAGCTCGATCCTACGTCGCTGGACCCGCACTATTTCAACGGTGCAGAAAATCGGGACGCGCATCCACATATTTACGATCCGCTGATTGCCATCGGCCCGGATGGCGAGTTGGTACCGATGCTGGCGGCGAAATGGCAGGTGATCGACCCAACCACCTGGGAGTTTACCCTGCGCGAAGGCGTGTCGTTTCACGACGGAACACCTTTTACAGCTGCCGACGTCGTCTTCACCATCGGGCGCGTGCCGCAGGTACGCAACAGCCCCAGCCCGCTGACGCCCTACGTCAAAAGCATCGTCAAGGCCGAAGCTCTGAGCGAGCATCGATTACGCCTGACGACGAGCCAGCCAAATCCGTTTCTTCTGCAGGATCTTACCTGGATTTTCATAGTACCCGCCAAGTTGGGTGAGGGGATTACGACCGCGGACTTCAACTCGGGTCGGGCTGCCATCGGTACAGGTCCTTACAGCTTGAAGGAGTATGTCCCGTCCGATCACCTGGCTATGACCAGGAACAAGATATACTGGCGTGGGACGCCCGATTGGGCAGAGGTGGTCGTACGACCCATTAAGTCCGACGCTGCACGGACGTCAGCATTGCTGTCGGGCGACATCGACATGATGAACTTCCCCACCGCAACCGATTTGAGCCAGCTAAAGGCGCGCGAGGGTCTGGCAGTCATGCAGAAGCCCGGCTTTCGTGTCATGTATATGCAAATGGACCAGTATCGGGACGACTCGCCGTTTGTAAAAGGACCGAACGGGGAGAATCCGCTCAAGGACGTGCGCGTCCGGCGCGCACTTTCCCTCGGCGTCGATCGCCGGGCCATCGTGGAGAAGTTGCTCCAGGGCATGGGCACACCGGCGGGCCAGATGGCCGTACCGACCCAGTTCGGAGCATCACCAAGCCTCACCCCGCCGCCTTACGATCCGGTCAAGGCCCGGGAACTACTGGCTGAAGCCGGTTACGCCAAAGGCTTCAAGCTGACTCTGCACGGTACATCAGACCGCTATCCGGGCGGCGACGTGGTGGCTCAAGCGGTGGCGCAGTACTTTCAGCGCTTGGGAATCGAGATGACCGTCGCCTTGGTCCCCAATGCCGTCTTTTTCCCGCAGACGTCAAAGGGTGCCTACTCCATGACGTTCTCGGGCTATGGCAGCGACGATGCCAGCGTGTATCTGCGGACCGCTATTCACAGTCAAAACCCGGAAAAAGGGCTCGGTGGATCTAACCGTGGCCGTTACGTCAATCCGAAAGTCGATCGGCTGATCGAAGAAGCACAGGTCGAAATGGACGACCGAAAGCGTGCCGAACTTCTTGGGGCGGCCTTTACCATTGCCGAAGGAGAGGATGTGGCGGTGATCTCGCTGTATTACCCGACTTATGACTGGGTGGCCCGGACTGATCGCGTGCGCTACCAGCCGCACATCTCCGGGTTTACGTGGGCAATGCTGGCCAAACCCGCGAAGTGATGCTGACACGAGGTTCGATCTACCGCTGTTCAATGGAGCGACATACAATTTTGACATCGCAGCAGCGTTCCGAAATTGCCGCACCACACCCCCGCAGCGGTTATAGCACCGGGCTGGCGGGTGCCGCGGCGATCAAGGCGTCTCAGCGCGGACGCCATGTCGATCGAAGGGGCGGCGGTAGCAACCAGCGCCTCGTTTTTTTCCGCGTCGAGCTGCCTTGGGCGTCGGGTGCGATGACGGCTTGCGACACCGGGAGTATCCTGCGATGACGACCTGGTTGTTGCGCCGACTGCTGCAGGCGGTTCTTGTCGTGCTCGCGATGACCGTGATCGTCTTCGTTGCTGTCAATGTTATTGGCGACCCAATCGAAATCCTGATCTCGCCGGATGCCGATCAGGCTGAGCGCGCACGCGCGGTGGCCGAGCTGGGTTTGGATAAGCCACTATGGGAGCAGTACCTGCGCTTCCTGTGGGGTGCCGTGCACGGTGATCTGGGGAATAGCTTCGTGTTCAACGAGCCGGCACTGCAACTCATCGCCTCGCGCATGCCGGCGACATTGGAACTGGCGCTGACCGCCGTGCTCTTGTCGATTGTCCTCGGCATTCCACTCGGGCTCTACGCCGGGCTATACCCGAATTCGTTGAGCGCTCGCGCCATCATGGCGGGTTCGATCCTTGGCTTCTCCCTGCCCACCTTCTGGGTAGGGCTCATGCTGATCATGGTCTTTGCGGTTTACCTTGGCTGGTTGCCCAGCACCGGACGAGGGGACACCGCATCGCTGTTTGGGATACAATGGTCATTCCTCACGGGGGATGGGTTGGCCCACATGGCCATGCCGGCGCTCAATCTTGCCTTGGGGAACATCGCTCTGATGCTGCGTCTCACTCGTGCCGGCGTGCGTGAGACCCTGCAGATGGACTATGTGAAATTCGCCCGAGCGAAGGGGCTTTCATCGACCCGCGTGGTGGTAGCCCATGTGCTGAAGAACATTATGATTCCTTTGGTTACGGTGCTCGGAATAGAGATCGGAACGACTATCGCCTTCGCCGTGGTGACCGAAAGCGTCTTCGCCTGGCCGGGTATGGGCAAGTTGATCGTCGACAGCATCAACGTGCTCGATCGGCCGGTGATCGTCGCGTATCTGATGATGGTCGTGTTCGTGTTCATCATCGTCAACCTGATCGTTGATCTTCTTTATACAGTGCTGGATCCACGAGTGCGGCTGGAGAGTATGGAATGAGCGCGATGATCGCCGTCCCGGATGTCACAGGCAGCGAGGCGACGTCGTTTCGACGCTTTTCCCGCGAATTCGCCGAGAGCAAGCTCGCGGTGCTGGCCCTCATCATATTTGTCATTATCATCCTCGCAGCGGTGTTTGCACCTTGGCTGTCGCCGCAGAACCCCTATGACCTTGCCCAACTCGACATCATGTCAGGGCGAATGCCGCCGGGGTCTATCTCGGCCAATGGCACCACATTCTGGCTCGGCACCGACGATCAGGGCCGCGATATGTTGTCGGGCATCTTGTACGGACTCCGCATTTCGCTGAGCGTAGGTGTCGGGTCGGCTATCATTGCAGGTGTGATCGGATCGGCGCTCGGACTGATCGCCGCCTTTGTCGGCGGTAAGGTCGAGACAACGATCATGCGGCTGGTGGATCTTCAGCTATCGTTTCCGACCATACTCGTGGCCATGATGATTCTGGCCATTCTCGGCAAGGGCGTCGTGAACGTCATGTTTGCGCTGGTGATCGTCGAGTGGGCGGGATATGCGCGGACCGCACGCGGCGCAGCCCTCGTGGAGTCCAAGCGTGAATATATGGAGGCGGCCAAGTGCTTGGCGTTGCCTCGATGGCGCCTGCTCTTCAAGCATCTGCTGCCAAATTGCACACCGCCGCTGATGGTCATCGGCACCATCCAGATCGCGCGCGCCATCGCGCTGGAGGCGACGCTGAGTTATCTGGGCCTCGGCGTGCCGATCACAGAGCCATCCCTCGGTCTTCTGATCGCCAATGGCTATCAATACATGCTGTCCGGCATGTATTGGATCAGCTTTTATCCGGGTATCGCACTGCTGGTGACGATCGTCGTCATCAATCTCGTCAGCGACCAGTTGCGTGACGTGCTGAACCCTCGTCTGAAGCGCTGAAGGCTGAGCAGATGAGCGAACCAACGCTAAAAGTAGAAGGCCTCAGCACACATTTCTTCACCCGCGCGGGCGTCATCAAGGCCGTCGACGACGTGTCGTTCAGCGTTTCGCGTGGACGCGTTCTGGGGCTGGTGGGGGAATCCGGTTCGGGCAAATCGGTAACCGGCTTCTCGCTGATGGGACTGGTCGATGCGCCGGGAAGGATTGTGGCAGGACGCCTTCTGTTCCAGGGGCGTGATCTTGTAAGGCAAAGCGAGCGCGAGTTGCGGCACCTGCGCGGTAACCGTATCGCGATGATCTTTCAAGATCCGATGATGACGCTCAACCCGGTGTTGCGCATCGACACGCAGATGATCGAGACGGTGCAGGCTCATGCTAAGGTTTCCCGGGAGGACGCGAGGGTGCGAGCGCGCGATGCTCTGGGCATGGTGGGAATCGCCAGTCCGGATGAGCGTCTGGCAAGTTACCCGCATCAGTTCTCGGGTGGCATGCGACAGAGGGTAGCGATCGCGATCGCATTGCTGCATCGGCCCGACCTGATTATCGCCGACGAGCCGACCACGGCGCTGGATGTGACGATACAGGCCCAGATTCTCGCGGAGGTGCAGAGACTCACACGCGAGGTTGGCACGGCGCTGATCTGGATTACCCATGATCTCTCCGTCGTCTCCGGGCTCGCGGACGATATCGCTGTCATGTATGCCGGGCGTATCGTGGAGGGTGGCGATGTCGCCGAAGTGCTCGACCGGCCGCTTCATCCCTATACCAATGGCCTGATCGGCAGTGTCCCGAGTCGAAATACGCGAGGCGGCAAGCTGCGCCAGATTCCCGGCATGACGCCGCAGTTGATTAATTTGCCACCCGGTTGCGCCTTCCGTACCCGATGTGCGTGGGCTGATGCTGCGTGCGAATCTGATCCGCCCGATACCAGACCGGCCCCTGGCCGTGTGCTGCGCTGTTTCCACCCGCAGAACGAGAGAAGCGCATGAGCGACGTTGAGAACGCCATCGAACTGAAGGGCATCTCCAAGCGTTTCGGCAAGGTGCCGGATCTGGCGGTGAAGTTGGCGCGTCGCGCAAGAAAAGCGCTCGGTGGGACCGTCCACGAACAGGTGGTGCGTGCAGTCGACAGTATCAACTTGACCATCGCGCAAGGTGAGGTGGTAGGGCTGGTTGGTGAATCCGGCTGCGGCAAGTCCACGTTGGGGCGCATTGTAGCCGGAATCATGTCGCCCTCGGATGGTCAGGTTTTGTTCGAGGGACGGGACATCGCGGCGCTTTCTGCTGACGAAACGCGAGCCGCCAAGCTGAAGGTCCAGATGATTTTCCAAGACCCCTATGCCAGCCTCAATCCACGGCTGCGCGTGGCCGAGATTGTAGGCGAGGCGCCGCGAGTGCATGGCCTCGTGCCTCGTGGCGGTTTCGATGCCTATGTGGATGCGCAGATGCGCCGCGCAGGTCTCGACCCGGCCTACAAAGGCCGCTACCCGCATCAGTTCAGCGGTGGTCAGCGGCAGCGCATCGGCATTGCCCGTGCGCTCGCCGTACAGCCGAAATTCCTGGTCTGCGACGAGGCGGTGGCGGCGCTCGACGTGTCAATCCAGGCTCAGATTCTGAACCTGTTCATGGATCTTCGCTCGGAGTTGGGCCTTACCTATCTGTTCATCAGTCACGATCTCGGCGTGGTCGAGCATCTCTCGGACCGAGTCGCGATCATGTATCTTGGTCGCATCGTCGAGGAGGCAGCCGTGCAAGAGATCTTTGCGCGGCCGAACCATCCTTATACTCAGGCTTTGTTGGCTGAAGTGCCGCGCATCACCGCACGCAAGCGGCAGTTCACGGCAATAAAAGGCGAGATTCCAAGCCCGCTCAATCCGCCTGATGGCTGTCATTTCCACCCACGCTGTCCACATGCAATGGCTGTTTGCCGAGAGGTGGCTCCGCAACTCGAAACGGTCGCTCCCGGTCACCGCAGTGCCTGCCATCTGAACTCATGATGAGCCGCCGCGACGGTCCTATCGCGGGAGCGCGACACAGAGGGATACACACCCGGTGCCCCAGCTTCGCTGGGCAGTGTTCACTTTGGACTCTTGATGAGATGTCTGTTGAAGAAGAGGTCGAGGGTAACTTCGAGCATGCGCTGGGTCTTTGAGAAGCGTTTTGATCTGCGATTGAAGCGGGCCAGATTGTTCCCTGATCGAGGAGTTGGATGCCTCGATCAGGTGGGTCTGGGCCTTGGTTTCCACATGTGGCTCCGGCACGCCGTTTCGCTCGAAGGCCAGCCGATAGCAGGAATTGGCGTCGGTATAGATGCGGTCGATGCGCCCGACCGCCTGTCTGGCCAGGCGATAAAGGGCCATAGCGCTGTGGGTCCCCTTATCACCGATATGATAGGCGATCACCCGGCCCAGCCGGCGGCTAAAGGCGGTCCAGACTACCGCCCGCTGCGCTTTTTTTGAACGAATGTATAGATTTCGTCCATTTCGAGAACATCTGGCTCGTCCGGGGCCGCCAGCTCTGCCTCGGCAAGGCGAGCCCGGACGGCGGCATGTTCCTTGCGGATCCAGCGCAAAACACCCGCAGGCTCGACAGAAATAGCGCTGCGCTCCGCTCTTGAAGCCGGCCTTGCGCAGATCATCACTGTGGCAGTGACGGCAATCCATGATCGTCTCCTCGACAAATCACCCCTAGCAACCACAGTAGAATCCCTAAAAGCCCAATTGTAAACACTGCCGCTTCGCTGGGGCACATCAAGCCAAAATGCTGCCGAAACGGGCAGTCTAGTAGCGACGCAAAGGAGGCTTAGTGAATAACTTCGGACGTGATGGTGAACCTGGAAAAATAGCTAGCTTTTTGGCGGATGAAGTGGTCGGCGTGTGAGAAACCGGTAGATGCTCGCCTAGGCGCAAAGATCATAGCGATCAACATGCCTGCATGAGGGAGTGACGGCCTTCGGATGGTGGTGCCCCCTGTTCCACCGGGCGGAGAGATTGATTTCGCAAGCATTCATGTTGTGCTTACGCCATACCTTGATCTCTTGATCCGTGAGTTTCGGACCGTACAATATAGTCGCTAGTCGGCAACCTTTTCGAGTTTCATTCTCGATGCGAGAATTAGAACAATTCTCCGCGATCAGCGCCACAAATCCCATGTGGCCTGTTGGAATCGTTTTCGGCCAATCGCCGGCAAGCTTACCGCTGAAGATAAAGAAATAAATAGGCGCACGTTACAGCAATAAAACTGCATGATATCAAACGCATTGGTTTATTTTACTGCAATACTGAACGACCTGCAGAACAGGACAACGTAAAAAATACGGCTGAGGGAAAATATGGGTTACATTTGTCTTTTAGTCGAAGGATCATGAACGAACCTTGTGCAAAGCCTCCGCGATCTCGATTCGCGCAATGCCGATAAGCTGCTCCATCGCGTAACGCGCGTCCTCTGGATGCCGCATTCTGATGGCTTCCAGTACATCTTGGTGCTTCATTATTGCCTGTTCGTGGGACTGGCTCGCACGATTGGTAAGCCGGAAGCTGGCCAGCAAGGCTGCACGGATAGCTGTTGCAAACTGCCGATAGACCCAATTTCCGCTCGCATTGATAATGGCTGTGTGGAAGTCCAAATCCGCGCGGCTCCACTCTTCGGTGTCGCGCGCATTTGCCTCGACCATTTCCTCAAATGCTTTCGAAATGTGGAAGAGTTGACGGGCCGTTGCGTTCGCGGCGGCCTGAGCAGCTGCAGCAGGTTCCAGCAACTGGCGCGCATCGATCAGCGATATGTAAAAATGTTCGTCAGCGCCGAACTTGAGCGTTGCGTCAAGCACTAGAGGGTCCAGATAGTTCCAGTTTTCTCTTGGCAAGATCGTTGTCCCTGCCCGTGTGCGTGAGCGGACAATGCCAAGAGCAGAAAGATATTGCATGGCCTCCCGCAAAGTCGTGCGGCTGACGCCAAACTTCTCGGTCAATTCCGCTTCATTTGGCAGAGTTGAGCCCTCAGCCATCTCGCCGGAAACGATCATATCGACAAGTTGCTGGAGTAGGGCTTCGCGAACGCTTCGCTTGCCGCTGTCAGCGATGGGAAAACCATTGGCGGAAACCATTCTCGCCGTTCGTGCAACAGTCATTTTACTCTCCCGCAGGCGATGAGGCAGCCTGCCATGTCGGATTTACCTATCATACGAAACCACAATTTACAGCTGCGCAAGGTACTACTCTAAAATAAATCGTATTTATATCAAGCAAGTTTACCCGCCGATTTGCGCTGGTTCCTGGTGCAATACCGAACTTAAATACGGTATAAGATGCCTTATTCGGCATTTTTGTTCCGAACTGCGTACTCGGTCCATGAACGCAAATTTCATTTCCCGCGAGTCCGCCGACAATAAATCGTATTTATATTGACAATGATATGATGAAAGGTATCTTTGAAAGCGTTCCGCCCCAGGCGCGGGATCGCAACCCGTCGGTCGCGTCACAGACAAGATTTGGGAGGAGTACCATGAAGCTCATGAAGACTGCCGCTTTGACGGCAATGGCGATGCTGGCTATTGGCGCTGGCGCCGGCGCTTTATCGGCGCAGGACAAGGACTTGAAGGTCGGCGCGATCTACATGGACGCGCAGGGCTTCTATGCCGGCGTCCGCAAGGGCATTCAGACCGGTGCTGCCGATGCCGGCCGCAAGCTGGAAATCATCGAAACCAATGCGCAGGGCGACGTCAGCAAGGAATCGTCCTTCATCGATTCGCTGATCTCCGCCGGCGTGCAGGCCATCATCGTTTCGCCGGTTTCCGCCGATGGCTCCTACCGTGCCATCCAGCGCGCCCACGACGCCGGTATCCCGGTTGTCTGCTACAACACATGCCTTAGCGAGAAGGATATGAAGGAATTCGTCTCCGCCTATGCCATCGGCGATCCTTATGATTTCGGCCACAAGCTGGGCAACGCCGCGGCAGACTATTTCCTCGCTGAAAAGAAGGTTGCTCCGAAGATCGCGGTTCTCAATTGCGAATTTGTCGAAGTCTGCGTCACCCGCCGCAAAGGTTTCGAAGAAGCCTTGAAGGCTAAGGTACCGGGCGCCCAGATCGTTGCCAACCAGGAAGGTGCAACGCTCGACAAGGCAGTCTCCGTAGCTGCCACAATGTTATCCTCCAATCCAGATCTTGACGCCTTTTTCGGCGAAGCCGGTGGCGCGACGCTGGGAGCTGCCCGTGCGGTGAAGAGTCAAGGCCGTGCCGGCAAGACGGTGGTCTTCGGCGGCGACATGACGACGGAAATCGCCCAGGAGATGGTCGACTTTACCGTCATCAAGGCCGTCGTGGACATCTCCGGCCAAGGCCTCGGCAAACTCGCGCTTGCGCAGGCGATCAAGTCGATCGACGGGCAGGCACCGGCCGATATCAAGGTGCCCTACGATATCGACCTCTATGACACCTCCGCGTCCGGCAAGGCCTGGCTCGAAGCCCATTCCGACGGCATTCCGTGATCTCCCAAGCTGCGCCAGCCCTTGGGTGGCGCACTTGACCCGACCGGCAGGGCGAACATCAACCGTTTGCCCTGCCGGGCCATGCCATGAATACGATGGCGCATCAACTCCGAAACAGGCTTCGTCATGATCAATTCCGCCGCCCACCCGAGCCATGATCGTACTGTCATCGCCTCGATCGAAGGCTGTACCAAACGCTATCCCGGTGTACTGGCGCTTGATAACGCCACGTTCGATGTGGCTGCGGGCGAGGTCCGCGCGCTGCTCGGCAAGAACGGTGCCGGAAAATCCACACTGATCCGCATGCTGACCGGCGCCGAAGTGCCAGACACCGGAAAGGTGCGCATCGACGGCGAGGAATTGACCCAATCCGGCTCGGCCCGCGCGCAGGAATCCTTCGCCAAGGGCGTGCGCGTCGTATATCAGGAACTGTCTCTGGTGCCCGGCATGACGCTGGCCGAAAATCTTTTTCTCGGCCGCTGGCCGCGCAAGGCCGGCATTCTCAGCTATTCCGATATGGAAGCGCAGGCGCAGGAGGCGATGGCGCGCCTTGGCCTCGACCTGCCCCCGTCCCGGCTCGTGGCCGGTCTCAGCCCCGCCGAGCGCCAGCTGCTTGAAATCGCCCGAGTCCTGCTCGGAAAGCCGAAACTGGTTATCCTCGACGAGCCGACCAGCTCGCTTGCCGCAGCGGAGGCCGAAAAGGTGATGACCGCCGTCAAGCGCATCGCCAGCGAAGGTATTGCCGTCATCTATGTCAGCCACCGGATGAACGAGATCCGCCGGATCTCGCAATCGGCAACCGTCATGCGCGATGGCAGGATCATTGACACGGTTGACGTGGCCGGCGCCGATACGCGCGACATCGTCCGGTTGATGCTCGGCTCGGAGGCGGCGCAGGCCGCCGTGCTCGAAACGAAATCGCGCGAAAAGGTCGTTTTGGAAGTGACCGGTCTGGCGCTGGAGCCGAAACTCTCCTCGATCTCCTTCAAGCTGCGCCAGGGCGAGGTGCTTGGCATCGCCGGCCTTCTGGGCTCCGGCCGCACGGAGTTACTGCAGTCGATTATGGGTGTTCGTGCCTTTGATCGCGGCACGGTCTCGGTGGATGGAAAAACCGCCGGCCGGCCAAAATACCGGCGCATGCTGGATGCCGGTTTTGGCTACACGCCGGAAAGTCGTAAGGAAGAGGGCATCGTGCCGCTTCTTGGTGTCGATGAAAATACGGTCTCGACCAATTTCGCGAGCGTCAGTTCCTACGGTGTCCTGTCGGCGCACCGGATGGCGCAGGCGACGCGAAGGGTCATCGAGCGGCTTCATGTCAAAACCGCGGAGACCGATACGCCGATCGGAACCTTATCGGGCGGCAACCAGCAAAAGGTCGTCATCGGCCGCTGGGTGCATGCCGACAGCCGCATCCTTCTGCTTGACGAGCCGACGCGCGGCGTCGATGTCGAGGCGAAGGCCCAGATCTATGCCATCATCCGCCAGCTTGCTGCCGAAGGCCGCAGCATCATCTTCGTCTCCAGCGAGATCGAGGAGCTGCCACTTGTCTGCGACCGCGTCATGGTCCTGCGCGAAGGCACGCTGAAGGAAGAATTCACATCCCCCGATATCGATCAGGATGCCGTCATGGCAGCCTGCATCGCCGGTCACTGACGGAGAATACACAATGTCCCTGGAACAGGCAGCCAAGACGCCCGCATCCGCTGAGCGCCGGCGCGGTGGCTTCTCGCAGCACATGAACGAGATCAGCCTCTTCGTTGCGATCGCAGTGCTTTACATCGTCTTTACCGCCACCGCCGGCGGCTTCATGACGTTCAACAACCAGATCAACATCCTGCGCGATGCTGCAACGATCGGCATTGCTGCCTGGGCAGCAACGCTGATCATTATTTCTGGTGAAATCGACGTCAGCGTCGGCCCGATGGTCGCCTTCATTTCTGTGGCGCTCGCCTATCTTCTGCAATGGGGTATCCCGACGCCGATCGCCTTCATGTTCGCCATCACCATTGGCGCGGCGCTCGCATCGATTGCCGGCATCCTGCGCGCCTATTTCGACGTTCCATCCTTCGTTGGCACGCTTGGACTTTGGAGCGCGCTGCGCGGCACGGCGCTGTTCGTCACCGATGCGCTGCCGGTCTCGATCGGACGCAACGACATCGTCGATATGCTCGACCGTCCGGTGCTCGGCGTGCCGCCGGCGGCCATCATCATGCTGGTGCTGTTTGCCGTCTTTGCCTTCGTCAGCCGTAAGACCGCTTTCGGGCGTTCTGTCTTTGCGATCGGCGGCAACGCGCATGCGGCATTCCTGTCGGGCATCAACGTTTCCCGCATTCGCGTTGCCCTGTTTGCCATCGCCGGTGCCATGGCGGCCGTGTCCGGCATCCTTCTTCTCTCGCGGCTGGGCTCCGGCAATGCGACGGCTGCAAGTGGTCTGGAATTTGACGTCATCGCCGCGGTCGTCGTTGGCGGCACGGCGCTCTCAGGTGGGCGCGGTTCCATGCTCGGCACCTTGCTCGGCGTGCTGGTCATCACCCTCATCGGCAACGGCCTCGTGCTTCTCGGGATCAATCCGTTCTTCCAGCAGGTGGTGCGCGGCCTGATCATCGTCATCGCGGTTCTTGCCAATATCCAGGCGATCAAGCGCGGCGCGGCCCGCAACAAGGGGTAGGCCGTGACTGCCGTTCATCTCAGCAATGGAAATCTTTCGGCCCGCATATCCACCAAGGGTGGCATCGTGCTCGGCTTCTGGTGGGAGCGCGATGAGGTCCGGTTGCCGCTTTTGCGCGAAGCGCCCGGTGACGACGCCGATGCCTTGGCGTCCGGCTGCTATCCGCTGGTGCCATTTGGCAATCGTGTCCGGGACAACCGGTTCAGCTTTCGCGGCCGCGACTATCGTTTCCAGGCCAATACCGATTGGGACAGGCATTATCTGCATGGCGAAGGCTGGCAGGCGGAGTGGACTGTCGCGCAAGAGACGGCCGGTTCGCTCGATCTTTCGTTTCATCATGCGGCCGGCGAGATAACACCCTATAGCTATGGGGCATCCCAGCGTTTCGTGCTGCAGGAGGACGGCTTCAAGCTGACGCTTTCGGTCACCAACACGGGGGAAGACGCGTTTCCTTTCGGGCTTGGCTGGCATCCTTATTTTCCAATGACGCCGAAGACCACGTTGCTGGCACCGGCGCGAAAGTACTGGACCGAAGTAGACGGCTGGCTGCCAGGCGAGGCGACGGACATTCCATTAGATGTCGATTTCAGCGAGCCCCGCGGTCTGCCCCATCGCTGGGTCAACAATGGCTTTGAGGATTGGTGCGGCGAGGCGCAGATTGTCTGGCCGGAGCGGCAGGCGCGGCTTTCCCTGACGGCGGATCCGTTGTTTCGCCACGCTTTCGTCTTCGTATCCGACACCAGCTTCGATCCGGCTTTCCAACGGGATTATTTCTGTTTCGAGCCGATGTCGCATCTGGCAGACGGCCACAACATGAAGGGTCTCGGCGATCTGAAGGTGCTTGAACCTGGAGAAACACTTGCGGGCAGCATCTACATGAAGCCGTCTGCCTGGGCAGAACAATAGCAGTTACCGCCAGCGCGGTTGGAGAACAGGACATGTCCCAAGGGACGGCATACGACTATATCATCGTGGGCGGCGGCAGTTCGGCCTGCGTCGTTGCCGCGCGTCTCGTGCGCGATGGCAAGGCGCGCGTTCTGATGCTGGAGCGGGGCCCCCGCAAGGCCAATCCGATCATGCATTTTCCGGCAGGCTACATGAAGTTTCTCGCCAAGGACACCTATCTGTCCATGCATCAGACCAAGCCGCAGGAACAGCTGAACGGCCGGGGTCCGATCGTGCCGCAGGGCAAGGTCCTGGGTGGCGGCAGCACGGTCAACGCCATGGTCTACATGCGCGGGCAGGCGGCCGATTATGATCGCTGGAACGAGGCGGTGACCGAGCCGGGGACAAACAATGATGGCGCCTGGTCGTACCGGGATATCCTGCCCTATTTCAAGGCGCAGGAAGACAATGACCATCTCGGCGGGGAGTTTCATGGGGTCGGCGGGCCGCTGAAGATTTCCGATCTTGGCCATACCAGCCCGATGACGCGCACCTATGTCAAAACCCTGCAGGGCATGGGCATTCCATATAATCCGGATTTCAACGGCGCCGGACAGTTCGGCGTCGGCTTCATGCAGCATACGATCGACTGGCAGACCCGCCGCCGCTGCAGCGCGGTCGATGCGTTTCTCGCTCCCGTCATGAACAATCCGCTGCTGACGATCGAAACCGGGGCGACCGTCACGCGCCTCGTTCTGGAAAATGGCAGAGCTGCTGGCGTCGATTACATGCAGAACGGCTCGAAGAAGACCGCTACCGCCGGCGTCGAAGTCATTCTGGCGGCAGGAGCCTATCAGACGCCGAAAATCCTCATGCTCGCCGGCATCGGCCCGGAAGATGAGCTTTCCCGTCACGGCATTCAGACGGCAGTTTCGCTCTCCGGCGTCGGCCGCAACCTGCAGGATCACTACGAGTGCCCGGTGGTCGCGACGACCAAGGGTTCGTTCGGCTACTATGGGGCCGATCGCGGCTGGCCGATGATCAAGGCCGGGCTTCAATATCTGCTGTTCAAATCCGGCCCTGCGACCACCACCGGCGTGGAAACCTGCGCCTTCTATGATCCCGACGGCAACAATGCGGAACCGACGATCCAGATGTTCTGCGTGCCGACCGTCTATCTCGACCGGGATGTGATGGGCACCGATCCCGGGGATGGCGTTACCATCAATTCGCTGCTCTTGAGACCCAAGGCGCGCGGCAGCGTCACGCTTGCCTCGACCGACCCGTTTGCCAATCCCATCGTCGATACGCAAATCTTCACGCATCCGGACGATCTGCGTCTGACGATCGCCAGCTTCCGGTTTGCCCGCACGGTTCTCGCGGCTTCGCCGATGCGGGAACTGATCGACAAGGAAATCTTCCCCGGCATCGACGTGACCAGTGACGAGGCGATCGCCGATCATTGCCGTCGCACGGTCAAGACCGGTTACCATCCCGTCGGCACCTGCAGTATGGGGCACGACCGGGATCCGCAAGCCGTTTTGACACCGGACCTGAAAGTCCGCGGCGTCGATCGGCTGCGCGTCATCGATGCCTCGATCATGCCCACCATCGTCAGCGGTAACACCAATGCCGCCGTTCTCGGCGCTGCCGCAAAGGCCGCCGATCTCATTCTTGCGTAGGCCTCCTGAATGTCCGGTCCCCGCTTCATCTCAATCCCGTTTGCGTTCAGCAAGAAGGCATGACCCGATGAAAATTACCAAGCTCACCACGTACATCGTTCCGCCACGCTGGTTGTTCCTGAAAATCGAGACGGATGAAGGTGTTTCCGGCTGGGGCGAACCGGTGGTCGAGGGCAGGGCGCTGACGGTGCAGGCTGCCGTCCACGAACTGGAAGATTACCTGATCGGGAAAGATCCATTCCTGATCGAGGATCACTGGAACGTCATGTATCGGGGCGGCTTCTATCGCGGCGGTGCCGTGCACATGAGCGCCATTTCCGGCATCGACCAGGCACTCTGGGACATCAAGGGCAAGGCGCTCGGTCAGCCCATTCACTCGCTGCTTGGCGGCCAGGTGCGCGACAAGATCAAGGTCTATTCCTGGATCGGCGGCGATCGTCCGGCCGACGTCGCCAACAACGCCCGCGATGTGGTTTCCCGCGGTTTCAAGGCGATCAAGCTCAACGGCTGTGAAGAAATGCAGATCGTCGATAGCTGGGAGAAAGTCGAAAAGGCCGTCCAGATCATTGCCACCATCCGCGAGGCGGTTGGGCCTTACATTGGAATTGGCGTCGATTTTCACGGCCGCGTCCACAAACCAATGGCCAAGGTTCTGGCCAAGGAACTCGATCCCTACAAGCTGATGTTCCTCGAAGAGCCGGTTCTGTCGGAAAACAAGGAGGCGTTGCGCGACATCGTCAATCACACCGGAACGCCGATCGCGCTCGGTGAGCGGCTCTACTCGCGCTGGGATTTCAAGCAGGTCCTGTCGGACGGTTATGTCGACATCATCCAGCCGGATCTCTCGCATGCTGGCGGGATCACCGAATGCCACAAGATCGCAGCGATGGCTGAGGCCTATGACGTGGCGCTGGCACCTCATTGCCCGCTCGGCCCGATCGCCCTTGCCGCCTGTCTGCAGGTTGACGCCGTCAGCTACAACGCCTTCATTCAGGAACAGAGCCTCGGCATCCATTACAACAAGAGCAACGATATCCTCGATTATATCTCGAACAAGGACGTCTTCCAGTATGCCGATGGCTTCGTCTCGATCCCGCAGGGGCCGGGGCTCGGGATCGAGGTCGACGAAGCCTATGTCATCGAGCGGGCGAAGGAAGGCCATCGCTGGCGCAATCCGATCTGGCGCCATGAAGACGGCAGCTTTGCAGAGTGGTGAGACAGGAGACTAGACTATGACGGACCGTCTCAAGGGCAAGCGGATTATGATCACCGGGGCCGCGCAGGGGATCGGCCTTGCTATCGCCAAGGCTTGCGCGGCAGAAGGGGCACGCCTGTTCCTCATCGATCTCGACGCGGGCTTGCTAGAGACAGAAATAAACACGTTGCTGGCCGGCGGTGCCACTGCAGGTTATGCCATCGCCAGCATCACGGATGCGACGGCAATTGCTGCGGCCATCGAACGTGCCGCGGCCGAGATCGGCCCGATCAACGCACTGATCAACAATGCCGGTGTCAATGTTTTCCATGAGCCTCTGGAGACCAGCGACGCGGAATGGGGGCGGTGCTTTGACATCAACCTGAAGGGTGCATGGAACTGCTCAAAGGCGGTGCTTCCGGGAATGATCGGACAGGGCGGTGGTGTGATCCTCAACATCGCCTCGACCCATGCCTTCACCATCATCCCCCACACGTTCCCCTATCCGGTCGCCAAGCATGCGCTTCTGGGCATGACCAAATCGCTCGGTATCGAATACGCGGGCAGGGGCGTTCGAGTGAATGCGCTAGCGCCGGGCTACGTGCTGACACAGAAGGTCACCGAATACTGGAACAGTTTTCCCGATCCGGTTGCGGCCGAAGCTGCAACAAAGAAACTGCATCCAGGCGGTCGTATCGCGGCGGCAGAAGAAATCGCGTTGGCCGCGGTGTTCATGATCTCCGACGAATGCCCTTTCATGAACGCCACCTGCCTTACCATAGACGGCGGTCTAAGCGTTCAACAGCATCGCTGAATATCGCGGGGGACGGAGCCGCGTCCACATGAATGTTATGAGCAATCTGCACGAAACGAAACACGGTATCCGCATAGGTCGTATTGAAACCATGCACGAAGATGAGCACCTTTGCGGCTATTCGTCCTCTTAAACCAACCGGCCACCTTCTGGTCGGAAATCTTGTCGGCCCTCACCGTGCAAACGATTTCCGCGGATCGACCGACCGGTCACCCTGCCACTGAATCTGCCCGCGTCACGATCGATGTCGGGAGGAATGAAGACAACGACATTGTTGAGGCCGATGTCAGCACTCGCTCCGCTCATGGACAGGATTGCTGGATTCGTCGATGGCTGCCTCGTTGTCGCCACGAGCATATCGACCATGCTCGTGTGTCTATCCGCAAGGCGAACGGGCGTCATCACGTCCGGCCTGTGGCCGCAGGCACTCTGAGAACCTACGACCAACTACACCAAGCCATCCGAATTTGCGGATGCTTTTTTTCGAGCGTTTTCGGCGACCAATCTGCGCAACCGTCATCAGGCGATCTTACCGGACGATATCTCCGCAGCACCTTGGGGCTTCTGCTGCCTTCCCTCGATCGAAAGCAGCCAGAACATGGCGCAGGGGAGTAGCGTCAGCGTCAAAGCCGTCGCTGCCGCCAATCCACCGATGATGGCGAACGCCATCGGTCCCCAAAATATCTCTGCGGCGATCGGAATCATGCCCAGGATGGCGGCACACGCCGTCAGCACGATGGGCCGCGCACGGTGAATAGCAGCGGCGACGATGGCTTCTTCAGGTGACTGGCCCAGAGCAACGTTCTGGTCGACCTCCTGTATCAGGATCACTGCGTTCCGGATGATCATGCCCGAGAGCGCGATGACACCGAGCTGGGCGACAAAACCCATGGGTGTGCCGGTCGGCAGCATTGCTGCGACGACACCTATGAGCCCGAAGGGGGCCATCAACATGGCAACTGCCATCCGCGAGAAGCTCTGAAGCTGCACCATCAGAAGTGCTACGATGACCAGCAACATCACCGGGACCACGGCGAAGACCGAGGAGTTGCCTTTTTCGGCCTCCTCTGTAATGCCGCCTGCGGTGATCGCATAGCCCATCGGCAGTTGGGATCGTAGGCCATCAAGGTTCTTGCCGACCGCGTCCGCCACCGTTGCTGCTTGAACACCCTTGGCGACATCTGCTTGGACGGTGATCATCGGCTTGCCGTCCCGACGCCAGATAATTGGTTCCGTCATACCATAGGCAATAGTCGCGACCTGTCGCAGCGGCACGGCCTTTCCGTCGCCGCTTCTCAGCTGCAGATCTCCGATGATCGCGATCGAGGTGCGATCCGTTTCTATGCCTTTGACCACCACATCAACGAGGCGGTCGCCATCACGAACGGTGGTGATCTTCGAACCGGAGAAAACCGCCGCCACCTCGCTGGCGATCGATTCCGAGCTCATCCCGAGCGCGCGTGCTTCAACCTGATTGATCATGATTGTGACGCTGCGCTGCGGTTCCCCTGCCGTGAGGTTCACGTCGCGTGTGTCCGCGTGATCGCCGGCGATGGTGGCAACTTTCATGGCGATCGCACGGACTGTTTCATAGTCGGGACCTGACACCCTGAATTTCAGGGGCCATCCGACCGGAGGCCCGAGCTCCAGCGGTGAAACGCGCGTGACGATGTCCGAGAATTCGTTCGCCATCGCATCTTCCAGCCGGCTCCGCACGGCTTCGCGCTGCTCGACACTCTTTGCGACGACAACCGTTTCCGAGACATTGTCGTTCTCAAGGAGCAGATCCATGGGAAGATAGAACCGCACCGATCCGGAGCCGACATAGGTTGTGAAATGGTCGACACCGGCTTCGTATTTCAGGATTTCCTCGAGCTGCCTCGCACGGCGATCTGTTGCTTCGCGTGACGCGTTCTGGGGTAGCGTGAGGCTGACCAGTAGTTCAGGCCGGTCGGACGCGGGGAAGAACTGCTGCTCAAGCCGGGTTGCACCGAACATCGACAGGACGAGTGCGACAAGAGCGGCTGCCATCGTCAGCCATCGATGGGACAATGTCCAGTGGAGCGCCCTGCGGTAGGCCGACAGGATCTTTCCCTCCTTGTTGTGCCCATGCGCAAGGATCTTCGGCAGTAACCATGTGCCGATGATCGGGGAGAGCAGCACGGCCACGATCCATGACGATACGAGAGCAATTAACACGACCATAAAAAGGGAGAAGGTGTATTCTCCGGCGCTGGAAGCTGCAAAGCCGACGGGGATGAAGCCAGCTATCATAACCAGTGTCCCGGTGAGCATCGGAAAGGCCGTTGTCTCATAGGCATGGCTCGCCGCGACCGATCGGTCCTTGCCGTTTTCCAGGCACGACACCATGCTTTCCACGGTGATCATTGCATCATCAACAAGCAAACCGAGGGCGATGATCAGTGCGCCCAGCGAAATACGCTGCAATCCAATGCCCGTCAGTTCCATGCCAAAAAAAGTCATGGCGAGCACCAGGGGGATCGAGACCGTAATGACCAAGCCGGCTCGCGCTCCAAGCGAAACGAAGGAGACGCCAAGTACAATCGCGATAGCTTCGATCAGCACCTTGATGAACCCGCCGACGGCGTCGTTCACGACGGTAGATTGATCCGCAACCAGGGTCACCTCGATCCCATGTGGCAGCTTCGCCGCAATCGCGGACATCTTGTCCTTCAGCGCTTGCCCGAAATCGACCAGATTTCCATCCTTCGACATCGAGACCGCAAGAGCGATCGCATCCTGCCCATTGACGCGGACGAACGGGGCGGGCGGATCGACAAGCGAGCGCGAAATCGTGGCAACATCATCAAGCCGGATGTATCGGCCATCGACCAGGAAGGTCAGGTCGTGCAGGTTCTTTTCGGAAGCGAATGCGCCGCTGACGCGGACGGAAATCTTCTCGTCCCCGGTCTTCACGTCACCCGTCGGGCTGACTGCATTCTGGGCGCGGATCGCTTCGATGGCCGTCGAGGGATTGATCCCGAGGCTCGCCAATTTGCTGGAGGAAAACGCGACGATAATTTGCTCTTCCTGCACGCCGAGTAGATTGACTTTGCCGATATCGGGCAGGGAGAGAATTTCGGCGCGGATGGCATCGACGCGGTCACGCAGTTCGCGTTGAGAAAAGCCCTCGGCCTGAAACGCATAGATGCTACCGAAGGTGTCGCCGAATTCATCGTCGAAATACGGTCCCTGGACACCATCGGGGAGGGTGGGTGCGATATCGGTTATTTTCTTCCGAACGATGTACCAGATATCCTCGACCAATTCGGGCGGCGTGTCGTCGCGCAGATTGACGAAAATGACGGATTGGCCCGGCCGGGAATAACTCTGCGTAGAATCAAGATGCGGGGTTTCGGACAACTTCCTCTCGAGCTTGTCCGTCAGGAGGTGGACTGTATCCGTCGTGCTGGCACCGGGCCAGAGAGCCTGCACGACCATCGTCTTAATTGTGAAGGGTGGATCCTCGTTTCGCGAAAGTCGCTGATAGCTCAAGAACCCACCAACAAGGATGGCGATCATAAGGAATATGACCAAGGACTGGTGTTGAAGCGCCCAGGCAGACAGATTGAAACGCTTGGAAGAACCGGACGCCATGCTCATTTTCCGACCTTTTCCTCGAGAGTGACGATTTCCCCTTCACGCAACTTGAGAACGCCCGCTGTGGCAACGATATCACCATCAACCAGTCCGTTGGAGATGAAGAGATCGTTGGCATCAAAGCGCTCGACCTCGATCGTCCGGCCGCGCAGCTGACTGGTTGTCTTGTCGTAGACGTAGACGGTCGTCTTGCCGGTGCGGTTCAGGAGGGCAGACGCGGGCACCCGAAACAGCTTGTGGGAAGAGACCACAATCTTGCCGCTGACTGCGGCACCGAAGGGCAACTGGCCAGCTCCTTCCAAGGATACTTTCGCCCGGTAGGTCCTTGTCGTGGCGTCGGCCGATGGCGTTATTTCGCGGACCCGCCCTGTGACCGAAACCGCAGGATTCGAGATAAGACTGACCTCGACAACAGGGAGGGGAGGCTCCACAGAAAGCAGCGTTTCGGGCACGTCGAAAACGGCGTCTCTTTCACTGTCGGAAATGAGCGTGATGACCATGGTTCCAACGCTGACCACTTGGCCTTCATTCGCGCCTACGGCCGAAACGATTCCATTACGCGGTGCCTTCAGTTCCGTGAAGGATAGTTCCTGCTCAGCGGCGGCGAGCGAGGCTCTTGCCGCCTCCAGTCTCGCCTTGGCAACTTGAAAATTTGCGTCGGATTCTTGCAACTGCGCCTTTGAAATTGCGTTCTTCGGGAAAAGCTCCCAATTGCGCGCCGCAACGGTGTCGGCGTGATTTTCCGCGGATTCGGCAGAGGCAAGCTCGGCTTTTGCCACAAGGAGCTTGTTTTGTGATGGCGTCTTATCGATCGTGGCCAAGACGTCTCCAGCCCTCACAGGCGTGCCATTTTCCAAACGCTGGGTAAGTTGCCCTTCCAGACGAAAGCCGAGCGGCGTCTCGTAGCGAGGTCGGACTTCGCCCGTCTGCGACATAGTCTCACCGACGAGTTCGGCATGAACCGTCAGCGATTTAATCGGCCGCGGCGGCTTCGGCGCTGGCTCCTCTTCTGAGCAAGCGGAGAGGAGGACCGCCGATAGAAAGGCAAGCCTTGTGATTATGATATTTCGCATGAATGCGCTCCTGCGACGCGGCTAGGCCGCGCAGAATGATGTCGATTGTGTTTCTGCAACGGAGACAATCACGTTTCGGAAGTCGGTTTCATGATGGTCCGTGAGAGCGCCACTTTGTCGTCGGATATGTCGCCAGAGCATCTGGGTGCATATTCAGCCCGGCAATATTCGCGCGGCGAAGGGCTCTATTGCATTGCCGCACGATCGGTCCACGACGGCGGAGCCCCAACAACACCGGCCAGTACCCCACTAATCCCCGGCGCTCTTCCAAATGCTTCGCAGGAAGCGTTCTTTGGCTTGCCTCCTAACTGTGACCTCAGTTTTTGTCCGGAGGGTAATGATATATCTAGTCCCGATGGCTTGCGGCCCTTCACCAAGATCTCTGAGAACTGCGCTGCAAATGATGACGCGAGCCCATAGGCGTCACCGACTTCCGAGACACGCGCTCCGTTTGTTATCGAATTCGCGCCGCGCGACCAGACGATGGCTGCCCTCTGCACTCCTTTTCCATCCAATGCCTCCGCCTCGACAGCGAGACCGCCGAGACCGATCGGAAGCCGTGGTACCCCTACAGGAAAAACAATGGATGTTCCGATGGTGGTTACGGTAGATAAGCCGGCAGCGGTTTTGCTCGTCGGTACGATGTCGGTGATCACGGCCTGTACGGTGATGTCAGCCGGCTCTCCCGGTCCAACGACACGGTATTTGTCGCTAAGGTCAATGCACAATGCTCGGTCAAGGGCGTTCGCGACCAATCTGTCATTTCCCGCATCATGTATCCTCGAATATGCGAGTGGTGACAATTTGGTCGGAGTTATGGCAACGGAGGTCGCGGCCAACAATGAGGGTCTATCTAAAAAGGTGCGTGATTTGCTGACGCGACCTTCGACCGGGCCAAGGTTACTATAGGACTTAAGCGACCCCGATTCAGTCAGTTGCACCGAGCTGCAACTGACTAAGCCAACGGTCAGGACAAGAGGAGCTATTTTTAGTGCCCGATGGCTGTATACGATTCTGAGCATGTGATTGAAGCTAGGTCCCGTACAGAAATGTTTCATGAAATGTCTGCCTTTGTCGGTGGTCTGTGAGTTGCGGAGAAACGTCGGAACTGCCGAGCGTCAGACGGTGTTGGCAGCTGGTATTCATATTTATTCCTGTATCTCAAACGATCTTTCGGGCGGGCGCCTGGCTTCGGCGGCAAGAACTAGACGCCTCACGCAGCATCGGAGTCGACACGGTTGTCACGACGAGGCTACTTCGCTGGCAATCGGTTCCAAGTTCACATCCATCGCGCGAGCTTCCCTTTTGCGCTGCAGCGGACAAATTCGCATTTTCGATGCTTCTCCCGACGACAACGGCTTGATTGCCATTGTCGAACTGCAGATCGATCGCTGGATTGCTTCCAGTTCACTCGCGCGGATGTCTGTCGCGGCATGCAATGCGATTCGAGGGAGCGTAAGCATGGGCACTCTGGTCGTTGTTGGCGTGGCACTCGTCAGGAAAGGCAAGTGGATTTGACCTTCGTTGTCTCTCATACCCGTTGTCGGATGAGTATTGCATCGTGTTAAGATTTGTTTCAGTAACTCCGCCAATTCATTCTGATCGCAACAAAACTTAATATTAAGCCGCCCGAAGGCCTGCGTGGTTATGATACGAGAATGAATATAAGGCGGGAGGTTGCCGACCTATGGACCACAATGGACAAGCGATGTTAGAGACGCCGAAGATCCTGATTGTAGAAGATGACGCGCAAATCGCCGGCATGGTTCGCGATAGTCTCGGCGAACAAGGAATGTCGGTCGAAGTGGCAGCCGACGGCGCTGCCATGGACGCGAAGTTGCGCGCTCTGGAATTCGACCTCATCGTGTTGGACCTGATGCTACCAGGAGAGGATGGATTCAGCATTTGCCGTCGGCTTCGCAGCAGCGGTGATATTCCAATCCTGATGCTGACCTCGGTGAGCAGCGACATTGACCGCATCGTCGGATTGGAGATTGGTGCGGATGATTACGTCACGAAACCCTTCGTGCTCAGAGAACTGACCGCTCGTATTAGGGGTCTCCTTCGCCGCTCGAGGCTCTCTAGTCCCCGGGAGGAGAGCCCGCGAAAACGCACGTTCCGTTTCGATGGATGGCAGGTCGATCCGATCCGCCGTCAGGTTCACGATCCCAGCCACGCTCGCGTTGCGATGACGACCCATGAGTTCGACCTGCTACTCGCCTTCTGTCAGAATCCCGGTCGTGTGCTCACCAGAGAGCAACTGCTTGCTGTCACGCATGCAGGATTGGCGGGTCCCATCGAACGCAGCATCGATGTTCACATCAGTCGCTTGAGGCAGAAGCTCGAGATCGATCCTCGAGATCCCGTGCTTCTGAAAACGGTCCGTTTGGGTGGCTATATCTTCACTGCCGCCGTGGACGAGGCCGATGGTTAGGAACGTTAGCGGGATCCCGCGAACCCTTCGTGGGCAAATCACCGTGATCATTCTTGTTGCGCTGGTAACGGTCATCGTCACCGGCAGAGCATTGGAGAATTATGCAAAGAACGCCTATGCCGTGCCAAATCTGGAAAACGCTGCCGAGCAAGCTAAGACTATCGCTCGCCTTTTGGCGCAAGCATCTCCTGCAGAACGCGCGTCTATCCTGACTAACGCTCAACGCTCCGGACTGGACATCTCGCTCGCACCCATATCGCTGACTGACGAATTTAGAGTGTCTCCCGAAATGCAGGACATGGCTGGAAGGGGAATCGACTTTCTGTTCCCGCTAGATGGAGAGCCCCCTCTGGGTGGTTGGCGCGTCTTTTTTAATGATCGCCGTGTCATTGCCGAAAAAGTCGACGATCAAACAATGCTCATGTACTTTGGCGTTCCGGATACCATCCTTACAAGCGCGTTTCTCACTCAAGGTTCATATTATTTCATTGCGATCATCGTATTGATCGCCTTTTTCTTCATCTTTGCGATCAGGGCCGTCACCGAGCCGATAAAGAGAATATCCGAAGCCGCGACGGATTCCGATATTAACAACAGCTCACAAATTTTCGATGAGCGCGGCACGGTCGAGATCGCATCGCTTGCGCGTGCGCTCAATGGCATGCGAAACCGCATTCGTCTCATGGTTGACGGCCGAACACGAATGCTCAGGGGCATCAGCCACGATGTTCGAACGCCATTGACCAGACTCAGATTGCGCACGGAGCGCATGGAGGACGGGGTTTTGCGGGAAGCGTTGCTGGTTGACATCGACCATATCGACGGCCTCCTTGCGGAAAGTCTGAACTATTTACGGGATGACTACGCAACCGAAGGAATTGAACGTGTTGACGTAGCAAGCATTCTTCAAACCGTTTGCAGCGACTTTTCCGACGTGGGGTTTGAGGTGGCGTATCAAGGGCCAAATAAGTTAATTGTGAATTGTCGTCCTCTTTCAATTACTCGCGCGGTGACAAATCTCTGCGACAACGCCATGAAGTTCGCTTCAAGAGCTAACGTTCGATTGGATTCCGATGAAGCAGGGTTTTCAATTTCGGTTGCAGACGACGGGCCGGGAATTCCCGAAGCTCTGAAGGAGAAGGTATTTGAACCCTTTTTCAAGGGTGACGCATCTCGCACCGGCCGGGCCGGTTTCGGTCTGGGGCTATCCATCGTCGCCGATATCGCGCATTCACACCGTGGGACCGTGACGTTGCTGTCCGCCCAACCTCACGGGCTTATGGTGCGAATTATGGTGCCACGTCCGAGGATGTGACAATATGCGCTACGCTAGGTAACCCAATTAATTCCAACGCTTGGTGCTCTTGTTGACTGTTGCAATTATATCATTTGGTTTCGCGTCCGGCGTGGCAAAGACACCGACGGTGTGTTGCGATGGGCATGATGCCGGGACCAAGTGGAGCCTCCGTCGCCAATGCCTTGCCAGCCATGCTCGGATCTTCGGTTTCCTTATGGTCGAGTAGTTGTCGAAAATCATTTAGAGGGCTTCGATCGATGCAAGCTAGGACCCAACTTGTCTTCCCTGCCACCCCTTCTAGTATGGCAACTGACGTTCAGGCCGCTTTCCTGTTCAACTCAATCGAGCGAGGTGGCGGCATTTCCCCCTTGTCGACAGGTCCATATGCCCGATTAGGTTTCCTTCTGTTGATACTGACAGTGCTCGCAGCCTGTGGTCATCCCACGGACGTCATGCGTCCGATAGGGATTTCTGCGCCCCGGACCGAGCGTGTCGACATGCTGGTCGCGACCACGCGCCAGCCATCTAACAGTCCCGCGCTTCGCTATACTGGCGAACGCGGAGAAAATGTGCGCCTCGATAATATCGTGGTGTCGATTCCACCTGCGAGTGCCCGGGAGATCGGTCGGGTTCAATGGCCGGATACTCAAAAGCCCGACCCACGGCGCTCCTTCGTTACCGCAAAGGCAGACCTCCTGAACGACAGCCAGATTATACCGTGGTTCCGCAAAGCGAGTCATGGGAAGAAGCGAGTGTTGGTATTCGTGCATGGTTTCAACAATGATTATGCAGAATCCGTCTTTGGTTTCGCTCAGCTGGTTCACGACGCACGCATCGACGCGGCACCAGTTCTGTTCACATGGCCGTCACGCGGCAACGTACTCGATTATGTGTATGACCGGGAGAGCACAGTCTACTCTCGCTTCGGGCTTGGTGCTGTCCTGAAGTCCGCGATCGACAGCCCAGACGTTGCCGAGGTGACCGTTCTTGCCCACTCGATGGGCACGTGGTTGACGATGGAAGCGTTACGCGACATGGCTAACAAAGAGGGCAGGGTTTCTCCGAAGATTCGGTCTGTCATCCTCGCCTCGCCTGATATCGATGTCGATGTTTTCCGGCGTCAGGTTCTTGAGATGGGCGACAAGCGACCGCATATCACCATTCTTTCATCGCAGAACGACTTGGCGCTCAAGCTTTCGACTTGGCTCGCGGGCGATGTGCAGCGCCTCGGGGCTACAGACTTTCGGCCATATGAAAAACTATTGCGGCAATATGGGATCACCGTTATCGATGCCTCCGATGCTTCGCAGGAGGACGTGCTTGGACACAGTGCCTTTGCTCAAAACGCCGATATTCTGAAAGCACTTGGGAATACATTCCTGACAAGGCCTGAAGCAGGGCGTGGGATGTTGCTACCAGTGAGCGCCCTTGGCAACCTTACTTTTGCGAAGATTACTCGATGAATTCATTAGGCTGCCTATACCCCTGACGATGGAAAGGGAGCGAATTACACCCGCTCGTTGGCGGATCCGCACCCCTGCCGACTGCATAGTCGCTGACTTGGATCGACAGTGGTAGTAAGGGAGATCAGGAAAGAGAAAGCTTCGCCACGATTGGCACGATGGTTGCTGTGGCGATGGCATTGAGCGCCATAGCTATGCCGGCGAACAGCCCGGCCATTGGGTCGACATTGAAGGCCCGCGCGGTTCCTATACCGTGTGACGTAAGGCCCACTGCAAATCCCCGCGCCGCATAGTCCCTGATCCCTAGCAGGTTCATCAACGGAGTGACAAGGACGGCACCGAATATCCCGGTCAAAATGACCAGAACGGCCGTCAAGGATGGGTTCCCACCAAGCGACTCCGAAACGGACATGGCGACGCCGGCGGTCGCAGATTTCGGCAGGAAGGAAATCAGAACATCCCGGGGCAATTCAAATAAGTGCCCTAGAAATACAACCGACATAACTGCGGTGATTGAACCAACAGCGAGTGCCGCGACAAGAGGCACGAACAACCGCCTGACATGCTGCCATTGACGGTATAGCGGAATCGCCAGAGCTACCGTCGCTGGCCCGAGCAGGAAATGGATAAATTGTGCGCCTTCGAAAAACCGACGGTATTCGGCGCCTGTCCCCGACAGCAATGCAGACAGGACGGCAATCGCAATCAGCACCGGATTGGCGAGTGGGTGACGGCGTAGCATTGCTGAAACTTTATCGGCAACAATCCAGACATAGATGGTCAGGCATAGCCAGAGCAGTGGCGATGTCGACAAGTAGATCCAGAGTTCAGCAGGTTCTCTCATTTCCGAGGTAATCCCTCGCCAGCAACTCGGCGGGTCAAGATGAATGCTGAAACGGTAACAAGTAGCGTGATGAGCGCCGATCCAGCCAAAACCGCCATGATCGCCATGATCGCCATGATGCTTCCGCTGAGCGCACTCCAGACAGCAACGATGCCGACGCCCGCCGGAACGAAGAACATACCGAGATGAGCGAGGAGCGCGTCGGCCGATCGAACAGTGCCGTCGAGGATCTGGTTCTCGCCGCCATTTGCCAGGAATACGAGGAAGACCAGGACCATCCCTATAACGGGGCCAGGTACATGTATTCCGGCGAGAAAGGCGATTGCCTCGCCGATAAGCTGGAATAGAAGCAGAATAGCGATACCTCGCAACATGTGGTCAATCTCCGTCGTCGTCGCCCTCTCTCGGGATGAGAAGAGTAGCTATTGTTGACCCCTTTAGTTTGTCGATAGTTGACGAGCCTTAGCTCGACCCATCTAGGTTTTCAGCGACCCGCCTTCTTTCGCATGGATGATTTTGTAGACACCTGTCGCGGAGGCAACGATCTCTTCACCCACATAGAGAACGGCGTTGGTAAAACCAAACTCCGGGTCGCCTCCAAGATTTGGCAACTCATCGCAATCATATCGCTGGTTTTCACTGCCTTGATGAATTTATGTCGAATTGAACTGCGGTCTGCCGTTGTTCTTGTACGCTGCAATCCCCATGCCTCGATCTGCGAAGGTCATGAGCATACCGGCGTGAATGTAGCCTGAGCGGTTCCGGTGCTTTTCCTGACCGAAAAAGGGGAAAAGCGGCTGTCCGTTCTCTGATGCGTTTTGGAAACTGGACGAAGCCGTCGTCCACCATTTTCGTCCATTGATGGTCGCCTGGATTGGTCTTCACCTGTCCGTTTCTCCTCTAAGCTTCCTGTCCGCCAAGGCATACATATTTTATTTCCAGATAGTCCTCGACACCATATTGGGAACCTTCCCGCCCGAGGCCTGATTGCTTCACGCCACCGAAGGGAGCAACTTCGGTTGAGATCAGACCGGTATTCACCCCGACGATGCCAACTTCCAGCGCTTCGGCTACCTTGATGATCCGCGCCATGTCGCGGGCATAGAAATAGCCCGACAAGCCGAACTCGGTATCGTTTGCCATCGCGATCACCTCATCGACCGTTTCAAATCGGAAAACGGGCGCCAGTGGTCCGAAGGTCTCTTCGCGAGCGACCTTCATGGCCGAGGTAACATCGGCTACAACGGTCGGGTTGAGAAATAGCGGGCCGAGTGGGCTCGTATCGCCTCCCGTAACGATCCTGGCACCATGCGCGAGAGCATCAGCGATGTGGTCTTGGACCTTGTCGATGCTTGCGGCGTTGATCAGCGGCCCGATCGTTATGCCCTGATCAATGCCGTTGCCAACCTTCAGCGTGGAAACCCTGGCGCTCAGCTTCTCCAAAAAGGCGTCGTACACCGCTGACTGCACATAGATCCGGTTCGCACATACACAGGTCTGGCCGGCATTTCGGAACTTGGCGGCCATTGCACCGTCGATGGCCGCGTCGATGTCGGCATCGTCGAACACGATAAAAGGCGCATTGCCTCCCAACTCCAGACCGAGCTTTTTGATCTGCTCAGCACCCTGACGCATAAGAATGCGTCCGACTTCCGTAGATCCCGTAAACGTGATCTTGGCGACGTCCGGATTGGACGTCATCTCCTTGCCGAACTCGGAACCGCTGCGGGCGGTAATAACGGAAAACAGCCCGTCCGGAATACCGGCGCGGTCGGCCAGCATAGCCAGTGCCAGCATCGAAAGCGGGGTTTCTGCCGCCGGTTTGGCAACCATCGCGCAGCCAACCGCGAGTGCAGGTGCCACCTTGCGGGCGATCATTGCGTTGGGGAAGTTCCACGGTGTAATGGCGCCGACGACGCCGACAGGCTGCTTCATTACCAAGATTCGCAGATTTTCCGCATGAGCCGGAATGATGTCGCCGTAGATGCGCTTTGCTTCCTCTGCAAACCACTCGAGATAGGAAGCCCCGTACAGAACCTCGCCCCGTGCTTCGGTCAGAGGTTTGCCCTGTTCCGACGTCAGGATCACAGCAAGATCATCGAGGTTTTCAAGCCACAATTGATGCCAGCGCTTCAGAACGCTCGCCCGGTCCTTGCCTGTTCTTTTCGCCCAAGCCTTCTGTGCCCGCTTGGCGGCTTCCACTGCACGGCGAGCTTCGATCGGTCCGAGGGCCGGGAGGCTGGCGAGGACCTCTCCTGTTGCCGGATTCGTCACGTCGAACCGACTGCCGTCTTGCGCCCATGACTGCCATTCTGTGCCAACCTTTGCGGCTTCAACGACAAGCGTCTGATCCTTCAGACGGGAGAGAAGAGAAGGGTGAATGACCATGTGTAATCCTTGGAACATCAAGATGACAGGGGTGACAGGTACAGCTCGTTCTGCGTCAGCGAATCTGGCGGGGCTTTCTTAGTAAACTCTGGCTCAATTTTGGTATCCAAATATGGACACCATTTTTGACTGCGGGGATTTTACTGTCAAGAGGCATACTTGCTGTTCATTTGCGATCAAAAGAAGGGGCGAATCCGATGCCACCGTCGAGAAATGATCCTGTTTCTCCAGCCGGCGCTCTGCGGGGTGCCAGCGGTCGTGCCTTTCATCTGCGGTGAGCCATTTCCAAATGGTGAATGGCATTTGTTTTCCAGAAAGATCCTCGCCCATTGATCTCTCTCTTGGTTCAATATATGTTCGATTTACGAACTTATGTGTTCGTAGTTCGAACAGGAGGAAAAATGAAAACGCGAGTATCAAGACTGGGTCATGTCGGTTTGACCGTCCGGGATATCGATCGCACGGTCGAGTTCTACAGTCGCTACCTGGGTATGCGGCTTACTGAGAAGTTCGAATACCCAAAGGAAAAAGTCGGACACGGCGTCGCCGTCGCCGCCGGCGCCTTTATTCGGTGCGACACCACCCATCACGAGTTGTCGATCTTCAAGATGCGCGACGACATCCTTGGCCCGGATGCGCCAGATGCCCCCACCTACGGATTTGGTCTCCACCACATCGCATTCGAACTCGCATCGCCGGAAGATCTGCTGAGCCTTTTCAGGGAAATGCGAGACGGAGGCGTCCAGATCGTCAATTGCCGTAAGGGCGGCCCTGGCAATCAACCACGTTTCTATGCCCGCGATCCGGACGGCAATTTGCTGGAATTCTACTGGGGTATCGACAAGATCGGCTGGCATGGGACGCCACGGCCCTACGACCCGATCGAAGAAATCGATCTCTTGGCATTCGACTTCAATGCATACGAAGCTCAGCGTGAAGCAGACGCGACCGCGGCGCAGACTAAGCTCGGCGCTTAACTCAGGTTGGCTAATGCCCGGCCTAAATGCCAAAAGAAAACCCGCGGTCCAGGCCGCGGGTTTTTCCGTTCTGAAAATCAGGCCCCATTCATTGCTTGTACTCAGGTCTTGTCTGCCTCGGCAAATACCTCTCGCGCCAGCCTGAATGCTTCAACGCCTGCCGGGATGCCTGCATAGATGGCGAGTTGTATCAGGGTGTCCTTGATTTCTTCGCGGCTGCAGCCATTCGTCAGCGCACCCTTCAGGTGCAGCTTGAATTCGGAGCTGCGGTTCAAAGTGCCGAGCATGACGAGGTTGAGGAGACTTTTGTCTCGACGGGTGAGGGCTGATCGCCCCCAGCCCGCGCCCCAGCAATATTCAGTCACGAGTTTTTGGAAATCGCGATTGAAGTCGTCAGCCGCGTGCAATGACTTTTCCACATACTCGGCACCGAGAACCTCTTTACGGATCGTCAGGCCACGTTCAAACATGTCTTCGGACATCAGTGTTTTCCTTCTCCAACGACAGGATTGCTAAGCACGCCAATTCCGGGGATTTCAACGGTGATCGTATCGCCATCCTTGAGGAAAATCGGCGGCTTGCGCTTGAAGCCGACACCCGCTGGTGTGCCTGTCGGGATGACGTCGCCAGCTTCCAGATCGATGAACTCGGAGATATTTTCAAGGATTGTTGGAATGTCGTAGATCATCGTGTCGGTATTGGCGAACTGCATCTGCTCACCATTGAGCGTCGTCTTGATATCGAGTTTGTGCGGATCGGCAATCTCGTCAGCTGTGACAATGACGGGGCCGAAAGGACCGGAGGCGCGGAAGTTCTTGCCGGCCGTGTATTGGGTCACACGAAACTGATAGTCGCGCACCGTGACGTCGTTGAAGATGGAATAGCCGAATACATAGTCCATGGCCTCGGCCTTGGAGAGACGCCTTCCTTTGGTGTCCTTGCCGATGATGACGGCGAGTTCACCCTCCCAGTCCAGATCGTCCGAAACCGTTGGAACGACGACCGGATCGCCATCTGCAACAAAAGTACTGGAAAAGCGCGCGAAGAGAATTGGGATCGGAGAAATTTCCAACCCCGCTTCCTTGGCGTGTTCGGCATAGTTGCGAGCCACGCAAATGGTCTTGGGCGGGCGACGGATCGGAGCGAGAAGTTTGACCTCTGAGAGTGGTTTGCTGGCATCAGGATACCCGACGCCGCCTGTGAGAAAAGCCGCAACGATCGTTTTCAGCACCGGCTCGAGCGTTTCTATGTCTTCGAAGAAATCCTCGATCCTGACGGGTATTGGGGCCTGAGAAGGATGCTTTTCTCTGCAAATGGCGCTCCACCGCGCCAGATCTACGACGCGGTCTCCAACGATCGCTCCGAAGCGTGGTTTTCCCTGATCTCGATAGCTGACAAGTTTCATGTTATATCCCGTTTATCGAACTAAAGTGTTCGTATATAGATCACATTGGATCGATCAGGTCAACGGGACCTTTTCCGCCTTGCGGTTGGTACTGGTATTTTCCAGTTCGTTCGCGATAAGACTGCCGATGTTCGGAACTGGAGACGGCCGTGGTAGAAATTTCGCTTACCGGTGATCAGATGCTGACTGTGCTGGAGTGTGTGGCGCGGGACGGCCCGGTCAGCGCTGCCGAGGTGGCGCGCAGTTGTGACATCAACCGAACTGTCGCACACCGGCTTCTCATGACGCTTGCACAACGCGCTTATATAAGGCGCGAGACGAGAGGCTATGCACTCGGCCCGGCGGTGTTACAATTGGCCCGCGGCATGGACACGGACCTTCGCAGCAATGCCAAGCCGGTGATGCAGAAGCTTGCCGCTGAAACGGGCGAAACTGTCGTACTGCACGGCATCGCCAATTCCGAGGCGGTGGTTATAGAGCAAGCCCTTGGTCAGAAACATCTGGTGCGCGTCGAACATCGTCCGGGCTCGCGTCATTCTCTCCTTCGAGGTGCGAGTGGTTGGTCGCTTATTGCCTTTCAGGATGAGAAACATATTGAGCGGGTTCTGAAAAACGCAGACGACCCGGAAGCCGCCCGTAAGCGTATCGCGCTGACCCGCGCGGAAGGATTTGCGATTTCCCATGACGAGTTGCAGCTTGGGGTTCATGGTGTCGCCGTTCCCGTCATTGAGCAAGATGGCCGCTGCGAAGCAAGCCTTGGTATTCTGGTCCCCGCCACCAGGAGTGAGGTTTTACCTTCTCTCGTGAAGCCGTTGCTCGACGCGTCCCGGGATATCTCGCGCCTTCTCACACGATAATTTGCGCTGGGACGCGCCAACACGCGTCCCAGCATGTCAATCACTCCTCGACGAAGACTTTGTCGCGTTTCCGATAGATCGCCGGGAACGAGACCGCGATCAATACGCAGGCGGCGAGGAAAAGCAGTCCGGCACTGACGGGTTCGCTGACAAAAATCTTGAGATCGCCGCCGGACAGGATCATCGCCCGGCGGAAGTGCTCTTCCAGAAGGGGGCCGAGCACAAAACCGAGAAGCAACGGTGCGGGCTCGAAGTCCAGCTTTATAAGCAGGTAACCGACGAGACCGAAGATCGCGACCAGCCACAGATCGAGCGGGGCGCTAGCGATGCTGTAGACGCCCACCGAGCAGAAGACGATGATCACCGGTATCAGCGCGTGGTACGGGACCCTGAGCAACTTCACCCAGATACCGACCAATGGCAGGTTCAGTATCACAAGCAATAGATTTCCGATCCACATGGAGGCAATGATGCCCCAGAAGAGATCGGGATGCTGGCTGATGACATTGGGTCCGGGAACGACACCTTGCATGATCATGGCGCCGATCATCAGGGCCATGACCGGATTAGAGGGTATGCCTAGGGTCAACATCGGAATGAAGGACGTCTGCGCGCTGGCATTATTGGCGCTTTCTGGCGCTGCAACGCCTTCGATCGCTCCCTTACCGAATTCCTCCTTGTTTTTGGAAACGCTCTTTTCGATGGTGTAGGCGGCGAAGGATGACAGGACGGCCATGCCGCCTGGCAGTGTGCCAAGGATTGAGCCGACAGCTGTCCCGCGCAACACCGGTGCGATCATTCGCTTAAAATCTTCCCTGGATAGCCAAAGCTTGCCGATTGGGAAGACCTCCGTGCTCCTCCCGTTTTCCGCCTGCAGGTTGCGGAAGATTTCGGAAATACCGAAGAAACCAACCGCAACAGCGGTGAAGTTGACGCCATCGGACAGCTCGGTAAAGCCCATGGTGAAGCGTGCAACGCCTGTGTAGAGGTCGCTGCCCACGAGCCCGAGCAACAGGCCGATCAGGATCATTGCGATCGCCTTCGGCATCGAGCCGGAAGCGAGAACGACGGACGAGACCAGCCCGAGCAGGACGAGTGAAAAATATTCGGCAGGTCCGAACTCAAGTGCAACGCGCGTTAGTGGGATGGCGACGAGCGCGATCAGGACGGTCGCAGCGCACCCAGCGAAGAATGAGCCGAGTGCCGCCGCTGAGAGCGCCGGGCCGGCTCTGCCGCGCTTGGCCATCTGATAACCGTCGATCGTGGTTACCGCCGCAGACGATTCACCTGGCATATTGATCAGGATGGCGGTGGTCGAGCCGCCGTATTGCGCACCGTAATAGATCCCCGCGAGCATGATCAGGGACGCTGTTGGATCGAGATTGAAGGTGATTGGCATCAACATCGCCATGGTGGCTACGGGGCCAAGACCTGGCAGAACGCCGATGGCGGTTCCCACGAGAACGCCTATGAAGCAGTAGAGCAGGTTCTGTGCCGTCATGGCGATGGAGAAACCCAGTGCGAGGTGAGATAATATGTCCATTGGGCGCTCCTTAAAGTCCAAACCACGGGCCGATGATGGGGATCGGAAGTTTCAGGATCACGCCGAAGATCAGCACGCAGAAAATGGTCAGCGCAACGCTGACCAGGACCGCCGTCTTGATTGTCTGGGCTCGGCTGGCAAAGGCAGATACAATCGCGGTCAGGAAGATTGCGGGCGCCAGTCCCATGCCACGAATGGTCAAGCCAAGAATGAGGGGAGAAACACATATCAATAGCGCTCCCCGCCACGGCACTGCGGAGAGGTTGAAACGGAATCCGTCACTTCGCTCCCCAAGGGCTTTCAGCGCGATATAGGCGCCTATCGCAATAAGTATGATGGCCAGGCTCAACGGAAAATACCCGGGGCCCATGTTTGTCGACGTCCCAATCTTGAGTGATGTCAGCGCCGACAAGCCGAAGAAGCTGCCGATCAAGATGCAGACACCACCGGAGACGATGGATTTGGTATTCATTGGATCCTCCCATGAACCGGCTGAGTACGCCGGGAAAACTACGAAGCCGACCGCCTCCTCCACGAGAACGGTCAAACAATCACGAAGTGCAAACTCCCTTCAATTCCGGCAGATCGAGCTGCCGTACCAGCTTCAGCAACATCTGTTGATCGTCCCTGCTGATTGGCTTGCGTGGCGGCCGCAACATGCCGCCGGGAAGACCAAGACCATCGAGCAGCGATTTCATGCCTCGCCCGCCGGAACCACCGAACCGGTTGAGTGCAAGGTGAAGCGACACCAGTCCACAATAGGACCGGTGCAAGGTTTCCAAGTCGCCGGCGCAAAAGGCATCGATCACCGCCGAAACGAGCGCAGGCGCGATATTGGCCTCGGTGGTCATGATCGTATCGGCCCCCTGAAAGAGCGCTGGCAACATGGCCCGCACGCCGACCGCTGATATTTCTAGGCGACCCTTGAACTGGGAAACAAGCTTGGCGAGGTAGGCCATGTCGCCGCTTGCATCGCGAACACCGATGATTTGCGGGAAACGTTCCGCAAGCTTTTCAACCAACTCGACCGGCACCGGATAACCGAGCTTCGGATAGTTTGAAAGGACGATCGGTAGATCGCTGTTGTCAAGAACCTGATAGTAGAACCGCTCCAATTCACCTGCGTCGGGTTTGCTGCTTCCATGGCCAACGTCGAGCTGAAACAGATGAATGGCGCTGACACCCGCCTCCTGTGCAAGCCGGATCGTTGTCAGCGCTTCGCCGGCGCTTCGTGCTTCCCGACCGCCGGCCCGCACGCCGGCTCGACCCTTAAGCGTCTCTACGGCAATGCTGAGGGTCCTAGAGAGCTCAGCCTCATCGAGCGAAAAACCTTCCCCGATGTTGGTGCTTGCCGCGTAGACGTTCTGCCCTCCATCGGCAAGTCGCAGAAAATGTGCCCGCATGGCAGACTCATCAAGCCTACCATCCCGATCGAAGTGGGTCAGGCTGACGACCCAGGCTTTAGTCGAAGTCTCGCTCATAGGCTTTCGACGATCCCGTTCTATGCCGCCCTTTCAGTCGGCAATCCAAGTCTGGTTTCGCATGGATTGTTCTCCTCCCGCGAAGCTCAGCTCTGCTGCTACGGCCTACGCACCGTCACGGAAATATATGTCACTGGTTTCCCGCTCAGGTTCCGAATGGCATGTGTGACGCCATTGGTCATAGAAATCACTTCACCCGGCCCATAGTTGGTATCTGTCCCATCGCGGCTGTCGGTGAAGATGCCGTCGAGAACGTAGATGAGTTCCGGCCGGCCATGATGCGAATGCGGTGCATAGCCTCCGTCTGGCGCAATTGTGGTGCGGCTCATTCGAAGTACATGGCCATCGATCGTGCCTATTTCGCTTGCGAGATCGGCAAGCGCCAAACGCTCCGTCGTGAAGCCGATGGGCTTTGCCTCTTCAACCTTTTCAGTCATCACAATCATCTATCCTATACCGGTCACCATTTTGGTATCCAAACTAATATACCAAATATACCCGCCTCATGATGCTGTCAACGGAAATGACTTCAACTCAAGCCAAACACCTCGCGGACTTGGCTGACAGTCAGTGTGATTGGGCGTCATCAAATGGTAGGGGTCGATACGAGAGGCTTGCTCGCGGATTCCAAAAAAGAGTTGGGAAAAAGCACACCGTCAGAGTCGTCGGCGACCCGAACTAGTCCAGATGAGAAGGCAACAATTCTTTGAGATCCGGGACCGGATCGCCAGATATCCGGACTTGGGGGGCGGGTGACGTCTTGCGGTACAAGCCGGTCGGAGCACGCAGGCTGTTCTGCGTAGTCATTCTGCCGTGATGGAGTTTTCGATTGCAGGATCGTCAGCCGACGACCTTGAGACCGCGCATGCGAAAGCCCTGCGCTTGCGACTTGATCGCGGACAAAAGCCTGTCACGGGAGTGAGCAACATGCTTTTCCATCATGATGACGGCCTCATCAGCTTTGCCGATTTCAATGAGATCAACGATCGTATTGTGCTCACGTGAGCCTAAATCATCCTTGTCTGCCTTCAAATCCAGCCAGCGTGCACGATAGACGACGCGCATTATGTCCTTCAGCGCGCGAATCGTGAACACGTTGCCGGCTATCCGGGCGAATTCGAGATGAAATTCCTCTGCTTTAGGTGCGCGGGCTTCCACCTCATGAGAGCTGGCCGACGATTCATGGGCAAGCGCTCTCAACCGGGCAATGTCGTCGGCGGTCGCGATTGCAGCCGCGGCACGAACCGCCGAACATTCAAGGAGCGCGCGAAACGCAAACGCCTGTTCAAGCTCGTCCAGTTCGATCGGGGCGACCGAATAACTACGATCTCCCTTGCGTACCAAACCCTCGCTCTCCAGCTTAACAAGCGCTGCACGGATGGGCGTTCTGGACGATTCCAGCAGGCTTTCCAGACTACGTTCCGCAAGGGCTTGGCCCGGAAGAAGCTCGAGCGATAGAATTGCCTTCTTCAGGCGTTCATATGTGATTATCGTTGCTGATTTCCCAGCGTCTTCGTCCTGCATGTGCATCCTCACGGTATCCATGAAGGAATACCGATATTTGCCTTGTACGTCAATTCTTTGACCTTTTCTTCGCGACTGCGATTTGGAGTTGCGAACCAAGTCGTTTATAATGTATACCAAAATGGTATCCGTAAACGGGAATATGTTATGAAGGTCGTTGGAATTTGCGGAAGCCTGCGCGAAGGCTCATTCAATATGATGGCGTTGAAAAACGCTCAAAAGCTAGCCCCTGAAGGTATGGAGATCTCGGTTGAGCCAATATCCGATATCCCGCTTTATAACGATGACGTCCGAAAAGGCGGGTTACCCACCTCGGTGGCACATCTCCGGCAGAAGATCGCCGAGGCTGATGCGGTTCTGCTTTCATCGCCCGAATATAACTACTCTGTCTCAGGCGTTCTGAAAAATACGCTCGACTGGGTATCACGCGCACCGGAGCCTCCGATGGAGGAAAAGCCGGTCGCGATCCTGGGTGCCAGCATTGGCATGCTCGGTACGGCTCGGGGCCAATATCACCTTCGCCAGATCCTCGTCTACATGAATTGCTTCACCCTCAACAAGCCGGAGGTCTTCATTGGTTTTGCTGAAAAGAAGTTCGACGAGAGCGGGGAATTGACCGATCCGGCGGCAATCAAGCTGATCACCGATCAACTGGTCGCGCTGAAGAAACTCAGCGAACGCCTTGCACACAGGTAAACGAAAACGGAGCCGGGCTATCCGGCTCCGTTCGTATTTCAGGACCGATATCGTTCAACCAATACGCTTCAGCGCCTTTGCGAAGTGGAGAGCCTTGTTGGCATAGCCTTCGGCGGATCTGCGCAACATCGCTTCCCCCTTTTCATCCACTTGGCGAATGATTTTTGCGGGCGAACCGACGACCAGCGAATTGTCCGGAATCTGTTCCTTCTCGCGCACCAGCGCACCCGCTCCGATGACGCAGTTGTTGCCGATAACCGCACCATTGAGAACGGTCGCGCCCATCCCGATCAGCGTATTGTTGCCGATGGTGCAGCCATGCACGATCGCGCCATGGCCGATGGTACATCCTTCGCCGATGGCGGCGGGATAGCCCGGATCCGAGTGAATGACGCAGTTTTCCTGAATATTGGTCCTGCGCCCCACGCTAATTGGCGTATTATCCCCGCGCACGACCGCGCCAAACCATATTCCGACCCCTTCGCCAAGCGATACGTCACCGATCACTACAGCCGTGTCTGCAACCCATGAGGTGCCTTCCGTCAATCGCGGAGATACGCCCTCAAGACTATAGATCGCCATTTCCCCGCTCCTTATTCGGCAGCCATGTCTTCCCCCGCGAAGCCCAGTGGAACGCCCGCCTGCGCCAACTTTCCGAACAGCGTTTGTCCAGGAAGAATGCGGCGGAGGACGGACTGGCTGGCGATGAGGGCATCAAGATCGATCTCGGTGTCGAGGCCCATGGATTCGAGCATATAGACCAGATCTTCCGTTGCGATATTGCCGCTCGCGCCCGGAGCGAACGGGCACCCGCCGAGGCCGCCGAGAGAGGCGTCGAAGGAGCGGATGCCAGCATCGAGCGCGGCGACTACGTTGGCGAGGCCCGTTCCGCGCGTGTCGTGGAAATGCGCGGATTTGCACTTTTCGCCGACGGCTGCCCGCACTTTGCTAAAAATCCGCTTCACCTGGGCGGGCGTCGCATAACCGACGGTGTCAGCAAGGCCGACCTCATCAGCTCCGGCTTCTACCGCCGCAACCGCGAGACGAACGACTTCGTCTTCCGAAACATTACCCTGAAGGGTGCAGCCGAATGCCGTGGCAATACCCGCTTCGAGATGGATATTCCAGTTCTGCTCTCGCCGCATCTGGGATACGCGACCAAGCTCTTCGACCATTTCATCCGGCGTCTTGCGTACATTCGACATGGAATGCGCGGCGCTTGCCGAAACCGGCATAACCACGACCTGCGCGCCTGCTTCGACCGCATTGACGGCGCCGCGAAGGTTCGGCGCAAGTGCGGCCACGGTGAGGTACTGCATATCGCGTGCCGCACGGACGACCTCGGCAGCATCCGCCATCTGAGGCAAGTTCTTCGCAGGCACGAACGACGCCACTTCGAAACGCTTCACGCCGCTTTTCGCCTCCGCCGAAAGCCATTCTAGCTTTTCGACGGTCGGAATCGTCATTGGCAGCATCTGCAGGCCGTCGCGTAAGCCAACTTCCACGACTTGAACTTTCTCTCTTGTCACATTCGTCTCCTCACGCCGACTGGGCTTTGCGTTGAACGCTACCTTCTCCGGAACGCTCGAGCGGCCTCTCGGCAACAATACCGTTGGCAATCATATTGCCGATTTCGCTGGCGCTGATGCCGTAGGAGCTCAACACATCACGGGTATGCGCACCAACGCCTGGCAACCCCTCGGTCGGGTTAAGCCGCTTGCCGTGGAACGTGATCGGCAACGCGGGGGTCCTGGCCGCGACGCCGTTTGGCAGTGTCAGGTCGATAAGCCCCCCGGACGCCAGAAGATGCGGATCCTGAAGCAATTCGCCGGGCCGGCGGACCGGTGCGAAAGGAAGTCCGATAGCTTCCAAACGCTCGATGAGCTGATTGGTCGGCAGGGCCGTCAGCATCGTGCGGACTTCCGGCAGCAGCCAGAAGCGTTGGGCGGAGCGATCATTATTACTCTGGAGGCGGGGGTCGGAAAGCCATTCCTGTCGGCCAAACTCGACGCAGAAATCATTCCATTGGCCATCCCCGATGATACCGACGAAGAGCTGCGTTCCATCCGTCATATCGAACAGGTCGTAAACCGGCCACGGCCTTTCCTTGACCGACCAAGGTTCCGAAACTTCGCCGGTCATCGCCTCGGCCAACATGGCTTGTGCCATCAGGAAGACGTTGTTCTCGAACAGAGAGGCTTGTACCTCCTGGCCCTTGCCGGTCTTCTCGCGTTCGCGGATCGCGGCCTGGATGGCAATGACACCGAACATGGCGCCCATGATGTCATTGACGGAGGCTCCCGCACGCATCGGCTTGCCTGGCAGGCCAGTCATATAGGCGAGGCCGCCCATCATCTGCACGACCTCGTCGAGTGCAGAGCGTTTGTCGTAAGGGCCAGGCAGAAAGCCCTTCAGGGAGCAATAGACGATCTTCTCGTTGATGTCCGAGAGGGTCTTGTACGAAAGGCCGAGACTTTCCATACGACCGGGCCGGAAATTCTCGATCACAATATCAGCACCGCCCACGAGTTGCTTCACCAGCTGGAGCCCCTCCGGACTTTTCATATCGACGGCGATACTCTTCTTGTTGCGGTTGAACGCAGCGAAGAAACCGGCAGCGAGACCCGATAGATGCCGGGTGCGGTCACCGCGTGGCATCGGCTCGATCTTAATGACTTCAGCACCGAGATCGGCCAGGATCAGCCCACAGCATGGCCCCATGACCATCTGGGTGAATTCGAGCACACGAAGTCCCGCGAGTGGCAAGTTTGTCATGTTAATCTCTCCGTAGACGAATTCATTGGTATCGAATGGTGACCGTTTTGGTTTCCAAGTAATGTTCAAGCCCTTCGCGGCCATGCTCACGTCCGAGACCGGATTGCTTCATCCCGCCGAAGGGAAGGTTGGCATCGAGAACGTTGTGGGTGTTGACCCAGACCGTGCCGGCCTTCAGCGCCCGTGACAGCCGCATGGTCCGGTTGAGGTCGGTACTCCAGATCGACGCCGCGAGCCCATAGGGCGTGTTGTTGGCGAGTTCGAGGGCATGGTCTTCATCCTCAAAAGGCATGGCGACGATGACGGGACCGAAGACTTCCTCTCGCACGATTTCCATATCCGGTGTTACGTTGCTGATGAGGGTAGGGGCCACGAAGTAGCCCCGCTCCGGGACCGCCCGGCGGCCGCTCGAGAGGCATGCGCCGTCCGACTCCGCGCGATTGATGAAGCCTTGAACACGGTCTCGCTGCCGGGCCGAGACCACCGGGTTCAGCTCCGCCGCCGGATCGAGGCCCGCGCCGAAGGCAAGGCTGTCTGCAACCTTTGCCAGCTTGTCTACAGTCTCATCGTAGATGCTGCGCTCGATCAGAACCCGTGTTGCGGCGGTGCAGACCTGTCCCTGGTTGAAGAACAGGCCGAGCCGTACCAGAAGCTGATCCTGATTATCCTGCATGTCGGAAAACAGGAGCATCGGCGACTTGCCGCCGAGTTCCAGAGTAAAGCGCTTCATGCTGTCTATGGCGTCGTGACCGATGATCTTGCCGACTTCGGTGGACCCGGTGAAGGCCAGCTTGTCGACGCCTGGATGCTTGGCAAGCGCAGCTCCTGCCACATGACCATAACCGGTCACGATGTTGACGACACCGGCTGGAAGCCCCGCCTCGATGCAAAGCTGTGCGAAACGCAGAGCCGTCAGCGGGGTTTCCTCGGAGGGTTTGACGACAATTGTGCAGCCGGCTGCCAGTGCGGTACCGACTTTCCAGACAAGCATCGAGAGAGGAAAGTTCCAGGGAATGATCGCACCCACGACGCCCACTGGTTCGCGGAGTGTATAGGTCATGTAGCGGCTGCCTTCCGGAGGCGCCTGGATGGAACTGTCCAGCGTATGGCCTTCAATCTTGGTTGCCCAGCCAGCCATATAGCGCAAGTAATCCACCGAAGCGCCGACCTCGATGGCGCGTGCGATGCCGATATTCTTGCCGTTATTGAGGGATTCGAGTTGCGCGAAGGTCTCGCCGTCGCGTTCGAGAAGATCCGCCAGCTTCTGGATCACGCGCTCGCGGTCCGCCGGGCGCATCCGCGACCACTCGCCTTTGAGGGCTGTTCTGGCGGCGGCCACGGCAGCATTGATCTCGATTTGCCCGCATGCAGGTATGGTGGTGATCGCAAGCCCGCTTGAGGGGTCGAACACCTCGATGCGCTCAACATCGGGAGTCGCCATGAACCCGCCGCCGACGAATATCTGCTGATCCTTTTTCAGGAAGGCGCGAGCACCGGGGTCAAGATGGATCAGTGTCTGTTCTAAGGTCATATCGTCTCCCACGCGTTCAACCACGGACTTTGGGCATCAAGATTAACGGCCAGGGACTTGGCATCACCCCGCACGGCACATGGACGAGGGTCGGGCGGCCGCTTTCAAACCCGGCCCGCACTGCCTTTTCCAGTTCGTCCGGGGTTTCGGCGCGTAGTCCCAACACCCCGAAGGCTTCTGCTAATTTGACAAAATCGGGGCTCTCCAGATCTGCTGCAATGACGCGGTTGCCATAGCGCTCCTGCTGGATGCGCTTGACGTTTCCGAACATCTTGTTGTCAAAGACGACAAAGACGACGGCGAGGTTGTGCTTGACGGCAGTCGCCAGCTCGCCGACTTGGTAGAGAAAACCTCCATCGCCGGCTATCGAAACGACGGCGCGGTCAGGCATAGCGGCCTTGGCGCCGAGTGCCGTTCCGACACCCCAGCCGAGATTGTCCTGATAGCCGGGCGAAAGAAACGTGCGCGGACCGTTGACGGGGAAGGCGAGGCGGCTGACGAAACCGACCTGCGTCACCTCGTCGACAAAAATGCCGTCCTTCGGCAGAGCAGCGCGAATTGCCTTGAGGAAGCCGACTTGCGGGGAAAGCTCCTCGAGTCTGCCGGCCAGCCACGCATTGTGCGCGGCCAGCTCGACAGCCCGGGAGGAGGGGGTGATAGCGAGATCGGAAAGCCGTTCAGCCAGCGCCGATGCATAGAGTGCGGCGTCTCCGACCAGTGCGACATCGGCCTTGCGGTAGCGATCCGGCTCCTGCGGGTCGATATCGATCCGGATGACCTTGAGATCATCTGAAACGCCCCACATGGACTGCTGCATATGAAGCCGTGTGCCAATCCCGATCACCACATCCGCTTCTGCCCAGAGTCGATGCGACACCGGCAGCCTGACTGAAAGACGGTGGTCTGAGGGGATGACACCCGTACCGCGGCGAAATCCTGCCACCGGCGCCTCAAGCAATTCCGCAAGAGCAGCAATCTCTGGTCCGGCATCCTGAGCTCCGCCTCCAACGACGATCAAAGGACGTTTGGCATCCGCCAGCATCGACGCAGCCCTGTCTACGGCTTCGTGATCGATAGGATAAGAGCGGACAGGGAAAGCAGGTTCATTAAGATCAACGGGCGCAAATTGTGCAAGAACATCCATCGCGCATTCCAGCACGACGGGACCTTGTTTGCCCGATGTCGCCTTCGCCAGCGCTTCGGCAATCACCGAAGGCGCCTGCTGCGGATGAGTGATCCGCATCGTAAACTTGCTGAAGCGGTCGGCTACGCCTAATTGATCACGCAGTTCGTGCAGATGTCCGTAGCCGCGGTCGATGTCAGTCTGGGGTATCTGGCCGATGATCGCGACAACCGGTGCGTTCATGCTGAAGGCAGTCAGTAACGCGGCGCATGCATTCAGAAAACCCGGCCCCGGTACGACGGAGCAGACCTGTGGCCTGCCGGTCGCGAGTGCCGCACCCAGGGCCATATAGGCTGCCGTTTGCTCATGTCTGGGATGGATGACACGAAGTGATACGGATTCTTTGTAAAAAGCGTCAAACAATGGATCGCTCTGCAGGCCTGGCAGCGCGTAAACTGTATCAATCCCGCGGCTTATCAGACTTTTCACGATGGCCTCCGCCGTCGTCATCCTCGGGGAATGGAGGCTTTTTGCGAATCCGCGGTCTTTATGTAGGGGCCAGGCTTTGGAGACGTTTTCCATAAAATGTTCCATTTCTACTCATGGGCCATAGAGCCACCTCTACGTCCACGGAGCCGTGTCGACGCAGAGGTGGTTGACGCAACTAGATACGCTCGATGTTTGCGTCCTTGACGACCTTCGTCCACTTCGCGACGTCCGCTTCCACTCGATTGTGGAACTGCTGAGAGGTTGAGGACATTGCGGTGGAGCCGAGGCCCTTGATGCGCGATATATTGGCCTCTTGTTTTACGACATCGGCGATGATGCCTTGCAGCTTCGCGACTATGTCTGCGGGTAGGCCCTTTGGTCCTGCGATGCCGTAGTAGGAGGTGACGTCGTATCCGGGTAAAACTTCGGCGATGGCGGGGACATCAGGAAGATCGGCATAGCGCTGGGGACTTGTAACCGCGATCGCCTTGATTTCCTTGGATTGGATCTGGGGGAAAACGGAGGCTGGCCCGTTAATCACAAAATCCAATCGCTTGGAGAGAAGGTCGACCATTGATTGGGCATTTTGCTTGTAGGGGACGTGTTGGAGTTTGATGCCTGCCTGCGACGCAAGAAGCTCCATCGCCAGGTGCAACGTTGTGCCAATCCCGGAAGACGCATAAGTGAAGGGCCGGTTTGCCTTTTTCGCTTGCTCGATCAAGTCCTTAGGATTGTTGACGGGATGATCCGGATACGTGGCGATGGTGAATGGCGTGCCGCCCGCAATCAGACTGATGAAGGTGAAGTCGTCGACAGTCTGGTAAGGCAGCTTGGCATAAACGGCTGCCGCAACGGCATGTGCTCCGGTAAGCATGATCAGCGAGTAGCCGTCAGGTTCAGCGCGCGCGATTTGGTCGGCGGCAGTCGTCCCACCGGCGCCGGGCCGGGGATCAACAATGAAGCTCTGCTTTATGTGGGCCGTCAGGCCTTCGGCTGCAACGCGTGCGATACCATCGCTATTGCCACCAGGTCCGAAACCGTGGGCCAAGGTCACTGCGCGCGCTGGCCATTCGGCCGCGCGAAGGATAGAAGGCAGCGCAAGGGACGCCGCCGCACCGGTGAGCAATGTTCTTCGCTTCAATTCAAATCTCATGAGTCTCATCCTCCCTGACAAAGTCTAATTGAGAGACGGCCAGTTGCCCTCCTCCACGATCGACGATCGGCCGTCATTCCGGGGTCTCAATGCAGCAAATAGGCAGAGGTGGTCCGGTATTCCGTATCTACAACCATTTTGGTATCCAATGCAAGATACCATTTTGTGATGCGCGTGACTTTCTACCACGCGATGGCATTTCCCATTCAGACGCCAGGGTAGAAAATGACAGACGGACACTGTCGTCGTGCGCAGCGGGGGAGGGAAAGTCGCTGAAACAGAGGCGACGTGAGGATGCAGGAAATCTAACCGACAAGAATGGATGCGCGCTGAAACAACCAGTTGGCAGCGACGCCAGATGGATGGCGGCTTGAGCGAATCAGATACATCTGCAGCGGCAAAGACCACCGGGCAGCCAGATCCACCGTGAAAGGAAGTTCCACCAGCCGCCCCGTGGAAAGATCGTCTTCGACGACGTGAAGCGGCATGTTTCCCCAGCCAAGACCGGCCAACAACATTTCGCGCTTTGCGCCAATGTCACTGGTGCGCCAGGACTGATCAGAGACGGCATTCAAAGCTCGGCTGGTACTCGTCTGGTCGCGGTCCAGCATGATTACCTGCCTGTGCCGCCGCGCCACCTCATAGGAGATCGGCTCGTTGATTTGCGCAAGCGGGTGAGTTCGGGCGGCGACGGCAACTCTCTTCACCTGGATCAGAGGAACAACAATGATTTCTGGATGCTTCAGCGCCATGGGGCCGGCAATCCCAAGTGCACTCAGACCGTTGATAACAGCGCTCAGCGGCGAGGTCATCGCATCGACAACGACCTCGAGGTCGACCGCGGGAAACTGTTCTGCAAAAGATGCGACTGCAGGGATAAGGGGCGCCATGGGCATCAAAGTATCGACGATGAGACTAACCTGGTTTTCGATGCCTCCGCGCAGATTGGCAGCCTTTGCTTGGAGGCGAGCAATATCGTGCACGACATCGCGTGCTACAGCCGCGAGAGCCAGGCCGTCGTCTGTCGGCGCAAGTGGTCTTGCTGCCCGATCAAACAGGAGGACGCCCAACTCACGCTCGAGCGACTGTATCGAGTAAGAAACAGCGGCCTGTGCCCGCCCGAGCGCGCGGGCCCCTGCAGAAAGGCCCCCGTGATCAATAACGGCAAGAAAGTCAATGAGTTGAGAGGTGGCCGGCACATCCATGATCAATCTATATCAAAATATTCGATGCTGAACAACGAAGTTTTCCCGACTTTTTCGAAGACGTGGGGCATGATACGCGCTGAACATCAAGAACAGTCAACAGGAGACATCTGATGTTCACCCGCCGCACAGTGGCCAAGTTTGCCGCTCTCGCCCCAATCCTGGCGTCGACCGCCCAAGCGGCGACCCCGGGCAAAGTGGCTGGGTCTGCCCCGGCATTGGAGGTCGAGACGCTATCGCTTGAAGAATTGCACAAGGCTGCACTCGCAGAAGGCGGCAAGCTGGTCGTCTACGGCGGCGGCGACATCCCCAATGGCGCAGCGGGCATGGAGCAAGCATTTGCCAAACGCTTCCCCGGAATGACGGCACGCATCCTGGTGGATCGCAGCAAATATCAGGGTGTCAGGATCGACAATCAACTCGATCTCGATGCATTGCAGTGCGACGTGGTGCACATTCTTGCCTGGCAATATTACGATCGCTGGAAGGCCGGTGGCGAGCTCATGGCCTACAAGCCGCTCGGCTGGGATGCCGTCTATCCTGACTTCAAGGATCCAGACGGCATGATCACCAGCGTTGCGATCTACGCCTTCAGCAGCCTCATCAACAAGTCAAAGCTCACCGAAAACGAAGCGCCTTATGATGCGGTTGATTTCCTGAACCCGAAGCTGAAGGGTCAGATCGCATTGACCTATCCGCAAGACGACGATTCCATCCTTTACCAGTTCGAGCGCATCGTGGCCAAGCACGGCTGGGACTATATCGAAAAGCTGATGAAGCAGGATATCTTGTGGAACCGTGGATCGGGGATAACGCGCCGGCGCGTCGAAAGTGGTGAGGCGGCTGTGTCCTTTACCACGTCCGGGCCGATTGTTGCTAACCCGAAGGGGCCGACCCAGTTTCTCCTTCCGAGGACTGAGCCGTTTCTCTCTTGGGCGCATCCTGGCGCAATCTTCAACCGCACTAAACGTCCTGCGGCCGCCAAGCTGTATATGTCCTGGTTACTCTCCGAGGAAATCCAGGGGACGAAGCGGTCCTGGTCGGTTCGGGAAGACATGGCGTCACCGGAAGGCATGGAGCCGATCTTTGCCTATAAGACCTATCCTATCCACTTCCGGGAGTTTCTGCGTGATCGCGCTCGTGCCGAAACGTTCCGGGATCAGCTCGAGCAATATATCGGACCGATGCAAGGCGAAAACCCAACGAAGGTCGAGGGGATATTTCCCGAAGGCAGGATTTGACAGATTGAAACGGAACAAGTTGGGGTGACCGCTGGGGTTGCCTCCATTCTATAGCGCCGGGGATGGCTGCTTGTGCGCACCGTGCACGAGTAAAATTCGAAAGGAGGTCTCCCCGTGCTTTGCGATATCGAGCAGCCACGACTTTGATTCGGTCGTGAACATCGTGGAACAACGCCTGCCACGCACCGAGATCACAGGCGTATTTGAAGCTGCGCGCCTTCCCGAGTAGAATAACCCTCCCGCAAGCATTTCGAAAACCATGTCGCGCGAGGACGCAAACTCAGTATTCAACACCACGAGCGCCTTTCGGCGGTGATTCGGATGGTGGAGGAGCTGAGGCGTTCGTCGAAGGACGAGTTTAATGCACACATTCAAGGGATGCTGATTGATCATAGCACAATTAATCGGTCGTTTTTGGGCTATGGAGACAATCGAGACGTGGCTTCCCCCGTTTTGTGAGCCCATTACAGACGGTGGACAACGGCCTTCAAGCGAGTTGGCAGATCGAGATAAACATCCCGTTCCTCCCCGACTCTTGTCGTGCCGCACATCGCTCAAGCTTGCGCGATCACCTGAGGCTGGCCTAACGTCTGCTTCATCGCATGCAGACGAAGGATGCCCCGTGAGTCCGTCCCGCAAATCGACAGCCCAGCAACGGCCGCGCTCCCTCGAGGCACGCATCTACGCGATCTATTCCACGCTGTCGCCCGCCGAAAAGCGGCTTGCCGACATCCTGCTGCAATACCAGATGGACCTGCCGAGCTACACGGCCGGCGAGCTTGCGGAAAAGGCGCAGGTGTCGAAAGCGACCGCGGCACGGCTGATCCGTTCTCTCGGTTATGCGACCTATCCTGATGCCAAGCGGCAGATCCGGGCCGACCAGCACTGGGGATCGCCCCGGGCAGGCCTGGAAGACCCCGATCGGGCGCCGTCAGGCAAGGTCACGCTGAGCAGCACGGTCCAGATGGATATCGACAATATTCGAACCACCGCCGAAAGCCTGTCCGAAACCACACTCAACGAGGTCAGCCAGGCGATCGTCGGCGCGCGTCGCCTGTGGATCATGGGTCTTCGCAGCGGTTACGGCCTGGCACTCCAGGCCGCCCATTATTTCACGCTGATGAAGAGCGACGTACAGGTGATCCCTGTCGGCGGAGGGAGCTATTCGCACGAGATCGCCTCCATCGCGAAGGGCGACGTGGTGCTCGTCATCGCATTCCGCCGACGCCCCAGGCTGCTGCCGACGATCATCAAGGAGGCGCGCACCGCAGGAGCGATAACGGTGCTGATTACCGATCTCAGCGCCGCGGCGAGCGCCAAGGCCGCCAACCATGTGCTGCGATGCCGGTGCCAGTCGCCCTCGCCCTTCAATTCCTTCGTCGCCGCCGTCACCATCATCAATTATCTCGCCTGGAGCGTATCGACGACGATGGGCGAGGCGAGCCTCGCCCGGTTCGAAAAGATCGACAGATTGGTGAAGCTGCTCGACGACGTATCGACCCCCCAGACCAGTATCGGCCGGTAGGCCCGCAAGGCGCGACGTCGGTCAGGAAAATTTTTCGAGCACGTGCAGACGCGTCGGCGATGCCCAGACACCGGACTTGGATGTGGTCAGTCCGCACCTGACCAGCGTCTCAGCAAGACCGACGGCCGCCGATACGCCGTCGACCACCGGAATGCCGTGCGTGCTCTGCAGGTCGAGCGCGAATTCCGCCATGCCGGCACAGCCGAGCGAAACGCCCTCGGCACCCATGGCCAGCCCCTGGCGAATGAAGTCCGAAATCCGCTCGAACGCGCCGCTTTGCGGATTTTCCAGCTCCAGCACCGGAATGTCGGTCGCAAAAACCCGGCGGCAGCGATGGCCGAAACCATAACGGTGAATATTGTCCTCGATGACTGGTGCCGAGCGGGAAAGCGTCGTCACAACACAGAAGCTGTGCGCGACAAGGCTGACGGCATGGAACGAAGCCTCGCCGATGCCGATCACGGGTTTGGTCGCGATCGCCCTTGCCGCATCCAGCCCGGTATCGTCGAAACATGCGATGATATGGGCGTCGGCGCCATCGCGTTCGGCGGCAACGATTTCCTTGAGCAGGCCAGGCACAGAAAGCGCCCCGTCGAAGGGACCTTCGATTGCTTCCGGGCCGGCTCCCGGCTGCCGGCCGACGATTTCCGTGTCACGGCCGGCAACGGCCCGCGCCGCAGCCGTGATGCGCTGGGTCATCGACGCAGTCGTATTGGGATTGATGACGGCAATGCGCATCGTCTCGGGTACTCCAGGGGTCAAGTTGGCGTCAGGCGCCTGCGAAGGCTTCTGTCGGGCGCGTGTCGATGAGATCGCCGTAAGCGATCGGCGCCTTTGTGAGATGGCCGCTGGCAATGCCCTGCTGCCAGCGAGCATAGGCGTCGGGATCGATCCTCGGCGTCGTCCACATGCCGTTGGCGCGATAGATATCGGTCAGTCCCACGAGCAGGTCCGGCGAGAATTTCGGGAATGTCCTTGCCAGGAAGTCGCGGTATCCCTCGGCTTCATTGGCCAGGATCCACGCCATGCCGCGACCGAGCGCCCTTGCGAACCGGGTCTGGGTGTCCAGCCGGGCATCGTCGCCCTCGCCTTCAGCGTAATAGACGCTCCACGGCACGTTGCCTCCGGTGATGGGGAGTTCGGCGACGACATGGACGCCGGTCTTCGATGCGAGCGTGACGGCGGACGGGTAATCGATCACCAGATAATCGCCCATGCCGCCCACGAAGAGGTCGGACAGCATCTTGCCGTCGAGATCCTGGATGAAATTGATCGTCAGCGGATCGACGTCGTTCTCGCGCAGCAAAAGCTTCGCGAACAGGCCGACGCTTGCGCCATTGCTGCCCTTCATCGAGATCGTCTTGCCGGGCACGGCCTGCCAGTCGAAATCCCCGGGCAGTTCGCGGCCGAGGATGGCCAGGGGCGCGCGGGCCGCGATCTGCGCGAACGGCGTATAGCGTTTTCCGCGGCCATGGAACATCGACGGGACCCAGATACCGCCAAGCGCAGCATCGGCCTTGTCCGAGCCGATGTCGCTGAGCACCAGATCCCAGGGAGAGGGAACGCTTGCGGTGACGCCTAGCCCCTCCTCCTCGAAGAACCCCTGCCAGACGGCGACATATTCAGGAAGGTAGTTGAGGCTGTGCCCGGTCGCCGAGACGTGGAAATTCTGCATGATGTTCACTCCTGGTCCAGGAAAATGCGATCGCCGTTGTCGATGTCGAACCACAGGACATCGTCTGCCTGATAATCCAGCGAACACAGTTCGCCGATCTTGACCTTCGGATTGCCCGAGACCCGGACGAAGACGAGGTCATGCTCCAGCAATCGCTGGTCCTTGTTTTCCTCGCCGGTCACCAGCCGGCAACCGATCACCGTCTCGGCGCCAAGGCGCTCGATCACCACCACCTGTGCAGGCAAGCGCCCTTCCCTGGCTGGGTGAAGGGAAAGCTTTTCGGGCCTGACCCCGAATGTCATGTGCCGTCTGGAGGGAAAAGGCGCTGCATGGTCGACCGCGAGCTTACCCGAAAGCTGGAGAGCGTTATTGCTGACCGAAGCCGGGATGAGGTTCATCGGGGGCGCGCCCACGAAACGCGCGACGAAGGTATTGGCGGGATGATCGTAGATCTCGTCAGGCGTATCGACCTGCTGGACGATGCCCTTGTTCATCACGATGATGCGCGTCGCCATGGTCATGGCCTCGACCTGGTCGTGCGTCACGTAGACGAAGGTCTTGCCGACCTTGTGATGCAGAGCCGAGATTTCCGAACGCATCTGCGTGCGCAACTTGGCATCCAGGTTGGAAAGCGGCTCGTCGAGCAGATAGAGGGCAGGATTGCGCACCAGCGCGCGGGCAAGCGCGACGCGCTGCCGCTGTCCACCCGACAGGCTCGCCGGGCGCCTGTCGAGCAGAGGCTCGAGCTCCAGCTGACGGGCGATGCTGAGCGTCCGCTCGGCGATATCCGCCCTCTTCATCAGCCTGTGGCGGGCGACGATATTGACGATCGGCAGATGGTACCACTTGCGAAATGCATCCATGACCAGCGGAAACGCGATGTTCTCGCGAACGGTCATATGCGGATAGAGCGCATAGGTCTGGAAGACGAAGGCGACGCCACGTTGTTTCGGCTCCCAATCGTTGGCGACAGCCCCGTCGAACAGCAGGTCCCCGGAGGTAATGTCGCTGAGGCCCGCGATCATACGCAGCAGCGTCGACTTTCCGCAGCCGGAGGGGCCGAGCAGGACCAGGAATTCGCCGTCATGGATGTCGGCGCTGAAGGCGTCTATCACGGTGTTGTCGCCAAAGGTCTTGGAAACATTCTTGAAGGTCAAGGCGGGCATGGATTATCCCTTCACGGCGCCAGCCGTCAGACCGGCCACGATCTTGCGCTGGATAAGAAGAAAAAAGACGATGGCGGGAAGGCTGAATACCAGGGCCGCGCCAAGCACGGCGGACATCGGAGTTTCATATTGCCCGACGAACGAGGCGAGACCGACACTTGCTGGCCACAGGGCCCGATCCATGAGGAAGGTTGAGGCAAACAGGAACTCGTTCCAGCCGGCAAAGAAGGACACTACCGCCGCCGCCGCGATGCTCGGCATGATCAGCGGCAGAATGATCATGGTCAGCACGCTGAACCGCGGGCAATTGTCGATGATCGCGGACTCCTCGATTTCATAGGGCACGGCATCCATTGCCCCCTTGAGGACGAAACACGCCACCGGCAGCGAGAACCCGACATTCGCCAGGATCAGGCCCCAGAGACTGTTCAGCAGGCCGAAGGTGATGAACATCGCATAGAGCGGAACCAGGATCAGCGCTTCGGGAACGACCTGCGTCATGAACAGCAGAAAGCCGACCAGGCCGCGCCCATGGAACTTGAAACGGCTCAGGGCATAACCGGCAAGTGCGCCGAGGGTCAGGCTCAGAATGGTGCCGCCCGAGGCGATCAGCAGCGTGTTGAACAGCCAGCGGCCGATCGGAACATTGCCGAGCTCGGTTACCAGATCCGGCAGATGTTGCATCTGCGGCCAGGCAACCTGGCCGGTTCCGTAAAGCTGGGAATTGACGTTGAGTGCCGTGGCCGCCATCCAGTAGACCGGGAAGCCGGCGAGTACGACCAGAATTCCGATCAGCGTATATCGCAGCGCCTTCATGGCGAGTTTTCGGGGTGTCATCATCGAGACATCCTCTTCATGCGGCGTTGTTCGACAGTGTAGTGGATGGCCGCCACCATCAGCGCCAGCGCGAGACCGACCGCGCCATAAGCGCTGGCCATCCCCAGTTCATGACCCTCGAACGCCGTCTGGCGGAGCTTGACGACGAGGGTACTGGTCGAGCCCAGCGGACCGCCGCCGGTCAGCAGGTAGATGATGTCGAATCGGCGAATGGACCACACGGCGACCAGAAGGGCTGCGAGCTGGATCGAGGGGCGGATATGCGGCAGTGTCACCGCACGGAAAGTGCTGATCCCATCTGCGCCATCGATCCTGGCGGCTTCGCGCACTTCCTGCGGCACCGATTGAAGGGCTGCCAGCACAACCAGCATGACGAACGGCGCGACCTGCCAGACAGTCACGGCAAGAACCGAGCCGAGCGCATAGTCGGTGCTGGTCAGCCATGAGAAGCGTCCGAGGCCGAGCAGTTCAGTGATGCGATTGAAGATGCCCGATCGTTCGTTATACATCCACAACCAGATCAGCGAGGCCGCCACACCGGGCACGGCCCAGCCGAACAGCAGGATTGCCCGAACGATCGCCCGTCCCTTGAAGGGACGATCGATGGCAAGTGCAGCAACGACACCGAGAGCAACACCGATAATGACGGTCAGGACGGTATAAGTCAGCGTTGCCTTCAAGGAGAGATAGAAGGCCGGATCTTCGATCAGCCGTTGATAATTGCCGAGGCCGATGAACCGGCCTCGGTTGGGATTGACTATCCTGGTGTTGGTCAGGCTCATGTACATCTGCCGCGACAGCGGCCAGAACATGAAGACCACCAGGTAGATCATGGGCGGAAGAATGAAGGCATAGGGCAGCAATCTGACCATGCCGCTCCTGTTTTTCAGGCCACTCGCGCTCACATCAGTCTCCCTTCTTGATGCGACGTTCTCAGAACTGCTTATCGATGGCTGACTGAGCTTCGGCGAGCGCCGTCTTCGGATCGGCATTCGCAAGGATGACCTTTTCGACGGCCTGCATCACGAAACGCATGATTTGTGCTGTTTCGACTTCATATCCCTTGATCAGCGTGCTGCGAGAGGCTTCGGCAAGCTTGACGAAGGTCGGCGCCCAGGGGTTGGCCTTGGAGTAGGCGTCGCTGACAGGCACGTCGGTTGCAAGCGCATCCGGACCCGATGCGTCACGCAGAGCCTGCTGACCGACGGGGCCGACTAGCCACTTGACGAAGGCGATCGCTTCCTTCTGGTGTTTACCGTGCGAGCTCACGCCGACAAAGATCTGCTGATGCGCGCCGGGGTTCTTGAACGGCATCGGAGCAGCATAAAGATCGCCGGACTGAAGGGCGCCCCCGGAGGCGATATTGAGCGTGCCGCCGGAATTGTCGATCGAGAAGGCCGCATGCTTTTCCTTGAAGCGCGTGCGCTGCGTCGGAAAGCTGTCGCCGATCGGCATGATGCCGGCGTCATAAGCCTTCTTGAAAGCCGTGATGGCGGCGACGGCTTCCGGCGTATTGATCGTCAGCTTGCCGTTTGCATCGACCCAGTTGACGCCATAGCCGTAGGCCCAGCTCTGGAAATCCATGAACCAGCCCGAAAAATCGTTGATCTGGTGGCGGGCGGTAAAGCCGATCACGCCCGGAGTTGCAGCGGATGCAGCCTTGGCGGAGGCGATGAGCTCATCCACCGTCGTCGGCACCTTCGCATTGGCGGCATCGATCAAGGGCTTGTTATAGATCAGGGCATAAACGGCGCGCTGCCAGGCGACGCCTAGGCGCTTGCCGTCGATCACGCCGTTTTCATTGCTCTTGTTCAGTTTGGCGCCGTCAGCTGCAGCCGAGAGGTCGACGAGGAAACCTGCATCCGCAATCGCGTAGAACAAGCCTTCCTGCATCATCGCCACATCCGGCCCCTGGCCTGCGCCCATTTCGGTCGTCAGCTTGTCGGCGAATTCCGCAGACGGAATGGCTTCCTGCTCAAGCGTGACGTTCGGATTGGTTTCCTGGTACTTGCTGACCGCTGCCCAGAGGTTCTTGCCGCGCAACGCATCAAGCCATTGGGAATTGGCCAGTTTCAGCGTGACCTTCTCGCTCGATTGGGCACGAGTTTCACCTGCACCGAGCCCGACGGTCAATGCAAGCGCCGCAACGGCTGCCGTAGCCAACAACTTTCGGCGACGAATCTTATCAAACATATCTGTTCTCCATCTGGTTTTTTATTTGGCGGTTTCTTATTGGCATTCACGGATCAGGCAGTGCGTCAGGAGCCCGCTTTCACACGATGCACTGCAAGTGGAGTATGGTGGCTGAGGTTTTCAGCCCCTGTATCGGTGACGAGATAGCAGTCGCCGACATTGCAGCCGGCGACCTCGGGCTCGAGCCATTGCGAGTGGAGGACGAAGGTCATGCCTTCTTCGAGCTTGTCGTGGTTGTTCGACTGGATGTTGTAATTGTTGAACTTCACCATCGAGACGGAATGTCCGACATTGGGATTGTGAGGACCGAGCGTCGCCGGATAGACATGCATCAGCTTGCGGCCCTGGCGCTCCCAATCTTCATCCACGACATGCTTGCGCGGGATCAGGCGCGGCTTGCCGTCGTCTTCGGACACCCAGTTATAGGGCATTGTCCGGCTGTCGTGGGACGAAAGGTAGCCGCGGGCGATGTAGGGTTCGAAGGAAGCGTTCGCGAGGTCGGAAATGATTGCGCCGGGCCTGATCAGCGCCGCTGCTTTCTGAACACCTTCGGTGCACATCTGCAGCACGTCTTCCTGTTTGTCGGTAATGTCGCCGACGGCGATCATGCGGGCGATCTGAGCCGTGTAGCCCTGATAGATCACCGCCGATATATAGAGATTGATGATGTCGCCGTTACGCACCACGTGGCCGTAAGGCTTGCCGCAATGGGTGCCGTATTGGTTGATGCCGATCTGGTAGCCGTCTCCGCTCTCCCCGCCTCGCGCCATCTGGGCATAGGTGAAGGCGGCGTAGATTTCATAATCGGTCACGCCGGGTTTTGTGACGTGGTAAGCGGCCTCTATGCCGATGCTGGCCAGCTGGGCCGCGGCACGCACCACCGCTTGCTCTCGCTTCGAACGCACCTTCTGCATGCGGTCGATGATCGGGCTTGCCTGCACGAACGAACTCTTCGGCAGACGTTTGCCAAGACCGTTCCAGTAACCGGCGGACGTCGCATCGCCGATCAGGCCAATCTGCGACGACGCAAAACCCTCGCGCTCCAGGAAAGAACCGACAGCCTCGACGACCTTGTCGACCGTCTTGCCGGGACGATTATAGGTCTCGCGACCCCAGGTGCCGACCTGCCAGATGTCTTCGACCAACACCGCCTCGCCGGCCGGCGGCAGCAGGACGGAACTGCTGAAGATGGAAAACAGCGTCAGCGGCTTGTCTTCGTCGGTTGGGACCACCAGCACGCCTTCGCGTGCCCAGTCGCACATATAGCGAAGGTATGAGTTGGAAACGCGATAGGAGCCGATGGAATCCGCATGAACAAGCATGACGTCATGCCCTGCGACGGTCGCCTCGCGCCGAATGCGGCGCAGTCTGTCGACGAACTCGCTCTCCGGAAGCGGATCGACCGGCTCGAACTCAAAACTCGGGCTGAAACCCTCCAGTAGACGCTCGAAACGCAACTCACTGCGTCGAAAGGGAAGGCTTGAATGGTGAAGGGTGCTCATCAGATTCTCTTTAGTCAATGCTGATGAGTTGAGGATATCAATGAAAAATAATTTGCATAGACAGCCAGACGACCAGTTTTCGCGCAAAATGCCGAGAATTCAGGCAAAAGGTAAAAACAGCCGACATTTCTTTGAAAAACAATCAGAAGCAAAAATCAACAAATATGCAAGCAATTGATAATCCGTAAAATATTGCCGAAATTGAAAATGGTCGCCCGGAAAAAAGCGTTATTTTCCCGAAATATCCGGCAACGACCCCCATTCTGGCGCCTACAAGTTAATCACCCGATGTACCGATTTTCAAAAAACGGCCGCGGCGAATATGAAAAGAAAGTTTCATATCCCTGCGTAAGGTTCTATTTTGAAAGGGAAAAGCGGTCGCCGATTTTACCGTCTGGCCGAAAAACATTTCAATTTTGCAGAACCTATTCAACGCTAGCCGATTGGCGCAAGCCAAAGGCTTGTTCCGGCATTAGCCCACTGAGCGAGTTCCGCGCTCGTTCGCCAGAAGGCCGTGCCCGAAACAAATATGACATCGCTGTCGGCTGCGTTAGAGCTATAGTCACCGAGCATCTTTTTTGCATTGCCGCAAGAGCAGGATCGGCAGATGCGGTTGATCGAAACGCGCATTGCTTGTCTCAAAATAACTCGAGTCGGCGGAACGATTTTGACCGCCGCGAAATTGACTGCGCCATTGTTCGCCAAGCGGCTTAGCCGCCATCGATGGTAACACTATTCTCAATGTTCGTTGCAAGCCAGCCATCAGGATTTGACGCATCTGGCTGCACCGCAGGATGCGCTGACCTGAAGGCGGGGTGGCCTTCGCACAGGATAGCGACGCGGGCTATATTGGGAAAAGTATCCATCGGTACTCCAAAACGGTGTGCCGCGTAGACCTGAGGTATGAGGAAGACCTCGGCAAGACCGGGCTCAGGCCCGAAGCAATATGCGGTGTCCTCGATGAGCGCTTCCACAGCGGTCAAGCCGTCTCCAATCCAGCGATGTATCCACCCATCCACTTGATCGTTCCGGCAGAGCAATTCCGTTCGAAGATAGTTCAGCACTGAGGAGTTGTGAAGTGGATGAATGTCGCATCCAATAATCGCTGCCGCGGCCCTGATATGCGCTCGCCGAACGGGATCTGTGGGCAGGAGGGGTGATGTTGGAAAGATCTCCTCGAGATATTCGATTATCGCCAAGGACTGCGTGAGCACGGTGCCGTCATCGAGAACCAGACTGGGCACGCGGCCTTGGGAATTTATCCGGCGATAAGCTTCTCCATTCTGTTCGCCTCCGTTGTTCACAAGGCTTACCGCCACTTGATTTACTCCGAGGCCTTTAAGAGCAAGAGCGATTCGCACGCGATATGAAGCCGTTGATCGCCAATAACTGTAAAGTGTCATCATCTACCGTGGTCCACAGGTTGTCACGCAAGCGTGGATTTTGAATCGACTGTTGGGATGAATCTTGAATTCACCAACCTAATCATTGTGATGTTGATTGCGAGGTGTGAACAGGCGCCGGTCCAGCGCCGAGAGGGAAACTCCAACGGCTTACGGAACGGCACTGCTCAATCAGCAAATGGGGGTATCAGCGCCGCCAACGAATGAAGTATCGCTCCAGGAGTGAGACAAAGCCAAACAATGCCATACCCATAAGGCTGAGCAGTGCGATCTGCGCGAAGACGCGACCGACCCGCAACTGGCTGGCAGCGACACGTACCAACTCGCCAAGACCTTCTCCGCCGCCCATGTACTCGCCGACAACAACACCGATGACACTCCAAACGGCGGCAAGCTTGAGACCTGCAAAAATGTAGGGCATCGCGAACGGCATCTGGAGCTTCAAGAGGCGCTGCCAACGGTTAGCCTCCAAAGAATCAAAAAGCATATCCATGTTCTTATCGGTCGCCGCCAAACCTGCTGCGGTGTTGATCGTAACCGGGAAGAATGAGATGAAGGCAGCCATCATAATCTTTGACTCTATACCAAAACCGAACCAAGCCACGAACAACGGCGCGAAGGCGACTTTCGGCATCGTGTTTATCGCGACCACGTATGGCATGACAGCTTTTTCGCCGAACGATGTCGCTCCGATCAACATACCGAGCGACAAGCCCACAACAACCGCCAGGGAAAAACCAAAGACGACTTCAACCAGAGTGGTCCACGTCGCCTTGGCTACATAACCGCCCGTGAACAGGTTCTTGAGCGTAAAGACCAAGTCTTCGAATACCAAGAACGGTCCCGGCAACACGAGTTCTGAAATGCCGCTGAAGCTCACCGCAAACTGCCAGACGGCAACCACTGCCGCTCCAAAGAGCAGGACAAGGAGCCATTGCGGCGTGCGTTCGATCAGCGTCTTACGCTCATTCTCGGCCAACGCAATCAAAGTCTCCGGCGACGCCGTTTGAACATCAGCCATGGGCCGTTCCTCCTTCTCCAAACAGCAGGTCGTGAATTTCGCGTACAAATTCATTGAAGCGGACCGTCGTGATCATGTTTGACGTCCGCGGACGCGGCAGGTCGATCTCGACGCGTTTAATGATACGGCCCGGCCGGGGTGACATCACAAATACCGCATCGGCGAGGAACACCGCCTCTTGTATGGAGTGGGTGACGATGATCGCTGTGGCATCACGGGACTGGCAGATACGCTCGAACTCGACGTTCATCTGCTCACGGGTGAATTCGTCCAGAGCCCCGAATGGCTCGTCGAGCAACAGGAGTTCAGGCTGCGTCACAAGCATTCGGCAAATGGCGGCGCGTTGTGCCATACCGCCCGATAATTCGGCGGGAACAGCGTTAGCAAACTCGGCCAAACCGGCCATATCAAGCAGTTGGGCAGCCCGATCTTTCGCAGCAGTGGCAGCTTTCCGACCGTCCCGTATCTCGATTGGCAGCAGGACATTGTCCAAAACGCTACGCCAGGGCAACAGCGTGGGCTGCTGAAACATGATGCCTATGTCTTCGTTCGGTCCGGCAAGCTTACGGTTCTTCATTCGTATCTCGCCACCCGTGGGCGGGATCAGGCCGGCTATCATCTTCAGAACCGTCGATTTACCGCAGCCACTAGCGCCGACAAGAGAGGCCATTTGGCCCCTGCTAAGATCAAAGGACACATCCTTGGCAGCATGAACGATGTCTGCCTGGCCTTGCCTTCTGGCGCGGCGATAATGCTTGTTGACGTTAGCAAGCTGCAGCAGTGGGGTTTCTTGTGACACTGACAGCATCATTTGTCTCCCAGATTTTCTACGAATTCATTTGTGTAGACGCCGGAGAGATCCTTAAGGGGCGCTTCCATCTCACCGGTACTCACTTGGCTATGCTGCCAGGCTTGCCAGCCGGCGTCGGGAAGATAGCCCAGCTTGTTGCCTTCCAGGGGTTGGTATTGCTTGATAACTGAGTCAAGCAAGGTCTTTGCGTATTCCGCGCGTTCGACTTCCTGCGGATTGAAGCTCTCCCCTGCTTTGAGGACGCCAGCGCGATTTTCCATGCCCCAAAGGGTCGCCTTGTGGACCGCTTTCGCAAACCCCGCGACCAGACCCGGCGACTCACGATATATTTCGCCACGGACGGCAAGTCCGTTTCCGAACAGCTGGAAGCCGGGCGGTGTAAGATCAAAGACCTTCACGCCACGGTCTTTCAAAACAGCGATGCCGGTGAACGAGGCTGCAAAAGCGGCAATAGTGTCTCGATCAAATGCAGTCACCGCCATTCCCTCTTGGCCAATGGTGACGAACTTGTAGTCGCCCATCTGAAGGCCAACGGATGCCAACGCATTCCGGGTAAAGGAGACTTCCGCGCCATCGGCTGTTGAAACGCCAATCTGCTTACCGCGGAGCTGCTCGGCCGATGTTATTCCATCGTTTTCATCCCCAGCCAGCATGAACAGGCCACGAGCAAAGAGGTTGTAGAAAAACTTGATGTCACCGCCTCGCGCCGCTGCATTGAGAACAGGGCCGGGACCAGGCGCGCCAAATTCCGCGCGGCCGGCGGCCATCGCCTGAAGAACAGCCCCAGATCCGTCGACGCTTTGAATGGAAACGTCCAATCCCTGTTCTGCAAAATAGCCCTGCTCTTTGGCGACCACTATCGGATACCAGGCCATCGCCGAAGAACCGGGCAGGACGATCGTCACCGGCTTGAGCTCCTGCGCTTGCGCCGAGCCGGAACCGAACGCGATCGCGGACACGACCAAACATCCGCTAAAGAAAGTCTGCCGCAGCCGTTTCAAGGCTCTTTGGGTTGTCAGTATAATTTCGTTACTCATGAATTCCTCCCTCAATGAGTGTGTTTAAATCGCCGGAAGAACAATCCCCCGACATTCACCAAAGCCGATCGAGCGGACACCAGACCGCTCGCATCGTGCCGTTAGAACGACTTCATCTCCGTCTTGCAGGAAAGCTCGTGTACCGTCGTCACCCACACGGATTGGTTCATCGCCGCGTCGTGTTAGCTCAAGCAACGAACCTTGCTCGCCTTGCCCGGTGCCAGATATCGTGCCGCTGGCAATCAGGTCGCCGGGACGCATATTGCAGCCGTTTGACATATGGTGGGTCATCATTTGCGCAAAGGTCCAGTAAAGGCCGGACGCGTTGGTCCTCGTTACCGTGTGAACGTCGCTTCCCGCCACGCCCAGAGCAACGCTAAGCTGGATGTCGAGGGCTCCCTTTTCGGCGTCACGTTGATCCACGAGATAGCTCAGCATCGCGGGATCGCCGTCATCTCGAGGTCGCGCTGGAACGCGGAAGGGCGCGACCGCCTCGGCGGTCACTATCCACGGGGAAAGCGTGGTCGCAAAACTCTTCGACAGGAACGGTCCCAGAGGTTGATATTCCCACGCCTGAATGTCGCGCGCGCTCCAGTCATTGACGAGGCAAAATCCGAACAATCGTTGTGCGGCCTCCGCCAGGGGCAGGGGACCGTGGTTGACTGGCCCACCGACGAATGCCCCAAGTTCAAGCTCGAAATCCAGCATCCGGCACGGACCAAATACGATGCCTGTATCCAGGCACTGTTGCCCCGACGGGCGTCGCACAGGAGTGCCCGATATGCAAATCGAAGAAGAGCGTCCGTGGTAACCGACCGGAAGGCTTTTGAAGTTGGAGAATAAGGGGTTATCGGGCCGAAAAAGCTTCCCGACATTCGTTGCGTGATCAATGGATGTATAAAAGTCCGTGTAGTCTCCGATCATCGACGGAACAACCATACTGATGGTTCTGCGCTCCTTCAAGCATCGCTCCAGAGACGTACGGGTCGGCCAGTCGAGGCGTAGTCGGCGATGCAGCCACAGCCGTAATTCATGCCAGTCTCGGTATGAACGGCCCATGAGAGCGTTGAGATTGCTCTGAGACAAAACAGAGCGCGCTTCTCCTGCGAACAGATCGTCAAGGAGCCCCTCCTTGGCGCAAAGCGAAAGATCGAGCGCATAATCTCCGATGGCGACGACAATTGCGGACGAACCTTGATCTTCATTTAAGGCTACCCCAAAGGGCAAATTTTGAAGTGGGAACGCGCAGCCTTCAACGTTTGCTGACGGTATCCAGCTCTCATGCTGCGGATCGTGTGTTTCATTGGGCGCGATATTCATTTGTCAAACCTTAAAGTATGCTAGTTTGTATGCAAACTGGCATACGGAAATGCATGCGTCAATATATACTTGACGACGGTTCCCCCGGTAGAGTCAATAGAAGCGCTGTCCCGGTGGGACGACGACGGTGCACAGAGACTACTATGATCCCGCAAGGTAACGCGATGCAAAAGCAGGCCAAAGTCGATGATGTCTGGACGATTTCCGAGCTCGTACGCCCGGGCCCGGCGTCCGGAGCCGACACCGGCGCGCACTCCTGGAAGAATGGTTTGGAGGAGCTCGCTATTGTGGGCGGGGATTTTTGGTCTCTCGCCCGGGAAATTCGTCAGCATGTCGACGAAGAGCGGACCGAGGACAGCACAAACCATGTCGAACGCGTATATGAAACGCTGCGCCTAGCCGTGCGGGCCGGTACTCTGGGGACCGGAACGCCGCTCATCGAAGCTGAGATTGCAGACGCCTTGGGGGTCAGCCGAACGCCGGTTCGGGAGGCAATTCAGCGCCTTTCCGTCGATGGATTGCTGTCGCGCAGAAAGCGAGGCTGGGAGGTCAAGAAACTCGACATATTTCACATACGCGAATCCTACGAAGTGAGGATGTCTCTGGAAGGTTTCGCCACGGCGCAAGCAGCCATTCGAGCAACGGAGCAAGACAGAGCAGCGATAAGTACAATGGTTCGCGAGCGGGGAGCGCTTCGCTTCGAAGACCTCTCACGGCGAATGAAGACCAACCGCGACTTCCACAATAGAATCTTTGCGGCGTCCGGCAATGAACGGTTGATCGACCTTATCAAGAAAAATACGCAATATTATTTTGCGCAGAGATTCGCTCAATTTGTTACAAAGGAAGAGGCAACCTTATTCCAGGACCAGCACGAACAAATCGCCGGCGCGATTGAAGCTCGTAATCCATCTGTGGCGGAGACACATGCCCGCCAACACGTGAAGTCCACATTTCTTGTTTTTGAGAAATTTTACAAAATACTTTGAAAGACCGTTGCGATTGCTGCGTCGCGCTCGACCATCTATCTATAGAGTACCAGTAAAAGCAACGTACTTGTCTGTTTCGCCGGTTTGAGTGAAACTCATCAAAATTATATTATAATTACTCAATCTTCGATTGTGAGACGCGAAATCGTCCGGCCAGATCTCCGGCATCATCTCGGTGATCGACGAAATCGCCTTCCAGACAAACCTGCTGGCGCTGAATGCCGGCGTGGAGGCGGCACGCGCCGGTGACGCCGGCAAGGGCTTTGCCGTCGTCGCACAGGAGTGCGCGAACTTGCCCAGCGCGCCGCCAAGGCAGCCAAGGAAATCAAGGAACTGATCCGCAATTACAGCGTCGAGGTCGACAGCGGCGTCAGGCTGGTGCGCGACACCGGCGATGCGCTGAAAGTCATCGGAGACTATGTGGTTACGATCTTCCAGCATATGGACGCGATCGCGCTTTCGTCGCGTGAGCAATCCGTAGGACTTGCCGAAGTCAACACGGCCGTCGACCAGATGGACCAAGTCACCCAGCAAAACGCTGCTATGATTGAGGAGATGAATGCAGCGGGCGCAACCCTTGCGCAGGAAACCAACCATCTCAGGAAGCTAATCTCTCAGTTCACGCTCGCAGGTGGAGGTAGACCTGCCGCACACGAGAGTGTGACATATGGCTCTCGTAATGCGGCTTAAGTCGTTCACACTCATGGCCATGAAAAAATGCCGGCACTCAATGAGGTGAAGCCGGAGAAACGGCTTCACCTCATTGTCTGCCTTGTCCCTCGCAGGATGTGGTGTGCTCTGCCCTGCGACACAACGGCAAATATGGGACTTGAACCCACAGATCCCTAACTCGAGACTGTAGAAGCGTGCTCTGCATCTGATGAACCGATGCGCTTTCGAAGCATATGTCGAGCGCATCGTAAATTGAGCTTTGGCGTCGGGAGCCCGCAGTTGCATTTCACGAAGCCTTTGGCAGATGGATATCCATTTGGAGTATGTGCCTTGGTGCGGGTACTAATCTGAAGTTACGTTCCGCGTCGTGCTCGTAACACCGTCGTCAACTTTCGTTTAAGGCAGCAGCGAAGAGGCCGAAGTGGTAGAACAATATTCTCCCGTTAGCCTCTGTCCTCGTTACTGAACCAAGCGACGAGTTCGGCGGCGTTTCTTAGTCCCGCAGCCTGCATGAGGCGCGCACGATGCGATTCAATTGTCCTTTTTGAAAGGCTCAGTTCAGCCGCGATTGCAGCGTTGTTCTTTCCCTGAGCGACCAACGCGACAACCTGTCGTTGACGATCGGTCAGAGTTATCCGTTGCCTCGCCACCGGGCGGGTCAACCGTTCAAAACAATAAAGTGCCTCCGCAAAAGGATTCTCGGCGTGGTGGCGGCGACCGCGTACTCTACACCAGAAACGTGTGCCATCGATGGCGGTCATGATGCGCTCGTCATAATAGACCTGACCACCGCGAAGGTGGGCCTGCCACATATGTCCTGTACGCACGAAGTCTGAGAGTTTCGGGTAAAGACGTGCGAAACTTTCATCGAGAAGCTCCTCGCGGGCACATCCGAAAAGACTGGCGAACTCCGCATTACAGTCGCGGATGATGCGGTGCGTTGCAAATACGAGTGGTATCGGTATCGCGGCCAAAGGGAAGCGAATATCATTTGATTTCGGCGTCATACAAATTTTCTACGTTGGTGCAATGCAGTATTAATACGGCTAACCGGCGGCATGATCAAGCCCTACTGTCGTCTCACATCACTGCCTCGCAGGAGGGCAGGGCGGAGGAAACGATCAATGAGGAAGGTATCTACAACCGCTGTGGAAGCGCTCGCCGACACGCTGTTCGACGGTATGACGATAATGTCGGGAGGCTTCGGACTGTGTGGAATTCCCATGAATCTTATCGAAGCAATCCGGCTGTCGGGGATCAAGAACCTAACGATGATCTCTAACAACGCGGGCGTTGACGGCTATGGCCTCGGTCTTCTTTTGCAAACACGGCAGGTCCGGAAGATGATTTCATCTTACGTGGGTGAAAACAAGCTTTTCGCTGAGCAATATTTATCCGGTGAACTAGAACTGGAATTCAACCCCCAAGGTACGCTTGCGGAACGGATTCGCGCCGGTGGCGCGGGCATCCCGGCCTTCTATACCAAGACCGGTGTTGGAACACTCGTCTCGGAGGGAAAGGAAGTGCGCTGTTTTGGTGGGGAGGACTACGTGATGGAGACCAGTTTGTTTGCTGATCTGGCAATCGTCCATGCATTCAAGGGAGATACTGAGGGGAATCTCGTCTATCGCAAGACCGCGCGAAACTTTAACCCGATGATGGCGACTGCGGCAAAGATCACCGTCGCCGAGGTGGAGTATCTGGTGCCATGTGGTGAAATCGACCCTGACCAGGTGCACACCCCTGGAATCTATGTGCAGCGTCTTTTACGCGTAGTAAACTCTGAAAAACGCATTGAACAACGGACCACTCGCCCCAAAAGCGAACCGGAGCTCGCCTAAGATGGCCTGGACACGCGAACAAATGGCAGCACGCGCAGCGCGCGAAATAAACGACGGATTCTACGTTAACCTCGGTATCGGCATTCCAACATTGGTTGCGAATTATATTCCAACACGTATTGACGTGACGCTCCAAAGTGAAAACGGCATGCTCGGCATGGGACCCTTCCCGTTAGAAGGCGAAGAAGATGCCGATCTAATCAACGCCGGCAAACAGACAATTACAGAATTGCCTAAGACGAGTTACTTCTCCTCCGCAGACAGCTTCGCCATGATCCGTGGCGGCCATATCGACCTGTCTATTCTGGGTGCAATGCAGATCTCCGAGGAAGGCGATCTCGCCAATTGGATGATCCCAGGAAAGATGGTCAAGGGCATGGGCGGCGCGATGGATCTCGTGGCCGGCGTGAAAAGGGTTGTGGTCGTAATGGAACACGAGGCAAAGGGGCAGGCAAAGCTTCTCAGGAAATGTACCTTGCCACTGACTGGCCAGCGGGTGACCGACCTCGTCATTACCGATCTCGGCGTCTTCACCATTGCCCGCCACGGTACGCCAAGCCTGGCCCTAGTCGAGACTGCGCCCAATGTGTCTATCGAAGAAATCAGGGCTAAAACCGAAGCATCTTTTAACGTCGGATTTTCGCGAGAAGGGTAGGGCACATAAACCATGTAGTCATTGTTTTTGCTGTTCACGAACGGGCGGCCTTACCGGAGCAGCTTGCGGACATAAACAGATCTTTTGCCAGACCGTAACCAGAACCGTGCAGGCCGGGATCTTTGGGCTCGAAAAATGCATCTGAGCAGTCTCGGTTGAGGCAACATGCTACGTCATCTCATGGAACAGGAATGCGTCACGGGAACCCGGCAACTCCTCATATCCTCCGACGCCGGAACAACGCAGCCACACTCTCATACCGCTTCGCATACATCGTGTCGAAGGCAACTTAGTCAGATATCGGACCAGATAATCTACTTTGCGCAAGCAAGCAGTCTTCACCCGTGTTGACAGGGCTGCACTTTAATCTGTTGCTTATCATCGCTGCTGCCTTTGCAGCGATCATGATAACTGGCACGTTCACGTGACCGGAGATAAGCTTTGGCATGACGGAAGCGTCGGCGATAGTTAGGTTTTCAAGTCCACGCAAGGTTAGGTCAGGGTTTACGACGCAACTGTCATCGAGACCCATCTTGCAGGTACTGGATGGATGGTACTGCTGAATTGATTTTGCGCGGATGTAGGCGTCTATTTCAGCGTCGGTTCTCGGCGCCTCGGCGGGGCTCACCAAAGGCCCGCGAAACTCTGAAAGCTCGGTTGAGTGTCCCAATTCCCAACTTCTCTTGAAACCATCCCGCAAGGTGGCGAGGTCTGCAGGCACCGTGAGCGAATTGTAAATGACGCGAGGTCGCTCAAAGGGCGACGACGAGCGCAACAGCACTTCACCTCTACTCTCCTGGCTCATCAGCTGTGTACGGATACCAAACCCATCGGTGTATGGTTGCTTCAAGCCGCGAAACCAAAAATTGGCATTCGGTGGAACCACGAGGAATATCAGCTCCAGATCAGGCCTCTTGACCTCTGGCTGTGATTTGATGAAACCAAAAACTCCACCGGGAACCGAAGTCGCGGGGCCGGTTCCATGGAGGTACGCACGGATCATGTTCAGCGCGACGCGATCTAACCTCAATGTCCGATGGAAATGCCCGGGGTGCTTGCGTTCCCATTCCATGGTGAATCCAAGATGGTCTTCAAGATTCTTGCCTACCGGAAGATCGGCGATCGGCGAGATGCCGACGGATCGCAAATGGTCCGCGGGCCCTATCCCAGAGAGCATCAAAAGATGCGGCGTATTGATCGCGCCGAGCGACAAAACGATTTGTCGCGTCGCACGCACCGTCCTTGTCTTTCCTCGATGACGATATTCGACGCCAACCGCCGTGTTTCCTTCAAACAGAATCTTAGTGGCCATGGCCCGGGTGATGACGGTGAGGTTGCGCCTCTTTAGCGCCGGCCGCAGAAAAACGCGCGCTGTAGATGCTCGCCTGCCGTTCCTGACGGTGTATTGCGTCGGCCCGAAACCCTCAGGCTCTTCCGCATTATAGTCTGCAGTCCTTTTGTATCCCTTCAAACGCGCCGCTTCCAACCACGCTTGATAGATCGGGTCAGACAGGTCGGTCTCTTGCGCACCAAGTTCGCCTTGACCACCGCGCCACGCAGTTTCGCCACCCTGCCATGTCTCACATTCCTTAAAGTAGGGCAGAACCTCGGCATAACTCCATCCCTTTGCTCCGGCGTTTGCCCATGCGTCATAGTCAGCGGGATGTCCGCGCGTGTGAGCCATGTAGTTGATGGAAGACGTTCCACCCATGACCTTCCCATGCAGGATCGACAGCCGACGCGAGTTCAGACCAGGATCTGGCTCGGAAAGGTCACCCCAATCGTACAGCCCGTACTGCGTCATTTTCCGCGCTCCGATCGGTATGGAAATAAGTGGATTCCAATCCCATCCGCCGGCCTCCATCAACAGAACCTTGAGATTTACATCTTGAGACAGGCGATTGGCGAGGACGCAACCCGCAGAGCCAGCTCCGATAATGACGATATCGAACATGTCACCCATTAAAAAACTGACCTTCTAGGATTCTGTATTGGAAATTGACCCGACACCGACCACCAGCCACCTCAGGCTATAGGGTGCGATAGATCGATTGGTACGCAGACGGCTTGCAGCACACCTTCAATAGCTTTTCGAGATTGGGGCTCGTCCAGAAGAGGGGGATGACCACGGCCGTCTACTATTGACAGCGTTGCCCGCGGGTGGTTCTGGGCCATTTCGCGAGCAAGCGCTTCGGGAAAATAGTCGGAACGCTCTCCGCGCAGGATGGCGATGGGAATGTCGAGGCTCATGAACTCATCCCAGAAGGACGTTTTCTCTCGCTTGAAACGCGCGGTCTCCTCGCCGGTCAATTCGTCGAAATCACGGGTGTATCTATCGTCGCCGACACGTCGGTATGCCTGCAACGTGAACTCTTGCCAATCCTCTTCGTTGAAGTCAGGGAAGAAATCCAGGTTTGCAAGTTTCGTTTTCGCGACGACTTGGTCGAGGCTCCACTCCGCATGATCGACAAGCGCGCTATACCGCTTGCTTGCGATCGATGTTGTCTCCGTGCCAACGTCATTGAGCACAAGGCCCACAATGCGCTTCCGGTTAGCGCAGGCCATCTGCAGCCCCATAAACCCCCCGAGCGTTGTGCCGATGACAACGCACGTCTCGATATTCAGGTGATCCAACAGCCGCCAGACATCTTCAATCAGACGCTCGAAGCGATAGTCACCGGCATCGGTGGCGCGGGACGAACCGCCACGGCCTCTCATATCAGGTGTAACAACGATTCGGCTTAGCGCGAGGAGAGACGCGATACGCTCGAAGTCGCGTGCGTTACGCCAAAATCCCGGAAGACAAAGAACGGCGATCTGGTCGACCGGCGTATTCGGCACAAAATGCCTGAAGTGGATATGATGACCATCATCGACGTCTAAACGACCTTCCCTGATCTCATGGTCGGATGGATTTTTCATTCTGATGATTCCTTTCCGCGGCGACACACGTTCTTGACGCCTCGCTGCTCCCCCGTTCGACGCTGCGCGCAGTCAGTGGAGTGATCGCTTGCGCGCCTGGGGGTGAAAACACAAGCATTGATCTTACGCATATATTGTGGACTACCCGCGCACGGTCCCGAGCTTTTGCGCAAGCGCCTCCCGTTCGGCGCGCTGCGCCATCATGTCCAAATAGTCGTTGTATCGTGCCTCACGGCGCCGCAATATCTCATAAACCACTGCCCCAAAGATCGTTATGACGATAAGAATGAGCGCCATGGCATTGATCGTAGGTGTAAAGCCGGTGCGCAGCTTCGACCCTACATAAACGGTCAGAGTTACCGAATTACCGCGCGTAAACAGCGTGACGTTGTAATTTTCCAGCGACTGAAAAAACGCGACCAGAGCCGAAGCACCGATGGCTGGGTAAAGATGCGGCGCCACAATCCGGCGGATGACCTGCCAATGGCTCGCCCCGAGATCCAGAGCTGCCTCTTCCAGGTCACGATCAAAACTCTGCAAGCGCGCAAAGACCAGCAGCATTACGTAGGCAGAGATGTACGCGACTTGGCCCAATACAGACAGATGGAGGCCAGCAGGGACATTCAGCTCGTTCCAGAACAAGAGCGTTGAAATACCGATCACAGCTCCCGGCGTAAGGATAGGGGCAACCATCATGCCATAGAGGAACGACCGCGCACGACCCTGAAGGCTATTAATCACAATCGCGCCAGCTGTGCCGATTGGGACCGCCAAAATTACCACTGCCAAGGCGACCATGAGCGTGTTGAACGAAGAGTCCCACATCCTTTGATCATTCCAAAGATCGATGAACCATCGATCGGTAAAGCCTTTCCAAGGATAAACTGAAGGGAAGCGGGAATCATTGAGAGCTCCGCCGCCCATGATAGCAAGCGGCGCCAACATGAAGGCGAAGAACACGAACAGGTAGAAGTTCAGAAGTAGTCGGCTTGCACTGGTTTTCATCTTGGGGCCTCAGCGCGCTATATCGGCAAGGCCGACTTTGAATAGACGCATCATCGTCGACACGAAAATCGTGCAGATGATAAGGAGTAGGAAGGCATATGCAGATCCGGTGTGCCAGTCCTGAGATTCAAACATCCATTGGAGGATGACCTCTGTAAACCAGCGCGAAGTCGGCGATCCCAACAGCATAGGCACAAAGACTGCGCCAGCAGACATCATGAACACCATGACACAACCAGAGGCTATTCCCGGTTTAGCATGCGGAATAATGATGCGTCGGTGTATCTGCAACCATCGCGCGCCCATATCACGTGCCGCCTCGATCTGGTTAATATCAAGTGTCGATATCGCATTATAAATTGGGAAGAGCATGAACAGAATGTTGGTATAGACAAGACCGATGATGACGCCATTGTAACCGGTCAGCCATCGAACTTTGACAAGACCGATCGCACCCAGAAACCCGTTTAGGGGGCCGGCATAGGAAAGAATAATATACCAGGCAAAGCTGCGCAGGATCTCGCTTACCCACAAAGGCAATAGCAGGAGCATCAAAAGGGTCGGCACCGCGCGCAGCTTGGCAACTTTCGCGAGATAATAGGCCATTGGGTAGCAAAGCAGGAAAGACGTGATCGTCACAATACAACTGACAAAAACAGTCTGGAGGAAAACAAAGACGTGTATCGGAAGGTCAAAAAACAACACACTCTTGGTGGCTGACGGGTTCAAAAAAGTCAGATAGTTGGAAAGTGTATAGCCATCATTCGGACCTCCGATCTGCTCCACAGGCAGATACGGCCTGAACGATTGTTCAACGAGGAACAGGTTGGGGAAGACCACGAGCACCAAGAGCCAGAATGCGGTCAGGCCGGTACAAATGACGGCCATTCCGCGGCCGTACCGCACCACGATATTACCCATGGGCTGCCTCCTTGATCTCCGGTCCGGCACGGGCGCTTTCGTCCGATCCAATATCCTCCTCTCCATGGTCAGCCAATACCAGCGCTTTCTCCGGATCGAATCCCAAATATAGTTCGGCGCCACGGGATGGAACCGACTGGCCAATCTCGTTTCGCATCTGGACGATGCGGTTCTTGCCATCTGCGTCAACAGCGAAAACGTTGACGAAGTTGCCCTCAAAGGCAATATCGGTAACTGTGACAGCGAGACAATTGTTTCCGGTCGCTTTACGCTGAAGTCCAGCATTTTCCGGGCGCACATAAAGTTTCACGTTGGCGCTCCCGGACACACCCATTCCAACTTTGGCCTTGAACAGTCCGGCGTCTGTGCGAAACGTTCCGATGCCGGCCGTGATGTCGATGAGATTGCCAGCGAAAACGTTGTTTTCGCCGACAAACGATGCGACGAAGCCGTTTGCCGGGTGGTTGTAAACTTCCTGCGGCGTGTTGACTTGCTGAAGGCGGCCCTGAGACATCACGGCAACCCGATCCGACATTGCTAGAGCTTCGCCCTGATCGTGGGTGATATAAATGAACGTGACATTGGTCCGCTTCTGGATTGATCGCAACTCGGCTCTCATGTGCTGGCGCATCTTTAGATCGAGGGCAGACAGCGGTTCATCGAGAAGCATGACCTTAGGTTCAACTGCAAGAGCCCGTGCAATCGCGATGCGCTGCTTTTGTCCGCCTGATAACTGCGCAACAGCTTTGTCTGCTGCGTCGGGCAGTTCAACCAATTCTAGCAGCGCTTCGGCCTTTGCCCGGCGCTCTTTCTTACCCATACCGCGAACTTCCAGCCCGAATGCGATGTTTTCCCAAACAGTCATAAGCGGGAATAGCGCGAGGTTCTGAAAAATAAGCGCGGTCGGCCGGCGGTTTGGTCCAATCCCGCGCATGTCCTGGCCCCCAATGCTGATACGGCCCTGGCTTGGCGAAATGAACCCGGAAATCATGCGAAGGATGGTTGTTTTTCCACACCCGGATGGCCCAAGAAATGAAAAGAACTCTCCCGGCTTGACAGAAAGAGACACGTTGTCGACGGCGCGAAAATGGCCAAAATCTGCGCAAACACCGGAAAGTTCTACGCCCTCGCTCATGGAAGCCTCATCAATTGATTGTCTGCATCAGCAGATCTGTTCAATGTCTTGGCTGCCGATTCCGTCATCGATCGGCAGCCTGCTACAGGAAAAGTCTTACGCTGCCTTGAATTTGTCAGCATATTCACTGCGAAGCTTCACGAACCATGCGTCTTGGGTCGGCCACCACCAAAGCTTCGATGCAGCATCCGCTGGATATGCGGCGGCATAGAAATCACGAACACTTTGATCGACATGATCGACGGCTCCTTTGGCAGCAGAATTCGACTTGTAGAGAGAGGCCCAGGCGGCCGCCCCTTCGGGGCTAGACATCCATTTTGCCCATTCATGGGCCTGGTCGATGTTCTTGGCATTCTTCATCAGCAGAAAGCCTTGACACCAGGCAAAGGCTCCTTCCTTTGGCGCAATGAAGCCAAAATTGTCGCCCGACAGGTTTACGGCGGTCGAATCCCAGCCGAGTCCGATGGTGCAACCATTCGTTCGAAAAGCACCTTGCGCATCGTTCTCCGACGCCCAAAACTGGGCGATATTGGACTTGTGCTTCAGGGCTTCGGCAAGCACCACATCCCAGACTTCCCGCATCGTTGCCTCATCGCGATAGCTATCTCGGAACGGCTTTGGCAACTTGCCCTGGGTTTCAAGAACGCGCCCCATTGCAGCCAATGCGGAATGGGCGCGCACGGCAACTTGGCCGGTATATTTTTCATCGAATAGATCAGCGAGGCTCGCCTCCCCATAGGTTAGTGGGGCGGCGTCCTTGCTGAAGATCAGACCTTCCGTGCCCCATACCGACGGAACAAAATAGTGCTTTCCGTCGATCTCGCTCTCATCCCCGGGTTTTGCTCCGGGCATGCCGTCGATGTAGTTCGACAGAGAAAGTTTATCCAGGTTCCAAGGGTCGATCAGGCCATTGCTTGCCCAACTTCTGAAACGGTCAAATGTGGGTTCAGCTATATCGGCACTGCCGGTCGGAACCGCAAGCTTTGACTGCGCGAACATCGCATCCTGGTCAGGATTCTCCGTGAGTGCTACGGTGATCCCTGTAGCTTTCTTAAAAGCCTCAAAAATGCCGCTGGCATCGTACCCGGCCCATCCCATATAGTTTAAGCTTCCCGACGAGGCGAACGCATCTTTTACAATAGCAGGCGCGGCAAGGAGACCGGCACCTCCGGCAACCAGCTTCATCATTTGGCGTCTATTCAATCCAGACATGGTCATGCTCCCCTTTTTGAAACCAACTGCAATGTATGAAACGCCGTGAACGCACGTTGGGAACCCCGATGGCCGTGACGACCGGGTGACCCTCACAAGGCCTTTCGGCCTTGGTTCTCCGCGATGAAATCGGCAATTGCTTCAAAACGGTCCATTTGCAGGACATTTTTCATCCGCAAGAATTTTGCTCAGCCGGTCGGTGTCGTCGAAAAAAGCCTGTTCTGCCGCGCTTTTCAGTCAGCAGCCTGCTTTATCTGTGCAAACATACCCGGCAAAACAGCCAGTTCCATCGTCGGGCGTGCCAGCAAACATCGCCATCCCCTTTTTTGTTTCTTATTCCCGTTCTAAAACAGGATGCCATTCTTGTAAATCCTATTAACATCAGTTTTTCTACATTTTTCAATCTTCGCACCTACGATGTTACCCCGCTTTGGCCGTATAGAAGAATATCTTGCGTTGCTTTTTTCAGATATTAATCTACTTTTGCGCTACACACTCTGGCCCAGCAAGCCCTCCCACTTTCCCTCATATCGCAAGGAAGTTACCGTTGTTTTTGTCGGTATTTGAACTTTTCAAGGTTGGTATCGGGCCTTCAAGCTCGCATACGGTTGGCCCGATGGTTGCAGCGGGAAGATTCCTGGGCGAGTTGCAAAGTTCCGAATGGCCCCGAACGAGGACAGCCAAGCCAACATCACTGAAGACATTCCTGCATGGGTCGCTTGCGTTTACCGGTATCGGTCATGGCACGGACAAAGCCATCATACTCGGGCTGAACGGTTACTTACCGGACCGTGTCGATCTCGACGTGATCGATACAGTCATCAGCCAAACGCAGCTTCAGAAGATCGTCGCGCCGCCGGGCCATCCGGCCTATGGGTTCGATCCGGCAAAGGACATTGTTTTCAATCGCACCGCACCGCTTCCCGGACACTCCAACGGGCTCGCTTTTGAAGCCTATGATGGCGAGGTCCTCGTCCTCAGGCGTGTTTACTATTCCGTCGGCGGGGGATTTGTCGTCGATGAACATGAACTGGCGTTGAGGCGAATCTCTGGTCCGGTCGAACACGGCCCCGTGGTTCCCTATCCCTTCGCATCTGCCAAGCAAATGCTTGAAATGGCGCGACAGAGCGGGTTTACCATCGCCGAAATGAAGCATGCCAATGAGGAGACGGTGAGAACAGCGGTTCAGATTCAAAAGGGGCTGGAGCATATCTGGGCGGTAATGTCGAACTGTATCGACAGGGGCTTGAGGGGCGAGGGCATCCTGCCAGGAGGACTTCGCGTACAAAGACGAGCGGCCTCTCTATTTGAAAAGCTCGCACGCGAGCGACACACCAACCGGTTCAATCCGCTTCTCGCCAATGATTGGCTGTCGCTCTACGCGATAGCGGTCAACGAGGAAAATGCGGCCGGCGGGCGGGTTGTGACGGCCCCGACCAACGGTGCGGCCGGCGTCATTCCCGCAGTTTTACGCTATTTCGTTGAATTTCATGCTGACGCAAATCAGGACGCCGTCAACACCTTTCTTCTTACAGCCTCCGCGATCGGCGGCATCATCAAGTCGAACGCTTCGATCTCCGGTGCTGAGGTCGGATGCCAGGGTGAAGTGGGATCGGCATCTGCAATGGCAGCTGCCGGTCTTGCCGCAGCTCTCGGGGGTTCGCCGGAGCAAATCGAACATGCTGCCGAAATCGCGCTGGAACACCATCTTGGAATGACGTGCGACCCTGTCGCGGGTCTCGTGCAGGTACCGTGTATCGAGCGGAACGCCTTCGGAGCAGTTAAAGCGGTCACCGCAGCTTCGCTTGCCCTCAAATCTGAGGGAGGACATATCGTTCCCTTGGATATTTGCATTGAGACAATGCGTCAGACCGGAGCGGATATGAACAGCAGATACAAGGAGACAAGCCTTGGCGGCCTTGCTGTGAACGTGACGGAATGCTGAATGCTCCATCTTGCCGATCGGCGGATAACGTCGGTTCGGGTGCGCCGGTCAATGACGGCATGGATAAGGACCGCCAGGCGAGTGCCGCCAACCCAGCGCAACAAGAGAGCCCGTCAGAACAGTAGAAGCCGAAGCGGCGCCACGATAACGCGACATCGTTAACTGCCGCTGCGAGGGGCATGACACGTGTTCAGACCTGTTGCGTGTTCGCTGTTTGCGCGATGACAATGGATGGATGGCGGGGTATCGCGGAAGTCTTGCATCAACCTCGCATCAACACGTTCTTATCCTTGATTCTCCGCCATCCGATCCGCATAATAGAGCGGTCCGCCTCGCCACGCTGGAAAACCCAGGCCATTCGTAATCGCAAGATCGATGTCGGAGGCACGAAGCGCGATCCCCTCAGCGAGAATCTTCCGGGCCTCGCTGATCATCGAGCCGATGGCGCGGTCCACGATCTCTGCCTCGGAAATTGGTTGTCTGGTAATGCCCTTCTCTCGAGAAGAGTTGACGACAAGTTCCTCGACGAGGGGATCCAATTGGCGGGTGCCGTCGACATACGAATACCAGCCCGCGCCGGTTTTGCGACCCAGACGCCCCATCTCGCATAATTGATCAGCAATCTTTACATAGCGCTCCTGCGGATCGCGCATCGGGGCCAAGCGTTTGCGGCGCGCCCATGCGATGTCAAGACCGGACAGATCAGCCACGGCAAAGGGCCCCATTGCCATTCCGAAGCGTTCTAGCGCGGCATCGATCTCACGTGGCAGAGCCCCTTCCTCCAAGAGATACTCCATCTCCCGGCGATAAGCCGCAAGGATCCGATTGACGATGAAGCCATCGCATACTCCCGCGAGAACAGGAATCTTCGACAGCGAGCGCGCAAAGCGCAGTCCAGTGGCAACCGCCTGCTCGCCTGAGGTCTTTGCGCGGATTACTTCAACAAGCCTCATGATTTCAGCCGGAGCAAAAAAGTGAAGGCCGATAAAACGTTCCGGGGAGGAAACAGCCCCGGCGAGCTGATCGATATCAAGATAGGACGTATTGGTGCAAATCGTCGCTTGCGGGGGTGCGGCCATCGCTATCTGCGTAAGCACGGATGACTTTACATCAATGTCTTCAAACACCGCCTCTACGATAAGATCCGAATTGTTGGCATCTTGGAGCGTTTGCGCCGTTGAAAGCCGGGACAAAATCTGACTCGCCTTATCGCTCTTGCCAGCCTTGTCCTTTATGGTTTTCTCCACGGCCACACCAATGGCGAGGGCTGCTCGACGGAGGGCTTCCTCATCGACGTCGATGAGAAGAGTACAATAGCCGGCGATCAGGCACGCCACCGCAATACCGCGGCCCATGGTGCCGGCCCCTACCACAGCCACAGACGCTATGTTAGCAGCCTGAACGCTATCAAGGCCCGGCACGTGCTGTGCCTGTCGTTCCGCAAAGAACAAGTGACGAAGTGCATTGGCCTGATCGGATGTGCGAAGGCGCGTGAATTCCAAACGGCAACGCGCGTCTGCCTCCGCAAAACCTCGATCCCAACTGTCGGCGACAGCATCCACCGCGGCGATGACAGAGGCCTGACCGCGGGCTCGGCTTCTCCAAGCCACGCACTGTACATTGAAGGCGTCTGCATCAAAGGTCGCTACGGATAAAAGCGAGGTCCGGCGCAAAGGCTTGCCCACGCATTCGAGCGCATACTCGATTGCGGCTCCGATCTTGTCCGCCTGTTCGATAATTTTATCTACCAGTCCAAATGCGAAGGCCGTTTCGCAGTCGATCGGTCGGCCACCCGCGACAAGATCCAGGGTAATCTTTGGGCCGACAAGCCGCAGGAGTCTGGGGATCCCGCCAGCGCCGGGTATAATCCCGAGTTTTACCTCCGGAAAGCCGAATTTCGCATCGCCAGTGGCGCAGCGATAATGGCATGCAAGTGCCAATTCGGCGCCACCGCCGAGTGCCACACCTTCAACCGCTGCTATGACAGGCTTATCTAATTGTTCGATCGCCTTGAGTACGTCAGGAAGGGAAGGGTCCAAAATTGGCCCTTTAAACTCCTTAATGTCGGCACCGGCAATGAACCTGCCGCTCGTCCCGGTAATGATGACTGCCTCAACGCATTTGTCGTTGCCAACCTCGCGAATATGATGAACGAGGGCGTTTCGAAGCGCCTGAGAGAGTGCGTTCACGGGCGGATTGTCGATCGTCAGGACCGCGACGCCGTTGACGTCGGTTCGTGTCAAGATCGACGCCTGTTGGATTTCGTTGCTCATGAGGGGTACCTCCTCCACCTTGGACTTTGCGTCGGAAGATCTATCGGCGGTGTTCAGGCCGCATCCTTCCGGGCTTTGATCATATTGCGCGCTATAACCAGCTGCTGGATCTGCGTCGTGCCCTCGTAAATTCGGAATAGGCGTACATCGCGATAAAAACGCTCTATGCCATAGTCGGCCATGTAGCCCGCCCCTCCGTAAATCTGCACCGCCCGATCGGCAACGCGGCCGACCATCTCGCTCGCAAACATCTTTGAGCAGGCAGCATCGATCGTAACGGACGAGCCGCGATCTTTCGCTCTAGCGGTCTCTATGACCATGCAGCGTGCCGCATAGGCTTCGGCGCGACTATCGGCGAGCATTGCCTGGATCAACTGAAACTCTGCGATCGGCTGACCAAACTGTTTGCGTTCCATTGCATACGCGAGGCTGTCGGCAATCAACCTTTCAGCCATACCAACGCAGACTGCCGAGATGTGCAGACGTCCTCTGTCGAGGGTCTTCATGGCTGTTCGAAACCCTTGGCCCGGCTTGCTGCCCAGCACGGCCGCCGAGGAGACCTTGCAATTGTCAAGGATGACATCGCAAGTGTGCGATCCGCGCTGGCCCATTTTTTTATCGATCGCACCAAGGGAGAGCCCTGGCGTTCCCGCCTCGACGAGAAAGGCCGTGATGGCGCCTTTCGGTTCGCTCGTTTCGGTCCGGGCAAAAATCGTGAACAAGCCGGCATGTGGCGCATTTGTGATAAAGCGCTTCGTTCCATTCAAGACGTAGTTATCCCCGTCGCGACGGGCGGACGTTCGTAATGAAGCGGCATCCGAGCCTGCCTCCGGTTCGGTCAATGCGAACGAGCTAATCAGCTCTCCCGAGGCAAGGCGCGGCAGGTATTTTTGCTTTTGCGCCTCCGTGCCGTCCATAATCAGGCCGTGGGATCCGATGCCATTGTTCGTCCCAATCAGTGAGCGAAACGCCGGCGACGTTCGACCGAGTTCGAAAGCGACGCGAACCTCTTCCTCCATGTTAAGGCCGAGACCGCCATACTCTTCCGGAATCGATAGGCCGAAGAGTCCTAACTCCCGCATCTCGTGTTTGAGATCTTCCGGAACGGCATCGTCCTCAGCAACCTTGGCCTCGAACGGTACCAAGCGATTGCGGACGAAGCGCGCAACATTTTCCAGTAGCTGATCAAGTGTTTCCGCGTCGATAGCCATGCGGCTGCTCCGTTTCTAGATTGCAAGTTGACTGGTTTCGAGACGCTTCACGAGCTCGACGAGGCGTGGTGCGATGTCATCGATGAGCTTTTTCTGGTCCAGAAGAAACGCCGCCCCTCCGCAGTTGAAGGCGAGGGGAGGAGAGCCATCGGGTGGTCGATACGGGACACCGACGGAATTGACGTCTCTCTTCCAGTTTCCTACCGACAGACAGTAGCCATGGTTGTTATATGTTTCCAGAGCCTCCAAAATGCCTGCCTCGACGCTGGACCAGTTGGCCCCTTCATGCTCGGAAAGCTCTTCCAGGAGGGTCGTGCGATCAGACTGGCTGAGGCCTGCAATGTAGGCCCGGCCAAGCGCACTGCTTCCCATCTTGATATGGGCCCCAACTTCGATGGAGAGGGTTATGGCATCAGAACTGCGGCAACATTCGACGTAGATCATTGACATGTGATCTCGGGCGCCGAGTGCGACAGGCAACCCCGCATAGTCGGAGAGTTCTTGCATGAGCGGTTTCGCCAACCTCTTGATGCCAAGCTCTGCAAGGTAGGTGTAACCGAGTGCCATAACAGGCGCTTCCAGCCGGTAGCGACCGGTCTTAAGGCTGTAGGAAAGGTAGCCCAGACGGGTCAGCGTAAAAGTCAGGCGTGAGACAGTTGCCTTTGCTAACCCCGTCCTTTCGACGAAGTCTTGGTTCGACAGATCCGTGTCGCCATGCCGAAACGCACGCAAGACGGACAGACCCCGCGCCAACGCCTCGACGAAACGATGGTCGTCTTGTGTTCTCGGACCAAACTCGATGGCCGTCTGGCGCTTGCGCATCGTTTGCTACCCAAATTCGTTCCCGTAAGCGGAAAAACTGCTTGAAAGCATCGATAGCCTTGACTATGGTCTGCGTCAAGAATTGAAATTAAATTCCGATAAGCGGAATTTGAACCATGGGCGGAGGAGGGAACTCTTCGCTCATTATCTTGGGGGAAGGTTAGTTCAATGAACGGTGCTGAAAGTCTCGTCCGCACATTGCTGAATGGCGGCGTCGAGGTTTGCTTTGCCAATCCTGGGACAAGCGAGATGCATTTTGTCGCCGCTCTCGATCAGATCCCGGGAATGCACTGTGTCCTCGGGTTGCAAGAGAACATCGTAACTGGAATGGCAGATGGTTACTTCCGCATTGCCGAGAAGCCTGCTTGTACGCTTCTTCATTGCGGGCCCGGGCTCGCCAACGGGATGGCCAATCTTCATAATGCACGCCGAGCGCGAAGTGGAATTGTCAATATTGTCGGGGATCAGGCAACGTTCCACCGGCCTTTCGATGCACCGTTGACGGCAGACACCGACGCGATGGCCCGCACCGTATCAAACTGGGTTAAGACGAGCACTTCGGCGATGACTGTCGGTCAGGATGTAGCTAGGGCAATTCAGGTAGCAAAAGCCGGATCAGGTAATGTCGCAACCCTCATCCTTCCGTCTGATATGTCCTGGAACGACGGTGGCGTTGTGGTAGAGCCTCTCAATGCAATCGCCTCGCCTCCGATCGATACCCTTGCAGTGGATACGGTAGCCAGACTCATCCGCAGTTCCCCCGCAGATACACTTCTTCTCTTGGCCGGGCGCGCAGTGCACGCCAAGGGTCAGATGCTTGCCTGGCGTGTGGCTGCGGCCACCGGATGCGCCTTGATGGCCGAATATGTGAACGGGCGGATTTCGCGGGGACACGGACGTCTCAAGCTTGATCGCATACCTTACAATGCGGACAACGCAATCGAATTGCTGAAGCGTTTCCGCAATATCGTTCTCGTCGGAGCCAGGCCGCCTGTCTCGTTCTTTGCTTATCCTGACAAGCCCTCTGTGCAATATGCCGGAAACACGGAGTTTCACGTGCTCTCTCGTCCGGATCAGGATCCTGAAGAGGCCCTCCTGGCCCTGGCCGAGGCACTTGGTGCACCGGTGGTAACCGCGCCGGAGCTTGGACTTCGCCCGGATGTCGCTCAGGGAGCGCCCACCCCCGAGGGTTTGGCACAGACCGTGGCAGCGCTCATGCCCGAGAACGCTATCGTTTCGGACGAAAGCCTGTCTTTCGGGCGCAGTTTCTATAGCTATACGCACGCCTCACCGCCGCACGATTGGCTGCAACTGACCGGTGGAGCGATCGGCGACGGGCTACCAGTTGCGACTGGCGCAGCCATTGCGGCTGAGCGCAACCGGCGCGTCATCAGCTTGCAGGCTGATGGATCGGCAATGTATTCCCTCCAATCTCTTTGGACCCAGGCAAGGGAACGGCTGCCGAATACGACCATCATCCTCAACAATCGAAAATACAACATTCTCATCGGCGAATACAAAAACGTCGGTGCGACGCCTGGAGCCACGGCGATGAGCATGCTCGATCTTTCCAATCCTGACCTGAACTGGGTTTCTTTGGCAAACGGCATGGGTGTGGAGGCTGCTCGTGCGAATACCCTCGAGCAATGTGCGGACCTGATGCAGCAGAGCTTCCGCCAAAACGCTCCATTTCTAATCGAGCTCATGATCTGAGGAGGATCGGAATGATCACGAAAAGCCATATTTTCATCGATGGAAACTGGGTGGAGCCGCTTGAACAGCAGTTGCGTCAAGTTACAAATCCGGCAACCGAGGAGCCCAGCGCAATGTTTGCGGCAGGTGGTGTTGCTGACGTGGACAGGGCGGTAGCTGCTGCAAAGCGAGCCTTCGACAACTGGTCAACGAGCGATCCTGGCTATCGACTGGCGTTCGTCGAGCGGCTTTTGGAGATCTACACGCGTCGCGGACCCGACATCGCAGCCGCCATCAGCCTGGAGATGGGGGCCCCCGTCGATCTTGCCCTCGAACGCCATGTCGCTGCCGGCGCGTTTCACATCACGAATTTCATCAACGCCTTTCGCACCTTCGAATTCGAAAGGCCACTTGGCCCGCATGCCCCCAATGATCGCATCATCATGGACCCGATCGGCGTCGTTGGCTTGATTACGCCATGGAACTGGCCGATGAACCAGGTGACGCTGAAGGTGATCCCTGCACTTTTGGCTGGTTGCACCATGGTCCTAAAGCCAGCGGAGATTGCGCCACTTTCCTCTCTTGTGTTTGCCGAGCTTATCGATGAAGCCCGCGTTCCTAAGGGGGTCTTCAACCTTGTCAACGGGAATGGGGCGGTCGTCGGGGCACATCTTTCCCAGCATCCAGACGTCGAGATGATTAGTTTTACCGGCTCGACACGCGCGGGTATCGCGATTTCGACGGCCGCCGCCCCAACACTCAAACGCGTTTCATTGGAGCTCGGCGGGAAGGGGGCGAACATCGTCTTCGCCGACGCCGACGCCGATGCAGTCAAACGGGGTGTGCTTCATTGCTTCACCAACACGGGTCAAAGCTGCAACGCGCCAACTCGAATGCTTGTGGAGCGTTCGGTATATGACGCAGCTGTGGAAACGGCCAAGAAGGCGGCAGAAGAAGTGGAGGTCGGCCTGCCTTCTCAACGTGGCAAGCATATCGGCCCCTTGGCCTCGGCGGCGCAGTTTCAGAAGGTTCAGGAACTCATTCAAAAAGGCATCGATGAAGGCGCACGGCTTGTCGTTGGCGGGCTTGGTCGGCCATCAAATTTCGATCGCGGCTACTTTGTCCGTCCAACGATTTTTGCGGACGTCGATAACCGCATGACAATCGCGCAAGAGGAAATCTTCGGGCCTGTCCTTTGTATGACCGCGTTTGATACAGAAGACCACGCAATACAGCTGGCAAACGACACGCCCTATGGCCTGAGCAACTACGTACAGACGCAAGATGGCGCGAAGCGCAACAGAGTGGCGCTGCGCCTACGTTCGGGCATGGTTGAGATGAACGGAAGGCCGCGCGGAGCCGGCGCGCCGTTTGGCGGCGTTAAGGCGTCCGGGCGCGCCCGTGAAGGCGGTGTCTGGGGCATCGAGGAGTTCTTGGAGCCAAAGGCGGTATCGGATTGGGCAAACATTGAAGCGGATAGGGTGGGCGCATGAAAGTTCTGGTCACCGTCAAGCGGGTCGTCGACTTCAACGTGAAGATCCGGGTGAAGCCGGATGGTTCGGGTGTCGAGCTTGCCAATGTGAAGATGTCGATGAACCCATTCGACGAGATTTCCGTCGAAGAGGCGCTGCGTCTGAAGGAAGCCGGCAAGGCGTCGGAAGTGGTCGTCGTCTCGGTTGGCCCGGCCAAGGCCGAGGAAACCCTGCGCACGGCGCTGGCGATGGGCGCCGACCGGGCGATCCTGGTCGAGACCGACGATGCGGTCGAACCTTTGGCCGTCGCCAAGATCATCAAGGGCGTGGCCGAGGCTGAGCAGCCCGGCCTGATCATCGTCGGCAAGCAGGCGATCGATGACGATTCCAACCAGACCGGCCAGATGCTCTCGGCACTGCTCGGTTGGGCACAGGGCACGTTTGCCTCGAAGATCGAGATCGGCGACGGCAAGGCAGCGGTCACCCGCGAAGTCGATGGCGGCCTGCAGACCATCGAGATCAAGCTGCCGGCGGTCGTCACCACCGACCTGCGCCTCAACGAGCCGCGCTATGCCTCGCTGCCGAACATCATGAAGGCGAAGAAGAAGCCGCTCGACAAGAAGACCCCGGCCGATTTCGGCGTCGACACTGCTGCCCGCCTCAAGGTGCTGAAGACCGAGGAGCCGTCGGGCCGCAAGGCCGGCATCAAAGTCAAGACGGTCGCCGAATTGGTCGACAAGCTGAAAAACGAAGCCGGCGTACTCTAAGGGTCCAGGAAAAGGGAGACTAACATCATGGCCATTCTTCTTCTGGCAGATCACGACAACGCAACGCTGTCCGACCAGACCGCCAAGACACTGACGGCCGCAAGCCAGATCGGCGGCGACGTGCATGTGCTGGTCGCCGGCAAGGGCGCCAAGGCCGCGGCCGATGCAGCAGCAAAGCTCTCCGGCGTGTCCAAGGTGTTGCTCGCCGAAGGCGACGACCTTGCCAACAATCTCGCAGAGCCGCTCGCAGCGCTGATCGTATCGCTCGCCGGTTCCTACGACACCATCATTTCGGCCGCTACCTCGGTCGGCAAGAACGTGCTGCCGCGCGTCGCAGCCCTGCTCGACATTGCGCAGATCTCGGAAATCACCGAAGTGATCTCGGCCGACACGTTCAAGCGGCCGATCTATGCCGGCAACGCAATCCAGACGGTGCAGACGACCGAGGCCAAGAAGGTGATCACTGTGCGCACCGCCTCCTTTTCCCTGGCCTCCCAAGGCCCACTTGCCGCCGTCGAGGCAGCCTCGACGGCGGCTTTTTCTTCCGGGCTCTCCACATTCGTCTCCAACCAGCTTTCCTCGTCTGATCGGCCGGAACTGACGTCTGCCAAGATCATCATCTCCGGCGGCCGCGCACTCGGCTCGTCGGAGAAATTCCAGGAGGTCATCCTGCCGGTGGCCGACAAGCTCGGTGCCGCCGTCGGCGCATCGCGCGCAGCCGTCGATGCGGGCTATGCCCCCAACGACTGGCAGGTCGGCCAGACCGGCAAGGTCGTCGCCCCGCAGCTGTACATCGCTGTCGGCATCTCCGGCGCCATCCAGCACCTTGCCGGCATGAAGGACTCGAAAGTCATCGTGGCCATCAACAAGGACGAGGAAGCCCCGATCTTCCAGATCGCAGACTACGGCCTCGTGGCCGATCTGTTCGAGGTTCTACCAGAGTTGCAGAAAGCGCTCTGAGCCACACCCAGGAGCGTTCCGCAATGACCGAGGCTTTCATCTGCGACTATATCCGCACGCCGATTGGCCGCTTCGGTGGTTCGCTCTCTTCTGTCAGGGCCGATGATCTGGGAGCCATTCCGCTCAAGGCGCTGATGCAACGCAATGCCTCCGTTGATTGGCACGCGGTGGATGATGTGATTTTCGGCTGTGCCAATCAGGCGGGCGAAGACAATCGCAACGTCGCGCGCATGTCATTGCTGCTCGCCGGTATGCCCTTGGAAGTGTCCGGTACGACCATCAACCGACTGTGCGGCTCCGGCATGGATGCCGTCATCGCTGCCGCGCGCGCCATCCGCGCGGGCGAGGCCGAACTGATGATTGCCGGGGGCGTGGAAAGCATGTCGCGGGCGCCCTTCGTCATGCCCAAGGCCGAAACTGCCTTTTCCCGCGCCGCCGAGATCCACGATACGACGATCGGCTGGCGCTTCATCAATCCGTTGATGAAGCACCAATACGGCGTTGATTCCATGCCCGAAACCGGAGAAAATGTCGCCGAGGATTACAAGGTGAGCCGGACGGACCAGGACGCCTTCGCCGTCCGCTCCCAGAACAAGGCCGCCGCCGCCCAGGACAACGGACGTCTCGGCCAAGAAATCACGCCGGTCGTCATCCCGCAGCGCAAGGGTGATCCCATCACCATCGACAGGGACGAGCACCCGCGGGCAACCACGATCGAAACGCTCGCCAAGCTCGGCACGCCCTTCAAAAAGGAGGGGGGCACCGTAACCGCCGGCAATGCCTCCGGCGTCAACGATGGCGCTGCCACTCTGATCATCGCCTCGGAAGCCGCATTGAAGAAACACGGCCTCACGCCGATCGCCCGCATCATGGGCGGTGCAGCCGCAGGTGTTCCACCGCGCATCATGGGCATCGGCCCGGTTCCCGCGTCGCAAAAGCTGATGGCGCGGCTGGACATGACGCAGGAGCAGTTCGATGTGATCGAGCTCAACGAAGCCTTCGCCAGCCAAGGTCTGGCCATCCTTCGCGAACTCGGCATCGCCGATGAGGATGCACGCGTCAACCGCAACGGTGGCGCCATTGCGCTTGGCCACCCGCTCGGTATGTCCGGCGCCCGCATCACCGGCACGGCCGCCCTTGAACTCAAGCTGACCGGCGGCCGCTATGCATTATCGACCATGTGCATCGGTGTCGGGCAGGGGATCGCGATCGCGCTGGAGCGCGCGTGAGTTCTCAAAAGTGAATTGCTTTTCCCAAGAAATTTGCGCGTCGCCTTGCGTGTTGGGATGTGGTGCCATGCCTGTGTGACCTAGTACGGCCAAGGGATTGGCCCAAACTAGGTCCATGAGCGTCTGGCTATGATTCCAAATTGCGTAAGTTCCCCACGCTGCGAAGGTGCCCGCCACTTCGGCGAACAGCGGCGGCGTTTGAGCCTTTCCGCCAACGCAATCTGTAAGGGCACCGCACTGGCGAATGATAAATGCTGGTTGACGCACACTTTGCCGAAACTCCAGCCTGTTCTCCATCATCGTCTCTGCCCATCAAGCGCCGTTCAAATATATAACCATGAGCAAGCGACGGTATGACGTAGGCTTGCGCAAGTTCGCTCAGCATGCAACAACCTCAGTCACCTCGCCAAAATCGGATTTAAATCTGATTAATTGCAGCCGCCGAAGGCTACGTGAGGTGAATGGAGTGCTTAAATGGTGACCTGTGAGGACTGCCGGCCAATTTTGTCGGCTCGTTGTGAAAATCCCACCGGAAGGTCGACCGTTGTTCGCGAGGCGAACGGTTGTTATGGGTTATCTGGGGGTGCGCCGTCGTCTCGCGCATTCAAAAAAGCACGAAACCAAGAGAGATTTCTATGAGCGATCGCGGAAAACCAGAGTCGGGCGCCAAAGGCCAACCGGAAACCATCCGCCCACGGTCTTCACTGCGAAAAGGTCGCTCTGATAATATAGATCACAGCGCACGTAGACCTTCGCAAACGCGCAGCATGGAGCGTTTTGAGAAAATCGTTCAAGCTGCAGAGGATTTGCTTCAAACTGCAAATATCGAGGATATCAGCTTCTATGATATCGCCCGCCAAGCTCAAATTTCGCCGCCTTCTATTGCGTACCTCTTCCCAACTATGGCCGCGTTGCGCACCGAATTAAGCCGGCGTTATTTGGTCATTGGGACAAAAGACGTTGTACAGGTTCATCAGGCGCTCGCCCAGGTGCGCAATCCGAGCTGGCGTCAATGGGTCTACGAAATGGGCGTGCGAGCGAGAGATTATTACAACGATCATCGCCATGTTTCAGAGGTCGTTCTTGGCCCGATGCTCCACCGGGAGACACGGCGCGCATCATTTGAAGAAAATAAGAAGGTTGCGCATTCATTGCTTGAAAGCTTCAAGCAAGTGTTCATCGTGCCGGAAATACCGGGTCTAACAGAGAAGTTCGCAGTGTCGATTGAGATCGTCGAGGCTCTGTGGGGCCGCTCGTACATTTTGAACGGCACCATCGATGACGACTCTTTTGAGGAATCAATGCGTATTCAGTTTGGATATCTGCGGAGTATTCTACCGGAAACGCTCGCGGTCGCCCCAGAAAGCGCGCTTGACTAAATCAGATTAATATCCGAAAGTGACTTCGTTCTTCAATTTCATGATTGTTCCAAGTCTTGGTCAATCTGCCGCTTGCTGCGGCACGCGCAAGAAAGGATGATTGTTGCCTATGGACCTTCGAAACGATCAGCCGACGGCTTTGACGTCAAAAACGACTGGTGCGGTGCTGCATCGCGCCAAGTCCTTTTGGTTCGACACCTCACAGCCCTATTCGCCGTCCGAGCCGCTGCGCGGAGAGAGAACTTTCGATTTCTGTATCGTTGGGGGAGGAATAACCGGACTGTCAACGGCCTATCACTTGAAAAAACTCGATCCGGGAGCATCAGTCGCTCTCCTTGAGGCCGAGGTCATCGGTTATGGCGCCAGCGGCCGCAATGCAGGGCAACTCATTGTGCAGTTCGGGGGAGGCGACCTAGCTGCGGCTGTGCGTCGAAACGGTGCGCGCGCAATGGGTGAGGGTCTGTCCTACGTCGCGGACGGGATAAAACTCATCGAAGCACTCCAGCGAGACGAATCCATCGACTGTGACTATGCAGCGACCGGGACGATGAAGGTGGCGCTTCGGATTGAGGGCGACTCTGAGATCGAACGCTATCAGAAACTTTACGACAAGATGGGACATGGGGAGACTTTGTCCTATTTAGGCCAGAGTCAGGTGGAGTCCGAGCTTGCCAGTCCCTACCTGGGTGCCGCCGTTTTTGATCGTCGGGGCGGGCAATTCAATCCTTTGAAGCTCGTCCGCGGCTTGAAGTCCGCGGCCGAGAGGCTTGGAGTTGAAATTTTTGAAAACACCCCGGTTGCTGCCATTGAGGCAGAGCGTCGTGACGTCCTGCTGCATACGGGTGCAGGGCTAGCCCGGTGCAAGAAGGTCGTATTGGCGACGAATGCCTTCACGCATCAACTTGCGGGTTTGACCGGCCTTGCCATTCAACGCGAGCAAACGCCGCTGATGGTCAAGGGGACCATCACTGAACCCCTTACCGACAAACAATGGAAGGCTGCAGGATGGCCGCGCCGCGGCGGTGTCAACGTTCTGTCGCAGATGTTTTATTCATTCGCCCCGACCATCGATGGCCGAATACTCCATGTTGGCGGCTACTACACCTCCGCCCCCTTCGATCGCTCGCTCTCACCTGAGATTGAGTGGCGATTGAAAAACCTTGGCCATCTTTCCGCATTCTTTCCTGCCATGAGTGAGGTCAAAACCGCCCAGACCTGGGGCGGACCAATTTCCATTACCGCCGATTGGAGGCCGCACCTGGGCCAAACCCGTGATCCGCGTATCCTGTATGCCTGCGGCTGCTGGGGTCACGGAATGGGCATTGGAACGCATCATGGCCGGACACTCGCCGAATTGGCCTTGGAGCGCCGTTCAGACAGCACGGATCTGTGGTTCGTGCGCCAGGCCGGCCGGAGCTGGCCGAGCCGTATGTTGGCGGGACTTCTTGCCACGAGGGTGATTTATCATAGACGCCGTGGCAGTCGTAAAATCGGCGCAGGGATGAAACCGCCAGTCCGTTTTGACTGAGCTCCCGGACGAAATCGTGAGCAACCTGTGATGCAACATGCGCCCTGAGAGCTATGACGACTGATCGATGACGGCTACGGCGTGTTTTAAGCGCTTTGACGTCAAGAAGCGAGCCGGTTGTCCCTACCACTAGAAATATGGACGAGCGGGAAACCTCAAAGCTGTCAGGGAAAATATCAACCAGATGGTCGCGTAGCGCATAACCCTGAAAATTGACAGCTGTTGCGGTGAATTCTTCACGCCGCGATCGTCCGTTGTCGCCCTCTGCCGAGCGGCTCTCAATCGTAGAAAGTGGCGCTCGACAGCCTTCATACGGTCTAGGCCCCAAAAGCCGAAAGAGTTCTTCCATCGAGGGAAGTCTACGTGGATAGTGACGCTCCCCTCATCATCTCGGATACCGGTGAGTACGTTCTGCATGCCGGTGCCGCAGGCGTGTTGCATTGATCGCTGCAGAAGCGTACGGCCCGGGCACGAATGGGCGCGCAGGCATTCCCCGTTTGGCCACACACTTGTTCAGTGCTTCGCTGCGAGGCAACTCCAATACGTTCTCCCACGTTAGGTGGCGGTGCTTGAGGCTTGACCGCCAGCTCCCCTTTCTTAACGGGTAATTCCGTTTTGGCATACTTTTGCGCAAAGGCAGTCTCGCGCGCAATAGGCACACTTCTTTGTCGGCAACACAACAAACATCCTTTCTACAAAAATGGAATTATGTTTCATTTTTGCTTGCGTGATAAAAAAAATGAGTTTAGCTTTTCCTCACGCCGTCATTGCCGATATCAAAGGGAAGTTCGATGCCCAGACAAATGCACTTCGTCGGATTCTGCGTCGCCGGTCCAACCTGGCACAACAATGGAGCATGGCGGCACTATGAAAGTGACGCGCTGCAATCATTAGAACCCGAGCGATACGAAACTATCGCGAAGGTGCTTGAGGAGGGAAAATTCGACGGTTTGTTCATTGTCGATGTACAAACCCTGTTCGATACTTACGCCGGAAACTTCGAGGCCAACTTGCGACAGCCGGGGCAGATGTACCTTCTGGAGCCTCTGCAAGTTCTCGCTATTATGGCGCGCGTAACAAAACATATCGGACTTTCGGCAACAATTTCCACTGCCTTTCTGCACCCCTTCTATATTGCCAGGTCTTTCGCAACACTCGATCATCTCAGCCGCGGTCGCGCCGCGTGGAACGTAGTAACTTCCGCAAACGACCGGGAGGCGCAAAATTACGGCTTTGAAAAACTGATGGAAAAATCACTTCGCTATGATCACGCAGACGAGGTGTTGGAAGCGTGTCATCGTCTTTGGGATACATGGGACGAAGGTGCGTTGGTCCTTGACCGTGAAAATGCGATCTGGGCGGACCCGTCAAAGGTGCACTACGCCAACTACGAGGGTGAGTTCGTCAAAACCCGAGGTCCCTTGCAGACACCTCGATCCCCGCAGGGAAGTCCCGTCATCATGCAGGCAGGCTCGTCCGATCGTGGCCGCCAGTTTGCCGCACGATGGGCTGAAATCATCTTTACGCTACAGCATCAGAAGAGTGACATGCAGAAATTTTATACGGACGTGAAAAGCCGTGTTGAAGCTGCTGGGCGCAATCCTGACCATTGTGCAATTCTTCCCGCAATTGATGTCATCATTGGCGAGACCGAATCGATTGCGAAGGAGAGAGCGGAGTATATCAACTCGTTGGTCAGCCCACGGCTCGGAGTGGCCGAGATATCGAACGGAATCGGGATCGATCTTTCGCAATATGATCTAGATCAGCCGCTCAGTGACATGGAGATCTCGCAAGGCGCTCGCGGTGTGTTCGACGTCATCCTGCAAGGCAGTCAGGGAAAAACCCTGCGGGACGCCGGGCGCTCTTGGGCGGAAAATCAGATGACGCCGCAACTCGTCGGCACGCCGAAGATGATCTCAGACCATATGCACGATCTGTTTGAATCCCGTGCCTGCGACGGCTTTGTCGTCTCTCCGTCACTTAGCCCCTCATCCTATATCCAGTTCGTCCGATCCGTCGTTCCCGAACTGCAGAGACGAGGGGTGTTTCGCAAGGAATACACGGGCGCGACGTTCCGCGAAAATCTCCGCAGTGGCCTCTGAAAGCCACCACAAATGCGCAGGATCTCTCGCTGAGGATAACGAACGGATTCACGTCGGCACAGGAACGAACCCCAAATGAGTGAAGGAGTTAAGCTGATGAAATGGGTGGATGGAAGCCCAGTGTCAGCGCAGGAGTTGCGCTGTCTTTACGCCTGCTTCCCCAGCGGGGTAGCCGCCTTATGCGCCGTCATTGACAACGCACCCGTTGGCCTTGCCGTGAGCTCATACACATCTGTGTCGCTCGACCCACCGCTGGTTTCGGTCTGCATTCAAAATTCGTCGGCAACCTGGGCTAAGTTGCAACGTGTCGACCAGCTCGGCTTGTCAGTCCTGAGTGAAGCTCAGGACGTGGTCTGCAAACAGCTTTCGCTGAAAAACGGTAATCGCTTTGCCGGGGTGAACTGGCGTTCATCGCCAGCTGGCGCGGTATTCATCGAGGGCGCGGTCGCTTCGCTCGAATGCGTGGTGTACGATAAAGTGATCGCCGGCGACCATCTTATCGTTGTCCTGCGTGTGGTTGCGGCGGAAGCGTTGCACGAGCGGCAGCCGCTCGTGTTCCACGGTAGCCGTTTTCGCAAGCTTTTTCCTGAAGCAGCTGTGGCATAAGGGCTCGAATGCTATGTCTCACCCTTTGCCGGACTCCGCACTTGATCAGCTCTTCCTGCAGGCCAGAACGCAGAACGGGTGGAACCCTGTACCTATAGAAGAAGCAGGGCTGCGCAGGCTCTATGATTTGACTAAAATGGGACCGACCTCCGCGAACTGTTCTCCGGCACGGTTCGTCTTTCTGACCTCGCACGAAGCCAAGGAAAGGCTTCGGCCAGCGCTCTCATCGGGCAATCTGGAAAAAACGATGTCTGCGCCAGTCACGATCATCACTGCCTATGACATGTTGTTCTTTGAAAAGCTCACATCACTCTTTCCCCATGGCAATGCAAAGGCGTGGTTTACAGGAAGCGAAAGCCTTGCCCGTGAAACGGCATTCAGGAATGCGACTTTGCAAGCCGCCTACCTCATTCTCGCGGCCCGCGCGATCGGTTTCGACGTTGGGCCAATGTCCGGCTTCGACCAAAGCCAGGTAGACGCCGAGTTTTTTGAAGGTACCACGTGGAAATCCAATTTTCTCATCAACATCGGTCACGGTGATCCATCGAAACTCTTCGATCGCCTGCCGCGCCTGGCGTTCGAAGAAGCCTGCGTGATTTTGTAGACATTCGGAATTAAATTCCACTTTATTGACTCTACTTAGAAAACGCATAGTCTCAAATAAACTGACATCAACATCAGAAATCCGGATCCAACCGGGTGACGCGCACGCACAAACAAGGGGAACATGGAGACGTTTAATGACTCAAAATCTGGGAAGCTTTAACCAAACCCGCCGTGCTTTTCTTCAAACATCGGCTCTTGGAACCACCGTCATGGCGACCGGACTTTCATCGCCAGTATTGGCTCAGTCAAAGCCAAAGGAGCTGCTGATTTCCGCAGGCGGCGGCGATCTGCTTTCTTCGTTTCAGACGGCTTATTACGACGATTTCACCAAGGAAACCGGCATCAAGATCAGTCCGCAACCGTGGAAAGGTCTTGCCGAGTTGAAGGTCATTGTCGAATCCAAGTCGTGGGGACAGGCCGATGTAATGCTGATGACCTCGGGCGAAGCGGCCAGCGCTCAAGCGCTCGGCCTTTCGGAACCGCTTGACTACGGTAGTATCGACCGCGCCAGCCTTCTATCTGGCGCATATTCGGACAACTGGTTCCTGATCAATCTTGCGGCAACCTTGCCGGCATGGAACACGGACGCAGTCAAATCCGCCGACGTGCCGAAGGGGTGGACTGATATCTTCGGCAGCGAGCGCAAAGGGCCGCGCGGGCTCTTCAAAAACGCTAGCCTCACACTCGATATTGCCGCGCTAGGAGCTGGCATACCACTCGATAAGCTTTACCCGCTCGATATCGATGCCGCGCTCGAGGCCATGAGTGCTATCCGCAACGACATCGTCTGGTGGAACACGGGAGCCCAATCCCAGCAATTGCTCGCCAATGGCGAAGTCGACACATCCATGATGTGGGTCAATCGCGTCGAACTGCTACGTGCAAGCGGGAAACCGGTTGACTACAATTTCAATCAGGCAATACTTGACGGTGATACGTTGGTCATTCCGAAGGGACACCCGAACAAGAAGGCCGCGATGGAATTCGCCGCCTACATGGCCAGGCCCGAGCCTCAAGCGCGGTTAGTCGAGCTGATACCACTCGGACCGACCAACACTGAAGCCGTCAAGATCGCCTCACCAGCCGCCATGGCAAAAACGGCTTCGGATCCGAAGAACTTCCCCCTTACGCGCATTCAGGATTTCCAGTGGTGGGCGGAGAATTCTCAAAGAGCCAGCGACGCATTCACCAAATGGCTGCTTGGGTAGGTCAAGTCGACCGTGGGGACCCGTCCGTCAAGCGGGTGCCGTGCCGCCGCCCCACAATTTCGTGAGCGCGGCGGCGTCCATCCCAAGGTTTACCCGCCGAATCGACCGTGACGAAACGGACCTTGCTGTCCGTCAGAAATAACCCCAGGTACAACAGCGAGTGAGTTGAAGATGAGCGGTGCGCTCAAAAATCCCGGCCAAAGTCTCCCTCTTTGCATAGCGAGGACCCGCGTCGGGAGAGGGTGGACACCCGAAGCAGGTCTGCGGCTCCTCATCATTCTGCCGGCGATCTTTCTTGTGCCAACCTTCATCGTGCCTCTGACGCTAGTGATTTTCCGTGGCTTCGGTGGAACAGATCCATCCATTGGCCAACTTGCGGCGATCCTTGGCAATTCGGTCTATCTTCACGTCTTGGTCCAGACCTTCAAGACCGCTTTCATTTCGACGTTTCTCGCCTTGCTGATTGGCTTTCCAATCGCTCACGTGATTTCAACGGCAAGACCGATTTGGGCAAAGGTCGGCTTTGCTCTCGTCATGGTACCATTCTGGACGAGCGTCGTGACCAGAACCTACGCTTGGATCGCACTCTTAAGTCGTAAAGGCCTGATCAACAGCGCATTGCTCGATCTCGGCTGGATCGATCAACCGCTGAAGCTGATGTACAACTCGTTCGGGGTGCAGGTCGGAATGGTTCAAGTTCTGATGCCAATGATGATCTTGCCTCTTCTGAGCACGATGCGTCAAATCGACAGGACAAAGCTGTTGGCAGGAGAAATCCTCGGCGCGAACCCGATACAAACCTTTGTTCACATCTATCTGCCGCTTTGCCTGCCGGGGATCGTAGCAGGGTGCCTACTCGTCTTTATCACCGCACTCGGCTTTTACGTGACGCCTGTACTCATGGGCAGCGATGGCAACATGATGATTGCCGTCTTGATTGAACAACAAATTACGCAAACCTTAAACTGGCCGCTTGCCTCGGCGCTCGCAACAATCCTTCTGATCTCCGTGATGCTTTCACTATGGTTGATCGTGATGATCGCTAACCGTCTCGGCATAAGGATGACCATGTCATGAACTGGAAGGCATTTAACCTCGCGATCCGCTGCGTGACGCTCACTATGGTCTTCCTTGGCCTGCTTTATATGATGACACCGATTTTGGTCATTCTGCCGCTTTCCCTGAGTCCTGAACGATTTCTGGCGATCTCGTTCGACGGAATATCAATGCAGTGGTACCAGGCACTCTGGGACAAGCCGGGTTATCTTCGCGCGCTCGGCAACACATTGTTGATCGGAGCAGGTGTTTCCATCCTCGCAACAGTTTTGGGGGCAATTGCAGCGCTGGCTGTTGTGCGAGGTAAGCTTCCTTATGGCCGTGTCGTAACAGGGGTCATTTTGTCCCCACTCATTATGCCACAAGTTATCCTAGCGATCGGGATATTTCCTATTCTTGCCTTTTTCGGCTTAATCGGTTCTGGCTCAGCTGTGGTCGTAGCACATGCGGCAATCGCGATACCGTTGAGCTTTATCACCGTCTCCGCTGCCCTGAGAGGTTACAGCGAAAATCTCGAACTGGCCTCAATGACATTGGGCGCAAATGGGCTGGCTACTTTTATCCACGTAACAGTACCGATGATCAGGCTTGCAATGGTGATCGGTGCAATCTTTGCCTTTGCGTTCTCCTTTGACGAAATCATCATCGCACTATTCTTGACTGATGCCTCTTCGATCACACTTCCGGTCTTTATGTGGAACGAACTGCGTTCCCAGATGGATCCGACCATCGCGGCAGCATCAACCGTTGCAATCGTGATCTCACTCAGCATGCTGAGTGCCGCCGCTCTTTTACAGAGCGCTGACAAATCAAAATCGTAGTTGGAACTCCCCAATGCCCATTATCGCCTTGGACAATCATCTCGATCATCTTCACTCACAGCCGAGGAGCTCTTCGATGCCGGGCGTTGGCAAGCGCATAGACTATCTCGGAATCACCAAGACATATGGTGCCCACACAGCTCTGCAGCCAACCGATCTGACGATCGAAGCGGGAGAATTCTTTTCAATTATTGGTCCAAGTGGCTCCGGAAAAACCACCTTGCTTGGGCTGACCGCCGGTTACTTAAGCCCAGATGCCGGACAAATCCTGATCGACGGACAAAGCATCGAGGGGACGCCGCCCTTCAAGCGCAACCTCGGAATGGTCTTCCAGAACTATTCACTGTTTCCGCACCGATCCGTCGGTCAGAATATCGCTTTTCCACTGCAGATGCGAAGAGTAAGCAAGTCTGAGATCAAAGAGAAGGTACGCGCGTCTCTCAAGCTCGTTCGCCTCGAAGGCCTTGAGGATCGCTACCCACATGCTTTGTCGGGAGGCCAACAACAGCGGGTCGCCCTTGCGCGTGCCTCCATCTACAATCCGTCACTGCTGATCATGGACGAGCCGCTGAGCGCCTTGGACAAGAATCTGCGAGAGGAAATGCAATTTGAGATCAAATTGCTGCAGTCGAAACTCGGCTCAACCGTGCTCTATGTTACCCATGACCAGAGCGAAGCTGCCGCCATGGCGCATCGGATCGCTATCATGAACTCTGGACACATCGCCCAGATAGGATCTGCCCGTGACCTTTACCGTTGCCCGCAAAGTCGCTTCGTCGCCGCCTTTCTCGGTCAGGCGAATTTGCTCGCGATTCGCGCCATGAAGACGGGGCCAGACCATTCGACGGCGGACACTATCGTTGGCGTTGAAGTGAAAGTGCCGACGCGCCACGGCCCCTGCGAAAATCTATCGCTCTGCGTCAGACCTGAGGCAGTCACGATAGGCCATGTTAAACCGAAAACCGACAACATCTTGAAAGGTGCTGTAATCGACGCGGTCTTTTCAAATGGCGTGCTGCGCCACAAGATCAACATTGGTTCCTCGTTTGTCCTGGAGCAATGCATGCAGATGAGAAGCGAAACTGCAGCGCCGGACATTGGGGACGAGGTTTTCATCGGGTGGGACGTCAAAGACAGTTTGCTTGTCGAGAACTAGCCGTTTTTCATCGTCTTGCTAGGGACCATTGATATATCAGGCGAATCACAGGCGACATCGGACTCATGTCGCAAGGTCGGACCCGGTGATGGGAGACGTCAGGGCTTAGTCCTGGCGCTCGATCTTTAGACGAGCGACCTGGTTTGGTTCTTCGGGCTGGATTCCTAACGGTATGGTTGCTAATGCAGTGGGGACGGAGATTCAGTCTCGTCGTCGCAGTCGGTCAAAACCAATTTTGGAGTCGCGGTGCGTAAACGAGTAAAACATGAGCCAACGGACGATACTTCGGACACAAGTGGTTTTTCCACCTCCCTGGTCCGAGGTCTCCAGATCCTCCGCTCCTTTCGGCCCGGAGACCAGTCTCTTGGAAACCTCGAGCTGATGGAGCGTACGGGCCTTCCCAAGGCGACAATATCACGACTGACCTATACCCTCGCTGGACTTGGCTATTTGCAATATGATGAGGTTTTAGGGCGCTATAACCTCGGTGCCGCAGCGGTGTCGCTGGGCTACTCGGCTCTCGGCGGAAATCCGATTGTTCACTTGGCGCGACCTTTCATGCAGGAGCTTGCGGACAAGAGCGGTGCTGCCGTTGCCCTTGGGACGAGGGATCAAGGTCACATGGTCTATTTGGCAAATTGCCGATCCGAGAGTTTGGTTACTCTTCGCCTCAATATCGGATCCCAGTTGCCCTTGTGGCGAAGCGGTGTTGGACTTGCCTACCTCGTCGCACTTTCGCACGAAGCAAGAGAGCATCTAAAAAAGCGCTTCCTTCCGAAGGCGCCGGGGGAGCGGCGCGAGATTGAAGCTCTGATAGATCATGCGCTGAACGAATATTCCGAGCTTGGCTACGTCACCGCGTATGGAACCTGGACGAGCTTTATCAGGGCAGTCGGTGTGCCTTTCACGCCGATTGATGGCTCAGCCCCTTTAGCGTTCACGTGTGGGGGAATTGCGGAGATTATCGGCGACAAGGCCGTGAAGGAGGTCATTGGTCCCGGCTTGATCGACCTCAAGGCGAGACTCGAAAGCCTCCTTACACGCGGGCCGTCGGCAGATTAAAAATCGACGTGTGGTGCGCCCGACGGAATTTCCGTCACGGCGCCATCGAGGAATGACACGACACCTTTGTCCCCCAGCCTATCGACATCATCCTCGGAATAGCCGAGAACATGTTTCAAAATTTCACGGGTGTCCTGACCCAAGAGAGGTGGCGCGATATAGTCTGCCGCCCGTTGGGCTGCAAGGCCGTGAGCGGGGCGGACCAGCGAAACTTTTCCAAGAAACGGATTGTGAAGCGTTTGGACAAGCTGCCGTTCTTCAACCGTCTTGCTGGTCAATGCTTCGGGAACCGATTTGACGATCCCCGCTGGCACTTCCGCGTCGGCGCAGGCTTGCATCCAGTAGTCACGGTTCTTTCTAAGGAATGCGCGTTGAAGGATCGGGATCAAATCCGCGCGATTGGTCGCACGATCCCCCGCGGTTCGGAAGCGTTTGTCCTCAGCAAGGTCCGGCTCTCCGATGACGCGGATGCACAGCGCACGAAACTGACGATCGTTGCCAACCGCCAGAGCAAAGCTTCCTTCAGCGCACTCAAAGATCTGATAGGGCACGACGGTCGGATGGGCATTGCCGTATCGTTTTACCTCTTCGCGTGTATTGAGATAACCACTGCCCACATTGATGAGGAGGTTCAGTGCACAGTCCAACAGAGCCATGTCAATCTGCTGGCCACGGCCGGTCCGTTGGCGCTCATAAAGCGCCGCCAGAATCGATTGAGCGGCAACCATACCGCAGACCACGTCGGTTATCGCAACGCCCATTCGCAGCGGCTGACCTTCGCGCTCTCCGGTAATCGACATCAACCCGCTTTCGGCTTGGATGACAAAATCGTATCCGGGCCTACGCGCATCCGCTGTGTCGCGGCCATAGCCGGAAATGGAACAATAGACGAGGCTTGGATTAACAGCTTTGAGCTGCTCGTATCCGATACCAAGCTTCTCAGCAGTCCCGACCCGGAAATTCTCGACAACGACGTCACTTTCGGCGGCTAGTTGTTTAATAATTTCAACGCCTTCCGGTGTCTTCAAATCGATCGCGATGGATTGCTTGCCTCGATTTGCACACAGATAGTATGTGCTTACCCCATTGTAGTTCGGAATAGCCCAGGCGCGAGTGTCGTCGCCACCGTCAACGTTTTCGACCTTCCACACTGTTGCTCCCAGATCGGCGAGGGTCATTGTCGCCCACGGTCCGGCCAACACACGCGACAGGTCGAGAACCTTAATACCGCGCAGAGGCAATTCGCCTGCTGGTTCGCTGTTAGGGTGATTTGTATACACGAGATCTCCCGTTGATAGTTTTCAAATAGCAGAGTTTTTAAGTGCCACCATCCTTGCAGGTTCGCCTCGCCAGGTCAACTAAATGGAATTTAATTCCGAATATCAAATCATATCGATCTGCCTAGATCCACTCCACCCTCATGGGAGTAAATTGAAGGCGTCCGCAAAACCCGTCTCAGTGAAATCTCTTCGTACTCCCGAAAATTAACATTGCGGTCACCCCTGCGTTTCTCCCGGCTGGCACGGATGAACTGGCCACCGATTTTTTCGTCAAAACCGAAATTAAATTCCGTTTTATATTGCCTTCTCATTCCTCTTGGCTAAGATCGCGGCTATTGTCAACGGTAGAAACAGCGGTGAACTTTATGCCCAATTGGCCGGCTCAAACCGAAAATCATAGGAAACAGGTGCCTGTTCATCGGCACGCTTCAGGTTCATTTTGGACCGCTCAACTGTAAATGCTGACGATACCCCAGCGGTGACGGTTCCAATTGGCGATATGGCTATTGTCAGGCGCTCAATGTCGCGGCCGTGCCCTAGTCCGAAGCGATTGCAATCGCATCCCTTATCCTTTTCTCACGGCAGGTGACTATGACGCGTTCCCTCGAAGAAGTTTCTATCCCTGCAGACAGAAGGGATTTGCCGAAACGCACTCGTGTGCTTGTGATCGGTGGAGGCGTGGTTGGCTGTAGCGTCCTATATCACTTGGCCGCTATGGGTGAGTCGGATGCCGTGCTCGTCGAAAGAAAAGAGCTGACATCCGGCTCCAGTTGGCATGCCGCCGGAATGCTATCCCAATACCACCACGATCGCGTTCACCTTGAGATTATCAAGGCGGGCAGGGCGCTATACGGTGAGTTCGAGAAAGATCCGGAGACTTCAGTCGGCCTGCATTCATCCGGGGATCTGGTCATAGCCAGGAACGACATTGAGATGCTCGACCTGAAGCGCTGGAGCGGCGTGGCAAAGTCGCTAGACCTGCCAGCGGAAATCGTCGGGCCGGAACAAATCAAGACACTGTTCCCCCTGATGGAAACGGCAGGTATTCTTGGCGGTATGTGGTTTCCGACATCCGGCTTCGTCGATCCTTCATTGGCCACGCACTCCTTCGCGCGCCAGGCAAGGAGCAAGGGGGCTAAAATCTTCCAGCAATGCGGCGTTGAAGCGATCGTTCGGCAAGAAGACGAAACCTGGTTGGTCTCGACAAACCGCGGAAAAATCCAGGCCGACTATATCGTGAACTGCGCAGGCGTCTGGGCACCCGAGATTTCCGCCATGATCGGGGAAGTCATACCGGCCATTGGCATTGAACACCAGATGATGGTGTTCAATGCCATCCCGGAGGTTAAGGCGCTGGATTTCGAGTTGCCGATGCTCCATGATCCATCTACGCCGATTTACACGCGCGCAGATCGGGACGGCCTCATTCTCTCATCCTACCCCGACGCCACGATCTTTTTCGGAGTAGACGGCATTCCGTCAGACTTCTCCGGCGAGCTGTTGCCGCCTGAAACCGACCGTGGAGAGGGTAAAATCATCGCCGCGATGGAATTGATCCCAGCCCTACAGTCTGTCGGGGTCAGAGCATTTGTCAACGGTGCCATCCCGCGTAGCGCCGACCGCGTGCCGTTGGTAGGGCCGGCCCATGGCTACAAGAATTATTTTCTCAGTTGCTCCAACTATGGTGGCTTCCTGTTCGCCGCACTGGGTCGGTATCTCGCTGAATGGCTGCTAGAAGGCGAACCGAGCATTAACCTCAGCCAGATGGATCCGCGACGGTTTGGCGAATATGCAGACAAGTTCTATGCGATACAAAAGATGCAAGGTGTCGCAACAGGACACACGGGTTCGTATGCCGGACTAGAAATGGACTCAGGCAAGCCCTTGGGGGCCGGCGCAGTTTGGACATCGCCTGTATACGGTCTGATGAAGTCCAGGCGCGCAGTGCTTGAGACTGTCGACGGCTGGGAGGTTCCAAAATGGTTCGCGCGGCCCGGCGACGATACAAGAGAACTACCGTCCTTCATGACCGCCAACTGGATGGGCGCTGTTGGCGATGAGCGTGAAGCTTTGCTGAACGCTGTCGGCATCATCGATTTGACGTCGCACGGCAAGTTTGAAATCATCGGACCGGACGCAGGCGCGTATTTGAGCCAGCGCCTGGCGGTGAATGCGCCACAACTCAACGAAGTTGTCGACGCCCCGGCACTCAACCGTTTAGGAGGATTGGTTGGGCTGTGGCAAGCCAGCCAGCCACAACCGGGGGTCTACTATCTCACGGGGTCTGCGAAGCACGCTCGGCGTGATTTGGACAGCTTGAGATGGGAGATGTTCGGCGATGTTACCATTTCCGATTTGACCCGCGATCGTGCCGTGCTGGCCCTGGCAGGACCTCGCGCGGCGGATGTTCTCGACAGGATCGGCTGGCGTGGCCCAGGCGACCGTTCGGGCTTGCCGTCCGGCGCCGAGGACGGCCGTATCGGCTACGTTCCCGCGCGGCTGATCCGGAGTGCTTATGGGAAAGTCGTCATTTGGGAACTGCACACCCGGATGGAATACCAAGCAGGTCTCTACGAGCGGCTCTTGGCGGCTGGCGGCGACTACGGCATCAAGGACGTCGGCTTACTCGCGCTGTCTGCGATCCGCATGGAAGCGGGAATTCCGATGCTGGGGATAGACATAAATCACGGCGCCGACCCGCGCGACATGGGGCGGGAAGGGTGGTTGGACATCAACAAGGCCGATTTCGTCGGCAAATCAGCCCTGTTGGCACGCCAGCGCGGCAAAGGCAGCAGGCTTTTCCGTTTTGAAATAGACACGACCGTTGCTATCCCTCCGGCTGATCCGAGCGGTGACGAGCCGGTGATGTTCGGTGAAAAATGCGTCGGGTATGTAACGTCAGCGACACCGAGCTATATGGGCAAGATTAGCGGGTTCGCGCTGCTCGATCCGCAGTCCGATTGGTCGACCAGCAACGCGTCGATCCAGATCCTGGGAGAGTCGGTAAAAATAAATATCATGCCTCTCTAGAGGAGTGGGACGACGACTGTCTGCGCCAGCGAATAGGAATGGCCCCTCACCAGCGCTTCGCGGGTTCGGGCGACCGCGGACCAAGGATACATTCGCTATTAACAAGGCCAACTGCGCTTTTCAGCATATCAATGGGGATATTCTAGCCTGGCCCCTTTGGCGAGACCGGTTGCCGAAACCGATCGTCGGACTATGCTGTCGCCACACACACTCGTCGATCTACCCGTGAGGATAGACAGCCCGCCGCATCTTTGTCTTGCTTGAAAAATTTGTATGCCGTGATCAGAGATCTTCACGGCACACATTCCGTTGAGCGGCAATCCATCAACGATCTCAACCACGCTTTGGGCGGGCAAAAGCAAGGTGGGGCATCCACCAGCGCGGTTATAAGCAGGGCCGCTATTCGCTCTGCAGGAGTTTCTGCTCGTGATGAATGGCGCGCTCGATCGCCTCGATCAACGGCTGCATCTTTGCCAGGTCCATAGCCCTGGAGATGTAGGTCACCGGATAAACCATAGCGTCCTGGATGAGGTAGCGCCGGCGCTTGATCAACATCTCGCGCAGCTTTTCCAGATTGGCCACATGATCCTGGCTGACTTCGGACTCACCGAAATCCTCGCTCGGTCGGGCGTAGCCCGACGCGTCCTCAAGAATATCGAAGTCGTCGATGTTTTTGGTAATACCAGTCATACTCTCTCTCCTAAGTCCTTTGTAATTTTCTATGCGACCTAAGCCGCCAACAGACCAATGTCCGCTTTATTCCAAAGATCGGGAAGCGGGCCGCCGGCGCCCAAGAACGGATCTAGAGGCGGGATGGGGACTTGCCTCGCGGCTTCGCACATTTGAACATATTCATCCGGCCGCCCTAGCCGGAAATCGAGAACGCCGTAACCTCCGGGAAAGCCACCAGATACGCGCAGATCTTCAGAGACCGCGATTCCCAGGTGGCCAACACCGGCCGGAATGATAACCGCATCACCGGTTCGCAGAATGGCGCGTGTTCCATCGTGTCCGCCGAAGAGACCTTCAAGGCTGCCGCGCGTAATTGCTATGAATTCATGGGCTTCGCTGTGGAAGTGATGTTTGGGAAACATCCCGACTGCATTATGCCAACTTGCAATCCAACCGTTCGTCCGGAGTTCCTTTTCCATTTCCGGAACCGAGGTTTGAATGACGTTACGATAGATGAGAAGAGGCAGGCGCGAGTTCGGCACCCTTCCGTTCCCTTTGAAGAACAGCTTTTCGACGGTCACGCTCATGTTTCAGCCTTTCGATAAAGAATACGCGAACAGTAAGGGACTGGCAGGCTTATTCGTCTGCCCGCTCAAGGAGGTTGTGGATTGCGTCAACGGCTTGTGGCTCATCCAGAATGAGTGGATGGCCCCGGCCAACTACGGTGGTAAGCACCGTATTCGGATTCGCCAACGCCATCTTTTCGGCAAGCTCCGATGCGAGATAGTCCGAATTTTCGCCGCGCAAAACAGCGACGGGCATCTTCAACGACGTATATTCCTGCCAGAGCGACGGCCTGTCTTTCTTGAAGCGCGCCGTCTCTTCGCTGGTGAGGGGATCAAAGTCGCGAACGTAGTGGGCATCTTCGGTTTCTCGATAAGCTTGCAACGAGAAACGAACCCAGTCTTCTTCGCTGAAATCCTTGAAGAACGCACCATTCAGCTTCTTTGTTTTCTCGACCACCTCCTGAAGTGTCCAGTGCTCATGGTCCACATGTGCGTTCACACGCTTGCTGCCCGGAGGGGCCGTCTCCGTGCCCGCATCATTGAGGATAATCCCCGCGACCCGTTCAGGGTGGCTATAGCCCATTTCGATTGCCATGTAGGCGCCGAGCGCCGTACCCAAGAGTACGACGCGTCCAAGCGCGAGATCATCAACCAGCGCCCATACATCAGTGATCAACTGCTCGAAGTGATAATCTTCAACACGTGCCGAGCGCGTTGAGCGTCCCCTTCCGCGCAGGTCTGGCATGACAACCCGTCTTGAAGGTGCCAGCACACGTGCGATGCGCTCGAAATCCTTTGAGTTTCGCCAAAAGCCTGGAAGGCATACAACCGTTGTTGCGGGCACTCGCGTTGTCGGCGCATAGGCCTGATAGAAAAGTGTCTGTCCATTTCCAAGATCATAGGTATGTGCAGTTGCTTCAAACATCCATTGTTCCTATTCGAGAGTTTCTACGAAGGGACTTTTCCCATCCCATGTGGCGGCGGCCTGCTTTAACAAGGACGAAAATCGCCCGCCGTCACCGCTCTTGATCAACTCGACAAGTACACCCGGTCGCTCGCCACGAAGGAAGACTGTTTCGGTGCCTCTCGTCGACAGCCCAGCCTGAACCCTGCTCAGCCCCTGGGCGGACAGGTGCTCTTCGTCAGATTCCAAATCACGCGAGACTATACCGACATGATGGAGTCCGTTGCGTTGATCAGGTCGATAGAGGGTGAATACGGATGGAGCGGTATTATGCTGCTCAATCAGTTCGATCTGGACATTCCCACTCCAAGCGATCGCAAGGCTAAAATCCGCCTCGCTCGGTTCGCCTCGGACCTCAAGACTGACAAACTTGCAGTGCTCCAGCAAGAAGAACGGTCCGACGGACAGAGTTTCTGCCCAGAAGCGTGCCGATTCGCGCAGGTCATCAACGACATAGGCGAGTTGCGAGATAGGCCCAAGGCGGTGCGACAACATCGAAGCCTCCCGAAATATGATGATATAAATCAGATTTAAATCTGATTTATAAAGGCGTCAACATAAAAATTCTGCGCAACTATGGGCTATTCGCCTGCTGCTGGAATAATTACCGCCTCGAACCAACCAAAAATCGGATTTACATCCGATATTCACGATATGAACGGATCATACGGCAAATTTCTTGTGAATTGTTCAGAGGCAAGCTTCAGACGCGGAAGAAACTCCGCAGCGAAGTTTTCCATCGATTTGGACGGATCGTGACAGCTAGCGCTTACAGCGGCCCAGCATCGTCCCTGTCGATCGAAAATCGGGACGGCACAGGCTCTAGCGAGCGGATCAATCTCCCGATCGCAAAAGGCGAAACCGTCCCCCTTGGCCTTGGCGATGATCCGCCTGATTTGCTCACGGTCGGTCACGGTAAAGGGAGTGAGGGCGGCGTAGTTTGACTTTTCAAGAATAGCTTCAAGTTTGTCCGGCGGCAGATAAGACAACATTATCCGCCCCATCGACGAATAGATTGCCGGGACCCTCAACCCGACCGTCATCCAAGTCCGGACCAAACCACGCGCGGGCACGCCGGCCGTGAACACGACATCAGACTGATCAAGCATCGCAGCGCTTGACGACGTATATGAAGACCCTTCGAGCATCTCCTCCATGTGCGGAAGCAACATGTCCGTAAGGGCGACCGACGAAAGATAGGGGTAGGACAGTGTCAGCACACGAGAGGTGAGGTTGAAAAGCCTTCCGTCCGTGGAAACATATCCCAATTCTTTAAGGGTGAGAAGCAACCGCCGGACGGTCGCACGGCTAAGATCAGTATCTCGTGCCAAATCAGCCAGCGTCTTGCCGCGCCGGCTTCCCCCAAAGGCTTCGATCAATCGAAGGCCCCGTGCCAGAGCCCTCACACTTTCTGAACCATTACTCTCGGTCATTCGACCCCCATTCTGATCCCGAAGCGGCAGACATACAAGACTCCTAACGGCCGCTCAAGCGGTCTCTTGACGGAAAATAGAATTTAATTTCGAATTGACAGTTATAAATAGATTGACCATTATGCGGACATAAGTTCGCTAGACGAACATTTTCAGGTCAACAAAGGCCTGATCGGGAACAGTATTGAGGTCAGCGCATGTCAGAAGAAGCCCATCAGAGGCTGTGGGACGTTGTTGTGGTCGGCACTGGAATCGGCGGGGCGACCGCAGGCTACGCCCTCGCGAAAGCCGGTTTCAGCGTCCTCTTTTGCGAAAAAGGCATACGCCACGAGACACAATCAGACACATTGCGCGGCAACTGGGCTGAGAGCTTCTTCTTTGCAGATAAGGAACGCAGGCCCTTGGTCGGCTATTTGGAGCGGGCAGGGCGAAGATCCGACCCGATAGTGAAGCTATCCGAGCACGGCGAGGTCGCGACCCCGATGCTCGGCCAGGGGAGCGGGGGAAGTAGTTCCCTTTACGGTATGGTGTGCGAACGATTCTTTCCCATCGATTTTGAACCAATAGAGTTTGCTTCCTTAGCGCCGAACTCCACCGCGCCGCAACGTTGGCCCATCAGTTTCAAGCAGCTGGCTCCCTATTACAGTCAGGCTGAGCGCCTTTACCGCGTACGATCGGGCCAGGACGAGTTGAGGCCTGCCGGAGAGGAGCGGGTAGTCATGGCACCTCCTCCCTTCGGGACCGCCAACACTGAATTGGTGGCGCACTTTAAGTCTCGCGGCCTTCATCCCTACCATTTGCCGATGGCGTGTGAATACGTGCCAGGCTGCAAAGAATGTATCGGCTTCCTTTGCAATCGGGCATGCAAGGGGGACAGTGCCAAGATGTGCCTGGCCCCGGCGATTGAGGACCATGGCGCCACAATCCTGGACGCTTGCACAGTCGAAAAAATTGAAACGGAAGGAACAACGGTCTCTTCAATCCTTTGTCGTCGTGGGACGCAAAAAATTTGCATACGGGCAAAGATTGTCATCCTCGCAGCAGGCGCTTTGGAGACCCCGGCGCTCTTGCTTCGATCCACATCTGAACAGTGGCCGGAAGGGCTTGCGAACCGGTCCGGACAAGTCGGCCGCAATCTGATGCGGCACTTTCTCGACTACTACATTGTAAAGATGAGCAAGCCCATAGCCGAGGGGCAACTGCTCAAACAGATCGGGTTTAACGATCTTTACGACTCGAAGGATTGTAAATTGGGAACGGTTCAGTCGAATGGGCGATTGCCGCCGGTTCAACTGCTCGCCCGCACCTATCTTTCGGACCTCGCGGGCAGGTATCCGATGCTGTCTGTCTTCGGTCAGTTGCTGGAACGGCCAATCGAGCACTACCTGACACGTCTCCTCTCTAGATCTATGGTCTTCGCATCTATTCTGGAAGACTATCCGTATGCCGAGAACAGGGTCGGAATTACAGCCGCCGGTGCGATCGCAGTGCACTACGAAGTGCAGGCTGAAGATCAAAAGCGTCTCCAGATCTTCCGTCGGAAGATTCTTGAGCTCATGAAACCATACAAAGTGGTGCCGGTATTCTCTGGCGAAAAGCTGCGTAGCCTGGGGCATGCGTGTGGAACCTGCCGCTTCGGCAATGATCCGGCAACAAACGTTCTCGATGCTAACAATCGAGCACATGGCCTCAACAATCTTTATGTCGTGGATGCGTCGTTTCTACCAACCAGTTCCGGCACTAACCCGTCACTGACTATCGCAGCAAACGCGCTGCGAGTTGCAGAGCAACTAATTCTTCGACGTGAGCCGGCGTCACCGGCAATTCATGCGGCATGAACGAAAGGATATCTATTGTGAAACCGATCATCAAAAGCATCGACCAACTTGGTTACGTCGTGACCGATATGGAGGCGGCCGTCGAACACTGGACAACCAAATGTGGAGTCGGGCCTTTCTTTTTGATCGAGCACATTTCCTACAGGGCATTCACATATCACGGCCGACCGACAGAGGTCGATTTGAGCCTGGCGTTTTCCTATGTCGGCTCAACACAGGTGGAACTCATACTCCAGCACAACGACGCCCCATCCGTTTATCGTGATCTGATTACCAATGCCGGGAGCGGACTGGTGCATGTCGCCGAATTTTACGACGACTTCAATGATCGTATTCAAGACTTGCCTGATAACGCAATCGTACAAACCAGCCTCTCGCATGACGGCGTCGAGACAATTTATCTCGAGGGAGCGCCGCATCGTGGCAGTTACGTCGAGTTTATTAAAGGTCCACCAGCTCACAAGGAACGCCGGCGTCTTATGCAGCAGGCAGCAACTCATTGGGACGGCACACGGCCACTCCGTGTGATCGACCCTCACGATCCGTTGGCAGCATTCACCATCTGACTTCTTTCGCAGGCCATCCAGTCAACTCAAAAACGATGAGGGGTATCATGAAAAATATCATACATGCGTGTGCTGTCGCAGTCTCGACGTCAGCTTTTTCCTTATTTTTACCGTGTATTGCGACGGCCCAGGACGGCATCCATGTGCTGGTTACGCGCACGCCATCCCTGGTGTTCTACGCCGACAAAATGAAGGACAACAAATACGGCGTTCCGATCACCACCGATACGATGCTGCTCGACAAGATCTTTGAGGTCTCCTCAATCACTTTCTCCTCCGGCTCCTCGGGGATCGACGTCGTCCATCTCAACGACCCCGGCGTAAAACTCTTTGCTTCCAAGGGCTGGCTAGAACCGCTGGACGATCTGTGGGCCAAATACAAGGACACATATAGTCTGGATGACTATCCAAAGGCGATGATCGATGCGGTGAGCTACAAGGGCCATATCTATGCCATGCCCGTGATGATCAATACGCAAATGCTCTTCTATCGAAAGGATGTTTTCGACAAGATGGGCATAAAAGTCCCTGAAACAATGGACGACTATTTGAAACTGCCGAAGATCCTGGCAGATGCCGGCGAACCGAACATCGCGGCAGGCATGAAGCCGGTCGATTATGCGATCAACCGGATTCACTGGTTCCTCAATACGATGGGAGACGGCTGGTTCGACAAAAACTGGAATCCGGTCTTCAACAGTCCGAATGGACTCAAGGCGATTGAAGCAATGAAGGAAACCGTGCCCTACGCGCCCCGCGGCTGGACGTCGCACGGCAATGATGAGGACACCATCAACCTGTCCCAAGGCATCTCCTCGCTCGGTTTGCAATGGACGACACGGGCAGCCTCTATGCAGGACCCGACAAAATCGAAAGTCGTCGACAAGATAGGTTGGGCGGCGGCCCCCGGCGGCGGCGCCCGGATCGCCTTCGATGGTTTTGCGATTCCGAAGAGCTCGGCCGCAAATAAAGAGGAGGTATTCAAGATCATGGCGGAAGCCATGAGCCCTGAAAACATGAAGGTGAATGCCGACCGGGCTTATCCGCCTCGCATTTCGGTTGCATCCGATCCCGAACTTGAAAAGAAATTTCCCTGGTATCCAGCAGTCCGTGCCTCGATCGACCTCGACAAACCGACCCCCGACCTTCCCGAATTCAACGATGTCGCGGAAATCGTCGTCAGGCGGGTGCTTCAAGCCCTGACAGGAGAAATGGAAGTCAAGCCGGCGATGGACAATGCAGCCGAGGAGGTCAGAACATTTCTGGCCTCAAAAGGCTACTACAAATAATCGCTCACACTTTGCCGACGTCGCAAGTCTCGCGACGTCGGTCCCCGAAATGCTGAACAGACTGCCGGCGTAGATCCGCAGCGCGGTTGGCGTTGTAGCTCAGATACGCTGCCCGCGTATCCTTGTTCTTCTTTCCAAAGGTTAAACAATGCGACATGCATGGTTGTTTCTCTTACCGAGTCTGGCGCTTTTGGCAGCGGTTTTGCTCTGGCCGTTCGGTTACGCCATTTATATGAGCCTCAGCGATTTTAGTTCCGGCACAAGCGGAACCACCTTTGTTGGCCTCAAGAACTATATCGAAATTGGAACGGATCCACGCTTCTGGTCTGCATTGTGGACGACGTCGACGCTCGCATTTTTTGCTTTGGGTGTCGAGCTCACCAGCGGCCTGTTGATCGCTCTTGCCTTATCGTCTCTGGGGCGCGGCGCTCATGCCTTCGTTGTCGCTATGTTCTTGCCATACATTGTTACCCCGGTCGTTTCCGGCCTGATTTTGAAGTGGATGTTCGTTTCGAACTGGGGTCTGATAGACGCCACGTTTCTAAGTTTAGGCGTCCAGACGCCAGATTGGCTTGGGGACCCATTTTTTGCCAAACTCACGGTCATCCTAGCCGATGCCTGGGTGTCGACTCCCTTGGTCATTCTTATTTTGTTCGCAGCTCTTCAACAGGTTGATTCATCACAGCTGGAAGCTGCCCGTATCGACGGTGGATCATCGCTCCAAATAGCTCGCTTTGTTATACTGCCCACAGTCGCGCCCATGTTGATTTTTGTCGCATCTGTTCGCCTCATGGACTTCTTCCGCTCGTTTGACGTGATTTACGTCCTGACCGGTGGGGGACCCGGAACCGCGACCGAAACCTTGACCATGCTGACCTATCAATGGGGATTTCGAGCGTTCCAAGCCGGAAAGGCTTCAGCGCTCGGCCTTGTCACCCTTTGTATCGTATTCGCAATGATTTTCCTCATCGCAACACTCGGGCCACGCGCTCTCGGGAGATCGGCAAAATGACCCAATCGAACACTAAATTTCCGTCATTGCAGACCACAGGTGTTGTTGTAGCCCTCTGCGCGATTACGTTCGTCAATCTCATCCCCATCCTATGGGCGTTTTTGACCTCGATCAAAACGCCCGCTGATGCGTTCACGATGCCGCCAACAATAATTTTCAAACCGACGTTTGAGTATCATATATCTCTTTGGACTGGCGAGTTCCCCCGCTATCTCCTCAACAGCTTGATCGTTTGCCTTGGAACGGTCCTGATTTCTGTGCCAATCGGCAGTCTCGCGGCATTTGGGCTTTCCCGCATGCGACGCAAAGTCGCCTCTCCAATTCTCTTTGCACTTTTTTCGCTTCGGATGTTTCCGTACATGCTGCTTGCGATTCCCTTCTTTGTCATGGGACGCTGGACCGGGCTGAATGATACCTACTGGATCCTGATACTGGCTTTTGTCGCGATCAATCAGCCGTTCACCATATGGCTGATGTATGGCTTCTTCGACGAAATCCCTCGCGACCTTGACGAAGCGGCGGCACTCGACGGATGCAACGATTGGCAAGTTTTTTCCCGCGTGGTGCTTCCTCTTGTTCGTCCCGGCCTGGCCGTAACTTCGATATTCAGCATTATTCTGGCCTACAACGAGTTTCTATTCGCACTGATCCTGACCGGGAATCGGACAAGAACACTTCCTGTTGCGATTGCGTCCTTCGGTGGAGAGGATGTCTCGGAATGGTCGCTGGCAGCTGCCGGAGCCGTCGGGATCATGATCCCGATCATCATCGTCATGATTCTAATGCAGCGTCACCTTGTGCGCGGCATGACGATGGGCGCCGTCAAGTAGTTTCAAACAACGACGTGGCTTTGGCCGCGCCAGTCAACACATGCGGCGGATCAACATCATGAACCAGTCAACCAGTAATCGTTCCGAGGCGGGTGGGGTCAAGGAAACCACGACATACACGGTATCTCACTGGGGCACCTACGAAGTGGTCAAGGCAGATATCGGCAATATGCCCGAACTCAGGCCCTTTCGTCGTGATCCAGACCCGTCTCCTATTGGATTGCACCAGCTTGCCCAGTCCTTGCAGGATGTGCGCGTGCGCCGGCCGGCCGTTCGCAAGAGCTGGCTCGAGGGGGGACCGGGTAGCCGGCCCGATATGCGCGGCCGCGATCCTTTCGTCGAAGTGACTTGGGACGAGGCGGTTACGCTGGTCGCTTCGGAATTAAATCGCGTAAAAACGTCGTTCGGCAACAGTTCTATTTTCGGCGGGTCCTATGGATGGTCCAGCGCCGGACGTTTTCATCACCCCCAGAGCCAGGTTCACCGATTTCTGAACTGTCTGGGAGGATATGTCCGACATGTCGATTCCTACAGCCTTGCCGCGGCCAACGTCGTTTTACCCTATATTGTCGCGGACATGGATGAGATCATGGCGAATCATTCATCGTGGAACTCTTTGGAGGGTAACACTGAACTGTTCGTCGCGTTTGGCGGAATCCCCACGAAAAACGCCCAAGTCAATGCCGGAGGCGTCAATATTCATTCTGCCAATCTCGGTGTCGCACGGCTCGTCGAGGGCGGGACGAAATTCGTAAATATTGGCCCAGTAAGTGACAACATTGCCGGGGCCGCCGCAAAGGCGCAATGGATACAGTGCCGCCCTAACACCGATACTGCCGTCATGCTAGCGCTGGCTTACACGCTGATTGAGCGCGATCTCGTCGACTACGACTTTATCGGACGTTGTTGTGTAGGCTTCGAACGCTTCCGCGACTATCTTGTCGGTAGCCTCGATGCTCAAAAGAAAACGCCGGAGTGGGCGGCCGAAATTTCCGGCGTGAGGGCGGAGACGATTGTCTCACTGGCCGTTGAAATGGCTCGCTCGCGAACAATGCTGAATATCTCCTGGTCCCTGCAGCGAGCTTCGCATGGCGAGCAGCCGTTCACCGCATTCGTGTCGCTCGCCGCCATGTTGGGACAGATTGGCAAGCCGGGCGGAGGGTTTGGACTAGGCTATGGTGCAATCAACGTGGTCGGAAGCCCTCACATGCGCATCAAAGGTCCAAGGCTTTCGCAACTGGACAATCCGGTTAAGGAATTTATTCCGGTTGCGCGGATTGCTGACATGCTTCTTAACCCAGGCACAACATTTACATACAAAGGCGCCACGCATCGCTATCCCGACATCCGGTTAGTTTACTGGTCAGGTGGCAATCCCTTTCATCACCACCAGGATCTCAATAGGCTGCAACACGCCTGGTGCAAACCGGACACGATCATTGTCCATGAGCAGTATTGGACACCTACGGCCAAGCGTGCTGACATCGTTTTGCCAGCGACGATTTCGCTTGAACGCAATGATATAGCATCCGCGGCGCGTGAGGGTTTCCTGGTCGCGATGAAGCAGGCTATCCAACCGACTGCAGAAGCCCTTGACGACTTTGAAATTTTCTCCCGCATTTCAAGACGGCTGGGAACGGAGGAGACCTTCTGTGAAGGTCTCGACGTCATGAGTTGGCTGAACAGGCTCTATGGCGAATGCGCCGAGAAGAACAGCGCCCAAGGTGTCGAGCTACCGTCATTTGATGAGTTTTGGCAAGAAGGCATGGTCGATTTGACGCCTTATGACCGGCCTTTCACGATGTTGAAGGACTTTGCCTTCGCGCCGGAGCAATATCCACTCGCCACCCCAACGGGCAAAATTGAGATTTTCTCTGAGACAATCGCCAGCTACAAACTCGCAGATTGCCCCGGCTATCCATGCTGGCTGGAACCTGAGGAATGGCTTGGATCTCCCATTGCCAAACAATATCCCATTCACCTGTTGAGCGACCAGCCGTCGCGTCGGCTGCACAGCCAACTCGACGCGAGCCCCTACAGCACAGAAAGCAAAATCCACGCCCGGGAACCTGTCTTCATCAACGTGACCGACGCGGCGGCACGTGGGATCAGCAGCGGCGATGTAGTCGAGATATTTAACGGCCGCGGACGTTGCCTGGCCGGCGCCGTTGTCTGCGATGATATCATGCCCGGAGTTGCGCGCTTGAACACAGGCGCATGGTTCGATCCAGATCCGGAAACGGGTATAGAACGGCACGGCAACCCAAATGTGCTGACTTTGGACAAACCCGCGTCAAGCCTGTCCCAAGGATCAATCGCTCAGTCCTGCCTTGTCGACGTAAGACGTGTTGTGGGTGAGTTCCCACGTGTGGGGGCGTTCGACTTGCCGACGTTCGAAAGGCGCGCATCGGAGGCGGTCTCCTCCGTCAAAATTCTCTAATCTTAGATAGGTAGGTTATGGCTTCGCTTGATGTAAAAGACGTAAGGAAATCCTTTGGTGCGACCGATATTATTCGCGGCGTAAACATCAGTATCGATGATGGCGAATTCGTCATCTTGGTCGGCCCCTCAGGGTGTGGCAAATCAACTCTTCTCAGGATGATTGCCGGTTTGGAAACCGTCTCTTCTGGAGAAATCAGGATTGGTGCGAAAATTGTCAATGATGTTGCGCCAAAGCAGCGCGATATCGCGATGGTGTTTCAAAGCTATGCACTTTATCCGCACATGACCGTTGCTGAAAACATGAGCTTTTCGATGCGGCTCAAGGGGGACTCGAAGGTTGAGATTGCAAAGCAAGTAGACAGAGCGGCGAAAATATTGGGGCTTACGACGCTTCTCGATCGCTATCCCAAGCAGCTCTCCGGGGGCCAGCGGCAGCGGGTTGCCATGGGCCGCGCTATTGTGCGGAATCCGAAGGTTTTCCTGTTCGATGAGCCGCTCTCGAACCTTGACGCAAAGCTGCGTGTGCAAATGCGGACCGAAATCAAAGAGCTTCATCAAAAACTTAGGACGACCACAGTGTATGTCACTCATGACCAGATCGAGGCGATGACCATGGCGGACCGCATCGTGGTCATGCGCGATGGCAATGTGGAGCAGGTCGGCGCACCACTCGAAATATACGATCGGCCTGTCAATTTATTTGTAGCGGAGTTCATCGGTTCACCGTCAATGAACCTTGTTCACGGGACAATTTCCAACACTGCTTTCGTCTCTCGCGATGGTACCCGATGGCCAATTCCGCCGGTGAACGCAGAGTTCGAGGGGCGGCGGGTAGTATTGGGGATAAGACCAGAGGACCTGCAACTAACCCAATCGGGGCTCTCCGCCGAGTTGGTCCTCACTGAACCGACAGGCTCGGAAACCCAAATGGTTGTGAGAGCGGGCGGCGAAGAGCTTATTTCCATTTCCCGCGAGCGTGTCTCCTTCGAACCAGGGAAACAACTGCATCTTTTGCCGAAGCCAGATGCGATTCATCTTTTTGATGCCGAAACCAGCGTGAGGTTGGTATAGGAACTCGCATTTGACCGGAATCGGGAAGATGGATTCGCTGGGTGGGGCGTCGATATTGTGCATCGATGTCCACCTTTGTACGGCGCGTCGATTCGGCCGAGATGGCTGCATCCATTGCGATGGGATCGTAGTTTGAACTGTCCCGCCATTCGACAAGCTCGTATGTTCGGATCAACGCTCGTTTACGGTTCGCGGAATTCGTCATATCACCACGGACCGCCTTCATCCCCTGGAAGGTATCGTCACTTCGATCGCCCTACGCCAGGAATTTGTCAATCCGTTTTGTCGGATGAACGATGATGCGTGGAACGACGTCTGCACGCCAAGCTATGGATCATTGCTGTTCATTTTCGCTGTGACGATCAAGTGGCCATGCCGGCCACTTACCGCTCATCGCCCTCGAAACCAGAAACGAGCCAATTTTTGGCTTCCGACGCAACACCGCGAATCTACTCCTCGCAGCATTGGTCGACAAGCAAATGCGGCCGCTAGCTTTACTCGAGGTAAGCCAATATTTGTAAGGGTTAATCCCGCCGCTTGAAAAAGCCAGTCTGACGTGGTTGTCTCGAATCAAGACCCTCGCAGAGGTTGTCCATCGGAGGGCAAAAGCTGGAGAAAATCGAGCTTATAAGGTCTATAGTAGAGGTTTATAGTGCAGCTTGAAATACGGAAATGTTTCAAGGCATTGAACGCCGTCGACCGCCTTCAATTTTTCATGTACCAAATCGTGCAATACATCGACTCCTGTAGCTTGTACCTCTATGAACAGGTCGAACCGGCCAAACGTCGATAGGATATAGGTTACCTCGGAGACGTGCTCCAGACGCTCGACAACATCGGCAACAGGGGCGTTTGGACCCAACTTCATCGCAACCCAGGCAACTACACGATCGGGAAATGCGAGAGGATTCGCAATCGCAAGTATCTGCATCTGTCTCGTTTGGAGCATCGCCGATACTCGAGTGCGAACCTGCGTTTCCGATATTCCCAGCGCCTGGCTGACCGAGCGGTACGAAGCCCGTCCATCCTTGCCAAGCGCGGCCGCTATCTGCCAATCAATGTCCGAAAGGGGTCTGGTGTTGACCTTGAGCGAATCGTTCTTGTAGCCGGGGCCAAGGAAACCCGCCTTCTGATAGTTCAATACCGCGCCTTCGAACATCTCGAACGACGCTAAACCAGGCTCCTGAAGTATCCGGTCTTGCAGGATTTCCAGAGCGCTATCTCTATCCGTTGTGACGATCTCAACGATAATCGAGTATCTGCCAGACGTCAGAACGACGTAGTCAATCCCGTCGATCCGCGCCAACGAACTGGCAATATCGGAAGGGCGGAAGCCCGGCACGCAGGTCAGGCCTACCAGCGCGATGGCGCGGTATCCGAGTGCCGCCGGGGTGGTAAGTGCGACGATGCGGATCGCACTACAATCCAACAGTCCCTGTACACGGCCCCTCACAGTTTTTTCTGTAAGGTTCACCCGCTCGGCGATCTCGGTAAACAGCATTCGGCCGTCTGTTTGAAGAAGCGCAATTATTTCCAGATCTTTCGGGTCGAACGCAAGCCCGGTTGCGAGTTCAATCGCGACGCTCGTGTGATCGTGTAAGGCTAGCTTGTCGTCCACAGAAACCACTCCTTTTGTTCCCTTTCTACGAGCCGTGCGCTGCAACTTCAAGAACGCTATTGTCATCGGCGCAGAAATGCGCAAACGGGTTCTGATATTTTGTTATTATGCGTAAAACAGTATTGACGAATGTTTATAACGCGCATACCGTCCCTCATCCGATCGTGACCTACGTTTCTGGGAGGCAAAAATGAAAATTGGTCTGTTGCAAGAAGGTGAAGTAATGGCGGGCCGCACTGTTGCGAGCCGTTACGAAGAGATGATTGCGGAAGTCGTTCGCGCCGACTCCCTCGGCTTTTCCAGCTGGGGCACCTCGGAGCAGCATTTTAGCCCGCCGCGTTTTACGGTTTCGGCGCCTGAAGTGCTCTATGCGGCCATTGCCCGCGAGACCAGCAACATCAAACTGCGCATCATGTGCGCCGTCTTGCTGCAATGGAACCATCCCATTCTGGTGGCGGAGCGCCTTGCAACCCTCGACATCGTATCAAAGGGGCGTGCCGAGATCGCCACGGCGCGTTCAAATAACCTGACGACGCTCGAAGCGTTTGGAGTCAACCCGTCTGAAACCCGCGCGCAATGGGAAGATGGAATGAAGCTTCTCTCGAAGCTCTTCGATGAGGACTTCGAGGGCTATGAGGGTTCTTTCTGGAAAATTCCAGCCCGTTCGATCGTGCCGCAATGTTTGCAGCACCCGCATCCGCCCGTGTCTGTCGCGGCATCGAGTGTTGACACGCACCGAATGGCTGGAGAGCGGGGAATTGGCGTTCTCACCTTCGAGAACTATTTCGGCTTCGACTACCTGCAGGAATGCATCGACGCCTATCGCGAAGGGCAGCGCCGTGCGACGCCAATGTTCCGCGGCACCAACAAGAACCTTGGTCTCTATGTTGCTACGGCCTTTTGTGCCAGGACAAAGGAAGAAGCCTGCCGCATCGCCCGCGACGTAGCGCTCGGATACTTCAAGTTTATCCTCGAACTCTATGTTCCGCTCGGCAAGCGGGCCTCTTATGAATACCTCGACGAAAAGATGACGCGCCTGCTGGAGAACGAGAACAACCTCGATTTCCTGCTGTCTGAGACCCCGTCGGTCATGATCGGCACGCCGGACGACTTCGTGAAGCGCCTCAAAGACCTCGAATCGCGTGGCGTGGACGAGGTTCTGCTGCGCATTGATGGCGTGCCTCATGAGGATATCATGAACTCGCTTGACCTGATCGGCCGTAAGGTCATCCCACACTTCGAACCAAACAAGATTGCCGCAGAATAACGCAAGCCGCCAAGGCCACTGGGATCGCCGAGGGGCGACATCCAACAGCAAGAAGAACAATGCGAATGCTATCAAACCTAACTGGGAGACTTACCAATGACTTACGAAGAGGAACTGGATAGAAGGCTCGCTCTCTTGGCGCAGCCGGCCCATCAGGGAGAAGGTTTCGACACCATCAGCAGCCTCTGGATGCTTTTCGGCTGCTTCATCCTTCCCGCCATGCTGCTTGTCTGGGGATGGTAAGATGTCGGAACTCAATATGCCTGCAAGCGTTGTCCACGCTGCGTCAGCTCGATTTGAAGCTGACAAGTCAGCTCTACCACTGTTGCGTTCGGAACGCAACTGGGGATCGTGGAAGCTGTTTTTTTCGCTGGCAACAGTCGCGGCTGCAACCTGGTGCTATATCATCGGCGAGTATGTCGGCTACTATCTCGATTTCAAGCAAAGCTTCACCACGTTGATCGGTGGAAGCATGGTCGGGATTCTGCTGGTAATCCTGGCGCTCATACCTGTGTGCATGCGTTATGGCATCGACTCCATCGCTGCTTCTAAGCCTCAGTTCGGCACCCAGGGTTGGATCATTCCATTCACGTTGCAATATCTGTCGATCGTGGGCTGGAACTGCTTGCTGTTGATTTTCTTCGGGAAATCGCTCATCAATTTTCTCATTGCCGCTGGCGCGCTCCCACCGGGCGATCACCGTTGGCTCATGACCTGCGCAACGCTCCTGGCCTGCTCCATTTCGTTTGCCGTGCTCCTGAAGGGGGCAAGGGGCGTTGACCGCATCGCCAAGATACTCGTTGTGCACGTCGTCGTCGGGCTCTGGATGCTTTGGCTGATCGTCGATCAGCGGTGGAACGACCTTGTGAATGCAGCTCCGCAATACGCCGCCAAGGAACCGCTCTGGAACTACACGACCGGCATCGAACTGGCGATCGCGCCGGCACTATCCTGGTGGCCTTATTTTGGTGCGATGGTTCGCATGTCGCCTAACGGCAAGACCGCAGTGCCCCCTGCCATGATGGGGTTTGGCCTGGTGGTTGGATTGCTCAGCATGATCGGCGCAGCTGGCATCCTGGCTCTGCAAATATCAGATCCAGCCCAATGGATGCGCGCCGTTGGCGGCGAGACCTATGCGGTCATAGCACTCGCTTTTGTAACCGCTGCCAACCTCGGTACGGCCGTCGCCGGGATCTATGCCTCGTCAATCGGTCTGCGCCACTACAAGAAGCTGGAATCGGCCCCATGGTGGCTGCTCCTGGTGATTTCCATCGGACCAGTCGCGGCTGTCGGTGTTCTCGTGCCCGACCTGTTTTTCAACAACTTCGGCACCTTCCTGGCATTGATCGCGGTGACGTTCGCCCCGCTATGCGGCATCCAGATCGCAGACTACTTCATTTTGCGGCGAGGCGTTGTCAGTATCCACGCAATCTATGACCGAAGCCCGAAAAATGAGTATCGGTATTGGAATGGCTTCAACCCTGCAGCCATCCTTGCAATGATCGCCGGTTTCGTCACCTATCTGAGCCTGCTCAATCCGCTGACCTACACGTCGTCGTCGCTTTACCAATACACGACTGCTTCGTTACCTTCGGCACTGATCGCTGGCCTTGCGTTCATCCTGTTCACGACGCTCATCGTGAAACCCGCCAGGCGCGGCGGATACTAAGAGAACTAAGACTTCCCAAGAGTGACAACCCCCGCGGCCTGCGTGCCGCGGGGGACACTGAAACCGACGTTTGTGAGAAGAAAATGAAACAGGAACCGCAAGAGAGCGTAGCCCTTCTCAAGGCCCTTATGGCCGACATGCCATCCGGTGTTACAATCGTGACGACCCTGGACGGCGACGGCGACCCAAGCGGAGCAACGCTTTCCGCCGTCATGTCACTGTCGCTCGATCCTCCCCTTATGCTGGCCGCATTTGACCGGAGATCCAACACGCTGAAAGATCTTCAGGCGGTCGGAAAGCCCTTCCTGATCCACATCCTTTCCGGCGAACAGGCGGATCTGGCGATGAGATTTGCTGGAAAGGGCGATGCAAAATTCGAGGGCGTCGCCTGGACGGCGGGCTATCTCGACACGCCGCAAATCGAAGGCGCTTCCGGAGTAATCGCCTGTCATGTCGCCGAGATCATCCCCGGCGGCGACCACGTCATGATTATCGGCGCCGTCCAGAATATCCACCACGACAGCACAAACCCGACGCTGCTCTATCATCGGCGCAGCATGTTCTCAACCGATCGGTTCCAGGAGTTGGCGTTATGATCCGGATCACAGTTGTATATGGGCTACCGGCAGACCCGGCATCCTTCAACAGCCATTACGAGACAGTTCACGTACCTCTTGTCCTCGCCATGCCGGAACTGAACGGCTTTGAGTATAGCGTGGGCGACGTTAGCCCCGGTGAGGGCACTAAACCAGCACATATGGTAGCGGTGATGACCTATCCCGACCATGACACTCTGTCGCGCTCCTTCGGTTCACCCGAAGGCCAGGCGGCGATCGCAGACGTCGCGAATTTCGCCACTGGCGGCGCATCGATCTACACCGCCGAATTCAAATCGGCACTTTTTAAGGAGGAGAGCCAAAGATGAACGCACATTTCAATCCTCAGGATATGCTTGGGGAAAAAGCCAAGGCACTGCTCGGCGCTCCCCAGCAGCTGCTGATCGGCGGCAAGCTCCTGGATGCGTCCGACGGTGGAACCATCGAAACCTTCGATCCAGCCACAGGAAAGGCGATCGCCCGCGCGGCACATGCCACGGCCGCAGACGTGGATCGCGCTGTCAAAGCGGCAAGCGATGCACTCGTTGGCCCATGGGGTCGCATGAGTCCCGCGGATCGCGCAGCACGGCTGATGCGGCTCGCTGAATTGATCGAAAGTCGGGCACAGGAGATCGCGGAAATCGAGTCGCTCGACAGCGGCAAGCCCGTCGAGCATATCAAGTTCGTCGATATCGGCCTTTCCGTAGATGCGTTACGTTACAATGCTGGTTGGGCAACGAAGATTGGCGGGGAAACTCTGCCGGTGAATGCTCCTGACATGCACGTTTACACGCGTCGCGAGCCGATTGGTGTGGTCGCAGCGATCGTTCCATGGAATTTCCCGCTTTGCCAGGCTTGCTTCAAGATCGCACCGGCGCTCGCCGCTGGCTGCACAATCGTCCTTAAGCCGGCGGAACAGACGCCGCTTTCGGCCCTGATTCTGGGCAAACTGGCACTGGAAGCCGGGATTCCCGAGGGCGTTCTCAACGTTTTGCAAGGCGAGGGTGAAACGACCGGCGAAGCACTGATCAGTCATCCCAGCATCGCAAAAATCGCCTTTACCGGTTCTGAGACTGTCGGTAAGCATATTGCGCGCAGCGCCGCCTCGACGCTCAAGCACGTTTCCCTCGAACTCGGCGGCAAGAACCCAAACATCGTGTTTGCTGACGCCGATATCGAGGCCGCCCTTCAGACGGCAGCCATCGCGGCGTTCTTCTATACCGGCCAGGTCTGCTCCGCAGGCTCGCGTATCATGGTCGAGAAGAAGGTGTTCGATCGTGCCGCTGAGACGCTGATCGCCGAAGCGTCGAAGCAGAAGGTCGGTTACGGACTCGCGACAGACACGACGATGGGACCGCTTATTTCTACCGAACAGCGCGACCGGGTCGCATCTTATGTCGAACAGTCCCGTCAGACTGGGATCCGTGTCGCAGCGGGCGGAGACATCCCGAGCGACCTCCCGCCCGCAGGGTCCTTCTACAAGCCAACGATCCTGCTGGATGTCGATGACAATGCCAGGGTCGCACGTGAAGAAATCTTTGGACCGGTCGTCATCGTGCAGCCCTTCGAGGATCTCGACGAGATCGCTCGTCGCGCGAACGACACCACCTTCGGCCTGGCAGCCGGCGTGTGGACGCGAGATATTGGCCGAGCTCACAAGCTTGCTTCGATGTTGCAAACCGGAACCGTCTGGATCAACACCTACAACCAGTTCGACGCTTCCGCCCCTTGGGGTGGCTACAAACAATCCGGTTTCGGTCGCGACAACGGTAAGGAGGGTATCGAAAAGTTTCTCCAGACCAAGACCGTCTGGGTCAATTGCGCCTAGTGGAACCGCCAGAGGACTCGCGAGATGCGAGGTCTCTGGTTACACGTCCGACAGTGAGGAAAAAATGTCCAAGCAAATCGTGATCCTCGGTGGTCGTGTTATCACCGTTGCTGGAAGCAACGACGATGATCGCTGGCAAGGCGTGTTGGTGCAGGGCGATCGCATCGTCCGCCTTGTGACCCGGCAGGAAGTGGCCGACCTTGGACCGGAGGTCGATGTGGTCGATCTGGGTGACCAGACCCTGATGCCGGGTTTTGTCGACGTGCATGCCCACGCGGAAGTGGTGTGCCGAACATCTTACAAAACCGTCGACTGCCGCGCCCCGGAATGCGGGACCATTCCTGACGTCCTTGATGCGCTCTCATCCTACCAATCCTCACTCGGCGCAGGCGAATGGCTCGTCGGACAAGCGAATCTTTTTTTTGATCGAAAGCTCGAAGAAAAGCGCCTGCCATCGCGCGCTGAACTCGACTCCATCAGCACGGAACGCCCGATCGTTCTCCGCGCCGGCGGCCATATCTCGGTTCTCAACAGTAAGGCGCTTGCACTGGCCGGCATTGATCGGAAATTCGAGCCACCCGCCCACAGTGTCACCGGGCGACCAGAAGTGATCCGCGACGGTTCGGGAGAGCCCACAGGCGTCATCAAGGAAATGGACTCTCTTCTTCCCTTACCGTCACCTGATGCGGAGGAACTCCGCGATGCGATCGAGCAGGGGCTTCGGAAATATTTCACGGCCTACGGCGTCACCACCATCGGTGAGATTTCAGAGACGATCATTGGCATCGAATGTATGAATGATCTGGCGGAGATGGGACGGCTACCGGCCAGCATTCGCACCTATCTCTGGTCGCCCGGGACCTTGGAGAGCCTGGACATGGTCAAGAACTGGAAGGACCACATCACATTGACCGCTTCCGAGCGCGACATACGGATCCAGGGCCTGAAACTCTTTTCGGACGGTGGTTTCTCCGCAAAGTCGGCGGCGGTGAATTGCTGTTACGTGGGCCATCCAGGTTTTTCTGGATCGATTGCGTTCGACCAGTATTTCCTCCGCCGCGCGTTCCTGATGACGCAGGAAGCCGGGTTGCAGCTCGCCGTCCATGCCAATGGCGATCGCGCACAGGATTGGCTTTGCAAAATGGTCATCAAGCTTGGCGGCGCCAATGCAGGACGCACGCGCATGCGCATCGAGCATGCGGGGAATTTCATGCCGAATCCTGGTTCGGCAGACCTCTGGTCGCAAGCCGGCATCATTCCAGTTCCCCAACCGGTCTTCATATACACGTTCGGCGAGTACTTCCCCGATTATCTCGGCGATTATGGTCGCCGTGGTCGCTTCCCGTTCCGTACGTTGCTCGATCGTGGTTGGCGGCTTTCCGGCAGCTCGGATGTCTGGATCGGTTCTGAGCGAGAGGCAACCAATCCATTCTTCAGCATCTGGTGTTGCATGAAGCGCCAGACCTATTCGGGCAATTTCATCGATACGGATGAGGCCATCAGCTTTGACGAGGCACTCAGGATGCATACTCTTGATGCCGCCGCGACCATGGGGGAGGAGGATGAGAAGGGAAGCCTCACGCCCGGCAAAGTGGCTGATGTGATTGCTGTCAATGGCGATCCCAAACGCATGGCTGCCGACGAAATTCGCTCGCTCCGTCCTACGTTCGTGATGTCGCGCGGCCGCACGATACTTGGCATGTCGGCTGCCACTTGAGGAGTTGGCAGCGAACACGGATTGTCCAATGCACGGACTTTCCCGTCTTCAGAGTGCAGGCTCAATCAAGAAGCGGCCACGCCTGAAGACATCGATATGTCGCTTACCACGGCTCTCTCGAATTGTTTGCCCGGAACTTGGGAAACCGGCTTGCCTGCGCTGAACCGCAGGAGAACTTCAAAAGGATAATGTCATGGCAATTGGTAGAATAAAAGATGCTATCGCGGCAATCTCGCGCGGCGAACTGGTGATCGTCGTCGATGATAGGGACCGCGAGAACGAGGGTGATCTTGTGATCGCATCCGACGCCGTTACTCCAGCGTCAATCGCGTTCATGATGAACTATGCCCGAGGACTCATTTGTATTGCGATGGAAGGCCAACGGTTGGATGAGCTTGAGATCCCCTTGATGGTTCCTTGCAATACCGAAGGTATGAATACGGCTTTCACGGTATCAGTCGACTATATCCCGGAAACGACAACCGGCATTTCAGCAGCCGACCGTGCGGCAACACTACGCGCGCTTGTCACATCGGGCATGCAACCAGACGAGTTTGCCCGCCCGGGCCATATATTTCCACTGCGTGCGCATCCTGCGGGGATTCTTGGGCGGCAGGGCCACACCGAAGCTGCCGTTGCTCTGGCAAGGCTTGCAGGCCGTTCACCATCTGGCGTGATATGTGAAATTGCCAACGATGATGGTACGATGGCACGTTTCGTGGACCTCGAAAAGTTCGCAGAGCGGCACGATTTGTTGCTGGTGACGATCGAGGATCTGGTCGCATATATGACCGATCGCGAGTGCCAGGAAAGAGTTGATGAGCTGACTGCCGCGTAGTCACCGGGAACAGACGTTCGTTCCATATCGCAACACTTTCGACCGAGGCCTATGGCGACAGCTAGCTCTCACGCAACTGGACGGACGCCGTAAGCAAAGCCGATATGTCATCGGCCCTGCTTCGAGTGCGATGATTGAGATTCGGACGGACTCGCAGCCTTCACGCGGTTCGCTGGGCCGCTATTTCATTGTCGTGGAGAGGTTCACGCTCTCCACGCCGGATGACAGCAGGGTCGTAGCTTTTGCGGTTAAACACCTCTCTGACCATGTCTGCAAAAAACTCCAGAGACTTGTAGTCATAGTGCGGATCGAAGCTTGATTGATCCCAGAGCTCACAAAAATCCGCACAATCCTGGAAATACGGACTGTCGCGATAAGCCTCGCGCTTTAGCGGGTTTGCGCCTACATGTTCGCCGTAGTACAGCAATTGAAAGTCGCCATGTTTTTCTACCACCCATGCACACTGCTCACGTACGAAAGGACGGATGATAGCTGCCGCATACTCATCGTGATTATAGGGAGCGTAGATGTCCCCTATATCATGAAGGAGGGCGGCAACAACCCAGTCAATGTCGGCGCCAGCCTTCCATGCGCGGGTAGCGCTCTGAAGCGAATGCTCGAGACGGGTGACCTGGTAGCCAGATAGTGAGGCGTCCAGATCTTTCATGGCGACAAGTAGTCGATCAGCGGTATGGGAGGCGTATTCCCTCTCGTGGGCGGTCAGAAACTGATAGTCTTCACGATCACCATCTTTCATCTGAGTGAATTTTACGGTCTTCGTTTCCACAGGTTTCTCCCTACTGGGTTGGTTGCATTCAGTGAGGCGTAAACAAGAAAATATGGCCCCGCAGGTAGTTGCGGAGTGCCGTCTCGGAACCAGGTTTGACGACCTGTGATTCAATGAAAGCTTGAAACTCTTCGTGTTGCGATACGAGATCTGCAATATTGACTACGTCGCTTCTTTCGAGACTGAAGATGATCAACACATGACGCGCAATGGCATTCCACAGTGTCGCGGTGACGTTATTGCCGGACGCAACGCTAATCTGACGGTGATATGCCACATCGGCACGCATTGCTGCCGTGATGTCGCCAAGCGTCTCGGCGATCCTCATTTGGTGAAGCCCCTCTTGCAGGCCATCGAGCGTTGCGTGGCCTGCGCGCCATGCAACAAGCGCGTCGCGAAGTAGTAGTTCTTCCAGAGCGAGTCGGACTTCGAGCACACGCTTGATATGTACGGTATCAAAGGCCGCGACGCGGGGGCTTTTATGCTCTACGCCCGTGATAATTCCTTGAGTCTGCAGAATCTTCAGACCCTCCCGCAAGGGAAACCGGCTAACCTGCATCTGGTCCGAAATTGTCGTTTCCACGATACGCTCCCCCGGCTTGAGCTCGCCAGACGCAATGGCGTCCGCCACCGCATCCGCGACCAAATCGGCAAGTGATCGCCGTTTACCCTCGAGTGCTTGTCCTATCCCGTTCAAAAAAACCTCTTGACGTTTGTCATATTGGTATACAGGTTTACAAAAATAGCAACAATGAAGGGGAAGTCAAATGTCATTCAAATGTTCTTCAGCCGCAGCTTTGACCGTTGCCGCTCTTCTCACAGTCTCGCTTGCCCATGCGGAACTGTCCAAGCCTACCAAGGGACAAGATACCATCATCGATCGTATTGAGAGTGCAGGCGTCCTCAAGGTCGCCGCTATCGGTGAGTATCCTTGGCTACCGGAGAATACATCCGGATCAGGAGAGCCGTTCAGCGGGCCTGCCTGGATCTACGCCAAGGAAATCGCGAAGAACCTTGGCGTCAATCTCGAAATAGTCGCCGTCAGCCACGAGACAAAAGTCCCGATCCTCGCGACAGGGCAGGCAGATATTACGATAGCGCCATTGGCGATCACACCAGCGCGCGCGAAAGTCGTCGACTTCGTGTCGTATTCTCAATCGAGCCTGTGCATGTTCGGTCTCTCCGACAATGCCAAACTTTCGTCTGCTCAGACCGTTGACGATCTCGATAAGTCAGACATCACGATTGCCTATTTCATCGGTATGCAGTCCGAGACTTGGATTCCTGAACGTTTCAAGAAAGCGGTCAAGCGGGGAGTGGCGGGATCAGGCGCCAACTCGCCAGTTGAGGAGATACTATCTGGCCGCGCTGATATCGCCCCTGTTGACAATGTGGCCTGGCCGAAACTGAAGAGAGAGGTTCCCGGTTTGGAATCCTGGCCGAAAGGCGACGCCTGTCTCGTGAGCCGGGAAATGGCGGCGCCGGTTGCGATCGCGGTCGCCAAAGGGCACCCGGTTTTCCTGAAGTTCCTTGCCGATGTGCGTGACAGTGTGGCGGACAAACTTCGCGCAGAAGAGATGCGTATCATGAAGGAGGAATGATCGGCTCAACGACAGCTAGGTGGGGAACGTAATGCAATGTCATATATTCTACAGCTCGCTACTCATTGGCAGTTTCTCGGCGCAGCGATCGTCGTAACACTCAAGCTGACAGCTCTGGTGCTGCTATTCAGTGGCATCATCGGAATGTTGGTGGGTGTACTTCGGAGCCAAGGTTCTCCTTGGCTCCAGGGTGCTCTTGGCTTGTACATCGATTCCATGCGCGCTATTCCAATCCTTGCCATACTGGTCTGGATTTTCTTTGCCTGTCCTTATCTATTTGGTTTTTCTGCCTCACCGTTTTCGGCGGCGGTCATAGGTCTCAGCATTCACAGCGGCGCCTATATGGCCGAGATAGTGCGTGCAGGCCTCTTATCCATTCGCACGGGCCAGACCCGGGCTGCCCTCTCGCTCGGCATGACGAGACTACAAGTCTTGCGAGTGGTGACCATGCCGCAAGCGATGATCCGTATGCTGCCAGCAATCGGCTCACTTGCGACCGTCATCGTCAAGGATACCGCCATTACAACCGTGCTCGCTGTGCCAGAGTTGATGAGAGCCACGCAGATTCTCGCCGGCAAAACCTATCAGCCATTCACATTCTATACCTTCGCGATGGCCGCGTATTTCTGCATTTGTTTTCCGCTCGCGCGCTTGAGCGACAGAATGTTCGATTCACTTGCCCATAGGGGCACATCATGACGATGGATTGGGAGATTGTTTTTGAACATCGGGACGCCCTCCTGAACGGTGTTGAGATGACCATCTTTCTGGCGGTTGCGACCATGGCATTTGCCTTGCCATTGGGCTTGTTGGTCGCGCAAGCGAGAATGTCCTGCCACGTGTTCTTAAGGATGCCTGCCACAATATACGTCGAGATCTTCCGGTCTACGCCTTTGGTTCTACAGATCTATTGGGCATTTTACGTGATGCCCGTTGCGCTTGGGATCCGCCTGGATGCCGTATCCACTGCCCTGCTTGGATTGACGTTAAACGTCACGGCATACAATTGCGAGACATTTCGGGCTGGATTGGTATCGATTAGAAGGGGGCAAACCAATGCCGCGCTTGCCCTCGGTATGACAGGCTTTCAAGCCTTTCGTATTGTCATCTTGCCCCAAGCGGTCCGACGGGTCCTGCCTGCTCTTGCCTCGACCTGGATCTCACTTTTTAAAGATACCTCGCTGGTGTCAGTCATTTCGGTGGCAGACCTCGCTTACACCTCCATGCATTTGCGTTCACAAACATTTAGAGTCTTCGAATTCTTAAGCGTGATGGCAGGTCTCTATTGGCTGATGGGATATCCTCAAGCCAAGGTGGTCGACTGGCTCTACAAAAAATACAGGGTGACGGAATGAGTCGGTTTCGAAAAAACGCTGCGCCCATCTTAAGCTTCCGGCGCATCAGTAAAAGTTATGGTAGTCTCCCTGTTCTGCGCTCCGTGGACCTTGACGTCTATCGTGGTGAGACAGTCTGCATCATCGGACCTTCGGGTTCTGGAAAATCCACGCTGCTTCGATGCGCGAACCTTCTCGAAACAGTTGATGAGGGAGGCATCTTGTTCGACGACCAGGATATTGTGAAAGGGCGCGATGCGGTTGCCGTGAGACAGCGGATCGGAATGGTCTTCCAGAACTTTGAGCTATTTCCTCATATGACAGCTCTCCAGAATGTGGCCGCGGGACCAATCACGGTGAAGGGCTTGCCCCGACATCAGGCCTTTGAAGAGGCGGTTGCTCTTCTCAAGCGCGTGGGATTGGAAGATAAAGCATCGTCGTATCCGTCGATGCTGTCAGGTGGCCAGCAACAACGGGTCGCAATCGCGAGGGCGCTGGCCATGCGGCCAGACGTATTGTTGTTCGACGAGCCAACCTCTGCACTCGATCCCGAAAAGGTTGGCGAAGTCCTTGCCGTCATGCAATCTCTTGCCGAGGAGCATGTGACAATGGTTGTGGTCACCCATGAGATGGGCTTCGCACGCCGTGCAGCAGATTGGGTCGTGCTGATGGACGCTGGTCGAATTGAAGTGGAGGGGCCTGCCGAAGAGACTTTTGAAGCTTCACTAAATACGCGTCTGCGCAATTTCCTTAGTCATGGCTAGGCCGTTCTATAGTTATATCGGGTTGAATTGTGGACCGTTTGGATAAATTGCTCAGGTCGCTTGCGTCCGTCGGGCTGAAACAATCATCGTCAGCGCTTTGGCAAGAACGTCCAGCCCTTGCGGCAGCCCTCCATCAATGAACCGAATGATCCTGGAATGCGGCCCAAGTACGCCGACACTGTAACGAACACCGATACCATCAACATCAATGGGAACCGCAAAGGCTGAGAGTTCTGGGACAACTTCCTGGATGCAAGTCGCATAGCCCTGAACTCTGATCCTCGCATATTCCTGTAGCAGGATCTCTGGATCGGTAATGGTCTGACTGCTTAATGCTGGGAGACCACCACGTATCGTTGCATCGATCGTTTCCGCGGGTTGATACGCCATGATCGCCTTGCCGGCCGCAGTCGCGTGCGGCTGCAAAATCTTTCCCGGCAGGACGTAGCCCGTCCAGGTGTCATTCGGCGACGAAATTGCGATGGATTCGATCGAAGTTCCGTCCAGGCGGCACAAATAGCAGGTTTCGCCGACTTTACTGCTGAAGTCCTGTAGCAGGGGTTTCGCGAGCGTGGCAACCACGTCGGAGTCAACTGCGAGCCGTCCCAGACGCTGGACGCGCGCCGACAAGATGTAACGTGGTCTGGTCCCGCTTCCAACTGTGACCAGATCCGTTCGCTGCATCGCGCTCAGCAACCGATGAACCGTTCCTTTTGGGAGCATCATCATCGTGACCAGTTCGTTGAGGCCAAGGCCTCGTGGGTAGCACGCCAGGAATTCGAGCACACGAAAGTACCGCTCAAGTGGCACCAGCCGATCCGCGTCATTGCTCTTTTCCATGGTTTCGGCCGTCATTCCCTTACCCTTCGTTCCAAAATAAGCGCCATCGAATACAGGTTTCGAATTTACACTTTTACTTTTGGGCGTTGACATTGGTTTCTGTCAATGGTGTTGTGTTCCATATATTGTGATAGGTTTCGAAAAACGGAACAGCGGGAACAGCATTCTATGACGACGCAGCCAAATGGCCCTGTGCTTGAGGCGACGAAACTTGTGCGAGAATTTTACGGCTTCCGCGCCGTAAACAATCTCGACATATCGATCGCTGATGGCCACATCCACGCCCTGATCGGCCCGAACGGCGCCGGGAAAACCACGGTCTTCAATCTTTTGACGAAGACCCTTTCCCCGACGTCCGGCAGTATCTTTTTGCGGGGCAAAGACATTACCCGCATGCCCCCTGCGGAAGTGGCTCGGCAAGGCCTTGTCCGCTCCTTCCAGATCTCAGCCATTTTTCCGAGCCTTACCGTGGTTGAGAATGTTGTCGTGGCGCTGCAAAGGCCGGCCGGGCTTGCCACGCAACTCTGGCGCTCCCGGCGCGCGCTGCAACCTCTCTATGGCCGCGCCGAAGAACTGATCGAGAGCGTCGGGCTTGCCGCCTGGACCAACCGCCTGGCCGGTGAGCTGCCTTATGGCCGAAAGCGAGCGCTGGAAATCGCAACCACGCTCGCGCTCTCTCCTGATGTTTTGCTCCTCGACGAACCCATGGCCGGAATGGGGCGGGAAGACATCGATGACATGGTCGATCTCATTCGCAAGGTCGCCAAGGGCAAGACCGTCGTAATGGTCGAGCATAATCTCGGTGTTGTTTCCCGCCTATGCGACAGGGTGACGGTGCTTGCCCGCGGAGAAACGCTTGCCGAGGGAACTTACGCGGAGGTGAGCTCCGATCCCCGCGTGCGGGAAGCCTATATGGGGAATGGTCATGGCTGAGTTGCAACCGCATCTACGCCTGTCGGGCGTGCAGGGTTGGTACGGCGAAAGCCACGTCCTACACGGTGTCGACCTCTCCATCATGCCGGGCGAGACCTTGATGCTGACGGGTCGCAACGGCGCCGGGAAAACGACAACGTTGAAGGCGATCGCTGCGCTTTTAAAAAAACGTACGGGCAGGATCGAGATCAACGGAAAGGATGTGACCACCACGCTGCGCCATCGGCTCGCCTATGAAGGCCTGGCCTATGTTCCCGAAGAACGTGGCATCTTCGCAAGCCTCACGGTCGAGGAAAATCTTCTTCTGCCGGTTGTCGTCGCAGACGGCGGCATGACGATTGACGAGATTTACACGCTGTTTCCGAATCTAAAGGAGCGCCGCGCAAGCCCAGGCACCAGGCTCTCGGGCGGTGAGCAGCAGATGTTGGCCATGGCCCGCGTGCTGAGGACCGGTGCAAGGCTTCTGATGCTTGATGAACCGACCGAAGGGCTTGCCCCCGTCATCGTCGACCGGATTGCGGAAACGCTGCAGATCCTCAAAGAGCGCAAGATGACGATCCTCCTTGTCGAACAGAATTTCAATTTTTCGCGTGGTCTCGCCGACCGACTTTGCGTGATGGAGCATGGCCGCGTCGTGCTCGAGTTGCCTGCTGCCGATATTGATCGGCGGCGTCCCGAACTCGAAGCCTATCTCGGAGTCTGAGATGTTTAACTTATCTATTCAGCTCATTTTGGGCCAGTTGCTGATTGGCGTCATCAACGGCGCCTTCTATGCGGTGCTGAGCCTCGGTCTTGCCGTGATTTTCGGCCTTTTACGCGTCATCAATTTTGCGCATGGTGCCCAGTACATGCTCGGTGCCGTCACGGCGTGGCTTCTGCTGCAGTATTGCGGTATCGGCTATTGGCCGGCCCTGTTTCTAGCGCCAGCAATCGTCGGTCTTTTCGCGCTCGTCATCGAACGTCTGCTTCTGCGACGGATCTACAATCTCGACCATCTATACGGACTTCTTCTCACCTTCGGTCTTGCCTTGATCATTGAGGGATCACTCCGGCATTGGCTCGGTGCTGCCGGCAAACCCTATGCGCCGCCCGCAGTTCTGACTGGTGTGTGGAATCTTGGCATCGTTGTCGTGCCCGTCTATAGGGCGTTCATTGTCGGCGCCTCGCTCGTCGTGTGTCTTGCCGTATGGCTTCTCATCGAGAAGACGAAGATCGGAAGCTATCTTCGTGCCGCGACAGAAAACGCTAGTCTCGTCGAGACCTTCGGCGTCAACGTGCCTGTTCTTCTGTCGGCGACCTATGTACTCGGCGCGATGCTGGCAGCGTTCGCAGGTGTCCTGGCCGCGCCCATTTATCAGGTCAGCCCACTAATGGGCAGCCATCTCATAATCATCGTTTTCGCGGTCGTCGTCGCAGGCGGCATGGGCTCGATCATGGGAGCCGTGGTCACAGGCTTTGCTCTCGGCATCCTCGAGGGCTTGACGAAAGTTCTCTATCCGCAGGCTGCAACCGTCGTGATCTTTGTTGTCATGGCCCTCGTCCTGCTCTTCAGGCCGGCTGGTCTCTTCGGACGTGACACGGCCATGAGCGCGGCGAGCCACGCCATCGCCGCCGCCGGTCGTATTTCACGCGCGGCACTGATCCCGGCGGTCGCTCTCGGTTTGGCTGTCGCCCTTGTCGCGCCGCTCGTGGTCTACCCGACATTTGCAACCCGTGTCCTCTGTTTTGCCCTGTTTGCAAGCGCGTTCAATTTGCTGATCGGCTATGTCGGGTTGCTTTCGTTCGGCCACGCAGCATTCTTCGGGGGCAGCGCCTATATTACCGCGCATGCACTCAAGGTGTGGGGTCTGTCTCCGGAAATCGCGATCCTCGCGGGTGTCGCTTTCGCCAGCGCCATCGGCCTTATTTTCGGCATCCTTGCGATCCGCCGGCAAGGGATTTACTTCGCGATGATCACGCTGGCGCTTGGGCAAATGGTCTATTTTTGTTTCCTGCAGGCACATTTCGCCGGAGGCGAGGACGGTATCCAGGCGGTTCCCCGTGGCGTTCTGTTCGGCATCTTCGATCTTTCCGATCCTCTGGTGCTCTATTACAGCGTGCTGGCGATCGCAGCGGCCGCGCTCACGGCGACCTGGCGCGTGCTGAATTCACCTTTCGGGGCGATCCTGAGCGCCGTTCGCGACAACGAGCTCCGAGCCGTTTCACTCGGCTATCGAGCCGAACGCTACAAGCTTGGCGCGTTCGTGATTTCTGCGGCGCTAGCAGGGCTTGCCGGCAGTCTCAAGGTCATCACCGTCCAGATCGCGTCGCTAACCGACGTCACCTGGCAGATGTCGGGCGAGGTGGTGCTCATGACGCTGTTGGGCGGTATGGGAACCTTCTTTGGCCCCGCCGTTGGCGCAACGGTAATCACCGTCATCGAGCACTACCTGTCCGGTTTTGCCGTCCCGGCGCCGGTTGTTACAGGTGGTCTCTTCGTCATCTGCGTGCTTGTCTTCCGACGCGGCATCGTCGGCGAACTCATCATGCTTCTGCGCGTCCGGGGCTCTGCCAGCGATCAGCCAGACGTTGCAACTCCGATACCTGCGAAGGTTTGATCGTCATAACAACCAGAGAGGAAAAGAAAATGCAAACAAAACTGAAGGTAATTTCTTTGGCTATCGCAGCCTTGATGGCGAGCGTCTACACGGCCGCCGCAGATACCATCAAGATCGGCCTTCTCATGGACATGTCGGGCAACTATTCCGATGTGGCAGGCAGGGGCAGTGTCACGGCTGCCGAAATGGCTGTCGCTGATTTTGGTGGGGAAGTCCTTGGCAAGAAGATCGAGGTTGTTTCCGCTGACATGCAGAACAAGGTTGATCTCGCGGTCTCGATCGCCAATCAGTGGTTCGACGTTGACGGCGTCGATGCGATCATGGATATCAACAACTCCTCGGCCGGTCTGGCGGTGAGCAAGATCGCTGCTGCCAAGGACAGACTTGTCACCATAAATATTTCCGGCTCCACCCGCTTCACCAACGAAGACTGCAACGCCAACACAATCCATTACGTCTACGACACGGAGGCGCTTGCCCGTTCGACCGGCAGGGCTGTTGTCCAGGAAGGCGGCAAGAAATGGTATTTCGTGACGGTCGACTACACCTTCGGGCATGATTTCGAAAAGCAAACCTCGGCTGCAGTGACCGCAGCCGGCGGCGAAGTGATCGGTTCGGTGAAAGTCCCTCTCAACGCCCCGGACTATTCCTCCTACATTCTCCAGGCGCAAGCGGCCAATCCTGATGTTGTTGCCTTCGCAACTGCCGGCGCCGACACCTCGAACGCGATCAAACAGGCATCCGAATTCGGCATGGGGCAGGGCAATCAAAAGCTCGCGGGGCTGCTCGTTTATGACAACGAAGTGGACGCCCTCGGTCTCGACATCGCCAAAGGGATGATGCTGACCTCGTCTTTCTACTGGGACCTGAACGACGAGACCCGGGCGTTTTCGAAGCGCTACATGGAAAAAATGGGCAAGATGCCGAACATGTCGCAGGCCGGCGTCTATTCCAGCACAATGCACTACCTCAAGGCCGTCGCCGCAACCGGTACGGACAAGACTGCGGCCGTGATGGCCAAGATGAAGGAGACGCCAATCAACGACTTCTTCACCAGGAACGGCAAGATCCGTGAAGATGGCTTGATGGTCCACGACCTCTATCTGTTTCGCGTGAAGTCGCCGGAGGAGTCAAAGTACCCTTGGGACTACTACTCCCTGGTGCGGACGATCCCGACCGACGAGGCGTTTGCGCCCCTGTCGGAATCAAAATGCTCTCTCCTGAAGAACTAGTGTTCCAAATCTTCTCACCCCCTCCCGCGTGACCGGGAGGGAAACTTCTCCAATGGAAACCTTACATGTATTCGCAACCTATATATTCCGATGAAGAAATAGAGCTTCAATATAACCTCCGCGTCGGCCGGCCGGACTACGACACTGCCGTTGTTCCTGACTGGATCGGCAAAAGCAAAGAGGCTCGCCTTCGTTTAAATTGCCTGATCGACATCGTCTACGGCACAGGCCCCAAGCAGAAACTGGACATTTTTTATGCGGGCGAGCCGGACGCGCCGGCGCTCGTCTATTTTCACGGCGGCTACTGGCAACGCGGTGACAAATCAATCTACAGCTTTCTCGCCGATCCTTTCGTCAGCCACGGAGTCAGTGTCATCGTTGTTGGATACGATCTTTGCCCGGAGGTTTCGATCACGACGATATCCCGGCAGGCCCGCGAAGCCGTCGCCTGGATCTGGCGCAACGGGGAAAAGCTGAAGATTGATGCATCAAAGCTCACCGTAATGGGCCACTCCGCGGGAGGTCACATCACCTCCATGCTGATGGGCACCGACTGGACGAAACTCGACGCCTCGCTTCCAGCCGATCTCGTCAAGGCGGGCATCCCTGTGTCTCCGCTCAACGAACTGGCGCCACTATGCCGGACATCGCTCAACAACGCCGTCCGGATGGATGCCACGGAAGCTGACAGCGAGAGCCCGATGAACCATCCACCCGCCACCGACGCCCCCCAGCTCGTGGTCTGCGGCGGGAAAGAAACCGCCGAATTCCACCGGCAGTCGGACATCTACGCAGCGGCATTCCGCACCAAGACGCGCCGGATTGAGCGGTACTCTGTGCCCGATTGCGACCATTTCGACGAATTGAATGCACTCGCTGATACCAGCAGTCCATTCTTTTACAAATCATTAGCTCTTATCAAGTCGACCGAAAGCAAGGAGAATTCGATGTCAGGAAAAGTCACCATGGAGCTGATGGATGCGATCCTCTCGGCGTTCAACTCGCACAATGCCGATGCGGTGGCTTCATTTTTCGCGCCGAACGGGGTTATGCTGGCACCAGCCGGCCCGGAACCGGTTGGGCGCACGCTGTCAGGACCCGACGCGATCCGCACCGCGCTTCTCAAGCGCTTCGCCGACAGTCCAGACATCCGATGGACCGAGGCAAAGACCTGGATCGCCGCGAATAAAGCGCTCAGCGAATGGCGTGTGCGTGGAACCGCTCCAGATGGGTCGACGATCGATACGCTCGGCTGTGATCTCTGGGAATTCGAAGCCGGAAAGATCGTCAAGAAAGATACCTACTACAAACAAAAGTCAGCGTGATTGTTGCTCGAACCATGGGCGATCAGTCGCTGGACTCACCGGCGGATTGATCGCCGACGGGCATTTCGAGGAAGCGAGCGGATGTCCGCATCCGTCGTTTCCATCGCTGTCTCTTCATTGATCAAGGAGGTCCTTGCCATGGCGCTTTCGGAACATCTTCTTTCCAGACTCAAAAATCCAGCTATCGCGACAGACAAGGCGTTTCTAGCTGGCGAGTGGATTGCCGTGAGCGACAGCGGCAGGAGCTTCGACGTTACCAATCCATCCACCGGTGAAGTCCTGGCGACGCTACCGGACATGAGCCGCGCGGAGACGGCGCGCGCCATTGACGCTGCCTACAAGGCGCAAAAATCATGGGCCAAAAAAACCGGTAAAGAGCGTGCTGTAATCCTGCGCAGGCTTTACGATCTGCTGGTTGCGAATTCAGATGACCTTGCCACGATCCTGACCCTGGAAATGGGCAAGCCCTTTGCTGAGGCGCGCGGGGAAATCCTCTATGGAGCTGCCTATGTTGAATGGTTCGGGGAGGAGGCAAAACGTGTCTACGGCGACACGATCCCTGGTCACCAGCAAGACAAGCGGATCATCGTTATCAAGCAACCGATCGGCGTCGTTGCAGCCATCACACCGTGGAACTTCCCCAACGCCATGTTGGCGCGCAAGTTTGCCCCGGCGCTGGCCGCCGGATGCGCAATGGTTTCGAAGCCTGCAGCCGAAACGCCGCTATCCGCATTGGCGCTGGCGCTTCTCGCCGAGCAGGCGGGAGTGCCGGCCGGCATATTGAGTGTCATTACCTCCACGGTTTCCTCTTCCGTCGGCAAGGAATTCACCGAAAATGATAAAGTCCGCAAACTGACATTCACCGGCTCGACCGGCGTTGGCAAGATTCTCATGCGCCAGGGCGCAGACCAGATCATGAAGCTCGGCCTCGAGTTGGGTGGCAATGCACCCTTCATTGTTTTCGACGACGCCGATTTGGATGCGGCCGTAGAAGGCGCGATGATCTCCAAATACCGCAACAACGGGCAGACCTGCATCTGTGCCAATCGCCTTTACGTGCAGTCTGGCGTCTATGACGCATTCGCCGAAAAGCTTGCTGCAAAAGTTTCCACGATCAGGGTGGGTGATGGTTTCGAGGATGGCGTTGGCGCAGGCCCGCTCATCACCCGCAAGGCAGTCGCCAAAGTCGAGGAGCATATCGCGGACGCAGTAAAAAAAGGTGCCAAAGTCGCGGTTGGTGGCAAACCGCATGAAAGTGGCGGGCTCTTTTTCCAGCCGACTGTCCTGACAGGCGTAACAACCGAGATGCAGGTCGCTCGCGAGGAGACATTCGGTCCGGTGGCGCCGCTCTTCAAATTCGAGCGCGAAGAGGAGGTCATTGAAATGGCCAACAATACCGAATTCGGTCTGGCATCGTATTTCTATGCCAAGGACCTTAGCAAGGTATTCCGTGTCGCGGAAGCGCTTGAATATGGCATGGTGGGCATCAATACGGGCCTGATTTCCACTGAGCTGGCGCCATTCGGCGGGATAAAGCAGTCCGGACAGGGTCGTGAAGGATCGAAATATGGTATCGAGGACTATATCGAAGTGAAGTATCTTTGCCTTGATATTGGCGGACCCATCTGAAAACGACGTTTTTGGAGACCTACCGCACCATCCGTCTCGATCATGCCCGGCGGCTGCTGGAGCAAAGCCCGCTATCCATCGCGGAAGTTGCCTTCGCGACAGGCTTCTCCAGTGCCGGACATTTTTCGGGATGCTTCAAGGCCCGCTTCGGCCAGACGCCGAATACCATGCGGCAAAGATTTCCTCCGAATTAAAATAGTTTTCCTGTAAGGAAGGGAAAACACTTCATGCCGGAGGACCCCATGGCAAAGGACAGCACGAACACCGAGCCTGCGCTTCTGTCGCAGGACCCACATGCGGTTCGCGAGCCGAGGGTTAATAATCTCGAAATGGCGATCGGCCATGAGGTGCGCGCCTATCGCAAGAAGCTCGGCATCACGGTCACCGATCTCGCATCCGCTACCGGCGTATCCGTTGGCATGCTCTCAAAGATCGAAAACGGCAATATCTCCCCGTCGCTCACCACGCTGCAGACGCTTTCAAGGGCGTTGGGCGTGCCGATCACGGCGTTCTTCCGTGGTTTCGAGGAGCCGCGCAGCGCCACCTTCGTCAAGGCGGGCCAAGGGGTGAACATCGAACGCAGAGGCACCCGCGCTGGCCACCAGTACAGCCTGCTGGGCCATATCGACAACAATACCAGCGGCGTCACCGTCGAGCCCTATCTCATCACTCTGACGAAAGACTCGGACGTGTTTCCGACCTTCCAGCATGAGGGCATGGAGTTTCTCTACATGCTGGAGGGCGAGGTGGTTTATCGCCATGGCGAGCAGCTTTTCACCATGCAGGCCGGCGACACCCTGTTTTTCGATGCCGATGCGCCGCATGGGCCGGAGGAGCTGGTGAAGCTTCCCGCCCGCTATCTGTCGATTATTTCCTATCCGCAAAGGCGGCTGGCCAATGATTGATAAGTTGCCTTAGAAGAAAAAAATATTCCTTATAGTTGATTTGTGAAATTCCGCATGTTAGCCCTTCATTCAGAAACGAATGGAGGTGCCTGTCGATGTGCGGCATTGTTGGACTATTCCTGAAAGACAAAAGCCTCGAGCCACAGTTGGGCGAGCTGCTCTCCGACATGCTCGTCACCATGACGGATCGTGGACCGGATTCTGCCGGCATCGCCATCTACGGAAGTGTTGCCGATGGCAGGGCCAAGGTAACCGTCCAGTCTGCCGATCCTGCTACCGATTTTTCAGGCCTTGCCGAAGCCTTGAAGGAAAACGGCGTTGAGGCCTCGGTCACGGTGAAAAGCACCCATGCGGTGCTGGATATTCCTTCCGATAAGCTCGACGGCATTCGCGCGGTTCTCACTGCCATCCGTCCGGATATCAGGGTCATGGGTTCCGGCGACAGCGTAGAAATCTACAAGGAAACCGGTCTGCCGAAGGATGTCGTCGCCCGTTTCGACGTGCGCTCCATGGCCGGCAGCCACGGCATTGGTCACACCCGCATGGCGACGGAATCTGCCGTAACCACGCTCGGTGCGCACCCCTTTTCCACCGGTGCGGACCAGTGCCTGGTGCATAACGGTTCGCTCTCCAACCACAACAATCTGCGTCGGGAACTGGTGCGTGAGGGCATGACCTTCGAGACACAGAACGACTCGGAAGTGGCTGCCGCCTACCTCACGGCGGAAATGGCCAAGGGTAAGGATCTGGGCGAGGCGCTGACCGGTGCGCTCGATGACCTCGACGGTTTCTTCACCTTCGTCGTTGGCACCAAATCCGGTTTCGGCGTGGTGCGCGATCCGATCGCCTGTAAGCCGGCAGTGATGGCCGAGACCGACCAATATGTTGCTTTCGGCTCCGAATATCGTGCGCTGGTCAATCTGCCCGGTATCGAAAATGCCCGCGTCTGGGAGCCGGAACCGGCGACCGTCTATTTCTGGGACCATGAAAAGGCTGCCTGAAACCGTCATCGGCGCATATTGCGAAAGTTACAATCCATGCCAGTTTTCGATCTCTCCCACACGCCGTTGCGTGAACTCAACAGTGCGCTGCACGGCCTTTCCTCCGGCGTAAACGACACCGAATTCGAAGTCGTCAACCCGCGCGGCCACCATGCCGTCGCTGTCGGCATCGACAGCCCCGTGATCGTCGATGTTCGCGGTTCGGTCGGTTATTATTGCGCCGGCATGAATGATGGCGGCACCGTCACGGTTCACGGCTCGGCCGGACCGGGTGTTGCAGAAAACATGATGTCCGGCACTGTCGTCATCGAAGGCGACGCCTCGCAATATGCCGGCGCCACCGGTCGTGGCGGGCTTCTGGTCATCAAGGGCAATGCCGCCTCCCGTTGCGGTATTTCCATGAAGGGCATCGATATCGTCGTGAAGGGCAATATCGGCCACATGTCCGCCTTCATGGGCCAGTCCGGCCATCTCGTCGTCTGTGGCGATGCGGGCGATGCGCTCGGCGATTCCCTTTATGAAGCGAAACTTTTCGTGCGCGGCTCGGTGAAAAGCCTGGGCGCTGACTGCATCGAAAAGGAAATGCGGCCGGAACATCTGGAGAAGCTTGCCGAACTTCTCGAAAAAGCCGGCGTCGCCGATGTCAGCCCGCAGGATTTCAAGCGCTACGGTTCCGCCCGCACGCTCTACAATTTCAACATCGACAACGCCGACGCGTATTGAGGCGAGGGATTTTCCGATGAGCTATCACAACCCCTTCACCCCGCCACGCAAATCCGCAACCTTTGACGATCATACGCTGGCGGAAATCCGCCGCGCGGCGGCGACCGGCATTTACGATATTCGCGGAGCGGGCACCAAGCGCAAGGTTCCGCATTTCGATGACCTCCTGTTTCTCGGTGCGTCCATCTCGCGTTATCCGCTCGAGGGTTATCGCGAGAAATGCGATACGACCGTCACGCTGGGCACACGCTTTGCCAAAAAGCCGATCACGCTGAAAACGCCGATCACCATTGCCGGCATGAGCTTCGGTGCGCTTTCCGGCAACGCCAAGGAGGCGCTTGGCCGCGGTGCGACCATTGCCGGCACCTCCACCACGACGGGCGATGGTGGCATGACAGATGAGGAGCGGGGTCACAGCCAGACGCTGGTCTACCAGTATCTGCCGTCGCGTTACGGCATGAATCCGAAGGATTTGCGCCGTGCGGATGCTATCGAGGTCGTTGTCGGCCAGGGCGCGAAACCGGGCGGCGGCGGCATGTTGCTCGGCCAGAAGATCTCCGATCGCGTCGCCAATATGCGTAACCTGCCAAAGGGCATCGACCAGCGTTCCGCCTGCCGCCATCCTGATTGGACCGGCCCGGACGATCTGGAAATCAAGATCCTCGAACTGCGCGAAATCACCGATTGGGAAAAGCCGATCTACATCAAGGTTGGCGGTGCGCGCCCCTATTACGACACGGCGCTGGCGGTGAAGGCCGGTGCCGATGTGGTGGTGCTTGATGGCATGCAGGGCGGCACGGCGGCCACGCAGGATGTCTTTATCGAAAATGTCGGCATGCCCACGCTTGCCTGCATTCGCCCCGCCGTGCAGGCGCTTCAGGATCTCGGCATGCACCGCAAGGTGCAGTTGATCGTCTCCGGCGGCATTCGTTCAGGTGCGGATGTTGCAAAAGCGCTGGCTCTCGGTGCCGATGCGGTTGCCATCGGAACGGCGGCGCTGGTGGCGCTGGGTGACAACGATCCACACTGGGAAGACGAGTACCGGAAGCTTGGCACCACCGCCGGCGCTTATGATGACTGGCACGAGGGCAAAGACCCCGCCGGCATCACCACACAGGACCCGGAACTGGCCGCGCGCCTCGATCCGATCGCGGCCGGTCGTCGCCTCGCCAACTATCTGAAGGTGATGACGCTGGAAGCGCAGACCATCGCGCGTGCCTGCGGCAAGAACCATCTCCACAATCTGGAGCCGGAAGATCTGGTGGCGTTGACGATGGAGGCCGCCGCAATGGCGCAGGTTCCGCTGGCGGGAACAAATTGGTTCCCGGGGAAAGGCAGTTTCTAAAAATACTGAATGAATGGACGGGCACATTTGGGAGGATGTGCCCGTCCTTTTTCGATGAAGTGTCTGATATTCAAAAAAAGGGGAATGACGTGACACTGGACCTCTCCACATTTGCTGCCGAAAAAGGCATCAAATATTTCATGATCAGCTATACCGATCTCTTCGGTGGCCAGCGTGCCAAGCTGGTTCCCGCAGAAGCCATCGCCGATATGCAGAAGGACGGCGCTGGTTTTGCCGGTTTCGCTACATGGTTCGATCTGACACCGGCCCATCCCGATCTTTTCGCCGTGCCGGATGCCTCTTCGGTCATCCAGCTTCCCTGGAAAAAAGATGTCGCCTGGGTCGCTGCCGATTGCGTCATGGAAGACCAGCCGGTGGAACAGGCGCCGCGCGTCGTCCTGAAAAAACTCATCGCGGAAGCGGCCGGGGAAGGGCTACGGGTCAAAACCGGCGTGGAGCCGGAATTTTTCCTGATTTCGCCGGATGGCACCAAAATCTCCGACGAATACGATACGGCGGAAAAGCCGTGCTACGACCAGCAGGCGGTGATGCGCCGTTACGACGTGATCGCCGAGATTTGCGATTATATGCTGGAGCTTGGCTGGAAGCCCTACCAGAACGACCATGAGGATGCGAACGGCCAGTTCGAGATGAACTGGGAATATGACGATGCGCTCCAGACCGCCGACAAACATTCCTTCTTCAAGTTCATGGTCAAATCCGTCGCCGAAAAGCACGGGCTGCGCGCCACCTTCATGCCGAAGCCGTTCAAGGGGCTGACCGGCAATGGCTGCCATGCCCATATTTCGGTATGGGACCTCGACGGCAAGGTCAACGCCTTTGCCGACAAGGCAATGCCTTTCGGGCTATCTGCAAAGGGCAAGACGTTTCTCGGCGGCATCATGAAACATGCGTCCGCCCTTGCGGCCGTCACCAATCCGACGGTCAATTCCTACAAGCGCATCAACGCACCGCGCACCATTTCTGGTGCGACCTGGGCACCGAACACGGTCACCTGGACCGGCAATAACCGCACCCACATGGTGCGCGTGCCGGGGCCGGGGCGTTTCGAACTGCGCCTGCCGGATGGCGCCGTGAATCCCTATCTGCTGCAGGCCATCATCATCGCCGCCGGCCTCTCCGGTGTCCGCTCGCAGGCCGATCCCGGTCCGCATCATGATATCGACATGTATCGTGAAGGCCATACGGTGACGAATGCGCCGAAACTGCCGCTCAATCTTCTCGATGCGCTGCGCGAATATGAGAAGGATGCGGAATTGCAGCAGGCGCTCGGCATGGAGTTCTCGAAGGCCTATCTGAAGCTCAAGCAGGGTGAGTGGAACAGCTATTGCGCGCAGTTCACCGCCTGGGAGCATCAAACCACGCTCGACGTCTGAGCCCGGTTTTTCCCCGCCGCCCTTGCGGCTTTTCCCGCGCGCGTCAAACCGCGCGGGTTTTTCCCATATCGATGACAGAGAGAGTGCCGGATGACGAACTTCGTCCTGACCGTAACATGCAAATCCACCCGTGGCATCGTTGCCGCCCTTTCAGGCCTACTGGCGGAGAAAGGGTGCAACATCGTCGACAGTTCGCAGTTCGATGATCTCGGCACCGGTCGCTTTTTCATGCGTGTGGGTTTCATCTCCGAGGAAGGTGCGACGCGGGATGAGCTGATGGCGGGGCTGGCGCCAATTTCGAAGACATTCGGCATGGAGGTGGCGCTGCACGATCAGGCTGAACGGATGAAGGTTCTGCTGATGGTCTCGCGCTTCGGCCATTGCCTCAATGACCTGCTCTATCGCTGGCGTATCGGAGCCTTGCCAATCGACATCGTCGGCGTCGTCTCCAACCATTTCGATTACCAGAAGGTGGTGGTCAATCACGACATTCCCTTCCACCACATTCCGGTGACGAAGGAGAATAAGCCGCAGGCCGAAGCCCGGATCATGGAGATCGCGGAAAGTACCGGCACGGAACTCGTCGTGCTGGCGCGGTACATGCAGGTGCTTTCCGACAGGATGTGCGAGGCCATGTCGGGCAAAATCATCAATATCCATCATTCCTTCCTGCCGTCCTTCAAGGGCGCAAACCCCTACAAGCAAGCCTATCAGCGCGGTGTGAAGCTGATCGGTGCGACGGCCCATTATGTGACGGCCGATCTGGATGAAGGGCCGATCATCGAGCAGGATATCGTGCGCATCACCCATGCCCAGTCGGCCGAGGATTATGTCTCGCTCGGCCGTGATGTGGAGGCGCAAGTGCTGGCCCGCGCCATTCATGCCCACATTCATCGACGTGTGTTTTTGAACGGCAGCCGGACCGTGGTGTTTCCTCCCGGTCCCGGCTCCTATGCGTCGGAAAGGATGGGGTGAGTTGTTTCGGGCGGGGCAGCCCGTCCGGCCGCGTGTCGGCTGTTGCCATGAAGATGATGCGCGGCTAAATAAGTTGGTACGCCATAATATAGAGAGCCAGAACCTGTTTTCACTCACGGCGAGCTGCCGATGCGCTTTCGAAAGGGGCGGAGATCGCTGTTGGCGGTAGGGGACACGTCGTGGCTCCTTGTCGAACTCAACCAGCGCAGATATCCGTGGATAGAGATATTGCGGATACTTGGCATGGCAACCCGCGATCAAAGACGAATACGAACTTTCGTACTCATTTCGAAAAGCAATAGGAACAAAACCGCAGGATGTCAAAGCTGAATAGGGCTGCGACGCTGTCGGCCAGTTAGAAACGCGACACTGGCTCTGATGATCAGCCCCCGATCCGGCCGGCTGGGCCGGGTTGAAAGGGCGGAGCGGGGGCGGGTGAGGGGCACCCCTTCGGCTTTAGCTTTGAGACTATGTCCACACCCATTCATTCCGCCGCTTCCATCCGAGCCAGTGCCTTCTGCCTTTTGGCAATGACTTCCGAATCGTTCATGTAATCCGTCCGCCGACCAGGCTTGCGACCGCGCTTCTGATAGCCATTGCTCGTGCTGCCATCCGGTATCCCAAACATATGATCCGTCTGGCCAGTGCGGCGAGGGCCGCTCTTGCTACGTTGCTGTTGGCGCCCAGCCTGCAGCTCAGCGACGATCGACAGCACGTCGTCCAAACGCTTGTTCTCAACGACTTCGGACCGATGCACCGATTGCAACTTGTCGAAGGTTCTGTAGGGCATGGCGAAGCTCTCGTGCATGATCTCCAGACGACCATCCGGATAGTCGCAGACGACGACCTTCTTACCCGCCAGGGACCTGGAAAGGTCAGTCGGATCGAGAATGAACAAGACCTTGTCGTAGCGCAATGTCAGGGCCTGCGACAGCGTGCGGACTTCCTTGCGGCACATGGCGCCGTCAAGGTTCTCATGATCGGCCAGTGGCCGATGCATATCTTTCGGATTGCGTGGCGGTTTGCCAAAACGGGCATTGAAATCCGCAATAAATTCTGACGCATAGACATTGGCTGCCTCAATCGTATCGATACCGCGAAGCCGTAATTCCTTCACAAGGCGATCCTGCAGCGTCTGATTGGCGCGCTCCACACGGCCTTTGGCCTGCGGGGTGTTGGCGCAGATAATGTCGATGTTCAGCTCATAAAGCGCCCGACCGAACTGTGTCAGGCCACTCGTCCGGTCTTTCTCCGACGCATGCGTACTGCGGAAAACGCCATGCTTGTCGCTGTAGAACGCCAGCGGCTTGCCCCATTGCTGCAGATAGGCCTTCGTCGCGTGCAGATAGTCGAATGTGTTCTCCGATCCGGCAAACCGTAGATGCAAGAGCTTGCCGGTGGCGTCATCGATATAAACGAGTAGGGCGCATTTGGGGCCACGGTTCTCGAACCACCAGTGATGCGAACCATCGATCTGCACCAGTTCGCCAAAGCAGTCGCGCCGGCCGCGTGGCTGGAAAACCCGCTTCTTGCGCTCGCGGCGCGAGATCCAGATGCCGGCCTCGGTCATCCATTGACGCAACGTCTCCTTGGCCACCGAAATATGATGCAGTTCGATCAGCGTCTCACGTGCCAGCGTCGGGCCAAAATCCAGATAGCGCTCGCGGATCAGATCCAGCGCCGCATTGCGAAACTCCTCGCTGTGGCGTCGATTGCTGGGCCGCGCTCGCTTCTTCGAAACCAGGCCGGCCGCACCTGAATGGTCATAGGCCTGCAGCAGCCTGTGCACCTGACTTCGGCTGAGCCCAAGCAACTCGGCGGCCTGGACGACGCTCAGGCGCTGATCACGGATCTTCTGAATGACTTCGAGGCGATGCAATTCTTTCTGCGACATGGTGATCATAAAGGACATGACGACTCCGACCGCTCATGGTCTCGACCAGGCTGAAGATCGTCATCCTTGCTCCCGACGTGGATATTGACCAGCGCGTCGAGAGGCGAGACTGTCGCATCTCTAACTGGCCCAACTGTCGCATTACTAAATAGCCCTTACACAGGATAGTTCCATAACCAAGATTATGCGATTTTTCTATCTTAGATTGTAAATTCGGAATCGACGTTTGCATATGGAACGGTGTTGAGCCCTAGCTAACACGGCAAGATACATGGGTTATTTCCCATATCACATTAATGTGAGTGCAAGGCTCAGGAAATTGGAATAATTTTTTCTCTGGGATAATTTTTGCGCTAAATTAAACCCTGGGTAGTCCATTGCAAAGCGTGTATCTGTTGTCATGTTTTGACGGCGGCAGCAACCCGGCGCCCTACGGAGTAGATCACAGAGCCATCTATTCGCGATCAGCACGATAAGTGAAATTATGGAAAATAATCATTCCGATGGAGCATGGGATGGAACAGGAGAATTATTCTGCACGATGGCAAGAAACTCTCCTGGGAATTGAGGACGCTCAAAACGTCCAGACGGCACTGGCCATCTTTCAGCGGAACTACGATATCGACTTCGTCACCTATCACCTTGCCCAAACAGTTTCTGATCTGGTTGACACCCCATTCGTTAGAACAACCTATCCCGATGCTTGGATTGCACGGTATTTGCTCCGTGGCTACGGTAAGATCGATCCAATCCTTCGCGAGGGTCTGCTGCGGCAACTGCCGTTCGATTGGTGCGAAATCGAAATTCCGCAGCCGGCGCTGGATTTTATCATGGATGCCAAACAGCATGGGCTCGGTGACAACGGCTACTCCATCCCTATTGTTACCAAAACGCGCCGCGCGCTTTTATCAATAAACTCCGCAAGACGCGAGGACGAATGGCACGCCCTAGTGTCGCAATTCCGTGCTGAGTGGGCAGACCTTGCCTTCGTAATTCATAGGAAAGCCGTCTTCGAACTTTATGGTGAACACGACCCGGTCCCTCAACTCGCCGCCCGTGAGCTTGAATGCCTCCACTGGACGGCTCTCGGGAAGGACAGCAAGGACATCGCGGCAATTCTCAAGCTATCGGAACACACCACTCAAGCGTATCTAAAGTCAGCCCGCAACAAACTTGGTGGAGGTCCGATCACGGCCACGATCGCCAAGGCGATCCAGCTCCGTCTGATAAATCCATATGTAAATACCCAGAACTAGGAGTACAATTCTCTGGATATTTATCGTCTCCTCGCTCTCAATCATGCTCCCTCCAGTCACTAGATGGAGGCAATCATGTACGTTCTTGTGCAGGCTCACGAATATCACAAGCATATCGAGCTCCTCGATCAGTCATTCCGACTGAGGAAGAAGGTTTTCGCTGACCACCTCGGTTGGGATGTGGTAGTGTCAGGACCTTATGAACGGGATCGCTACGACGATCTTCATCCTGCCTATCTAATTTGGTGCGACGACCATCGGGAGAAGCTCTACGGCTCGGTTCGGCTCATGCCGACGACAGGCCCCACACTTCTCTACGACGTCTTCCGCGAAACATTTCCGAACGCGTGCGATCTCGTCGCGCCCGGCATATGGGAGGGCACTCGCATGTGTATCGACGAGGAGGCCATTGCCTGCGACCTTCCCGACATGCGCCCAGATCACGCCTTCTGCCTGCTCCTGCTTGCGCTGTGCGAAGTGGCCCTCGACAACGGCATTGACACTCTGATCTCGAATTACGAACCGCACATGCGGAGACTCTACAAACGTGCCGGGGCAGAGTTCGATGAGCTCGGTCGGGCCGATCGCTACGGAAGGTTTCCAGTATGCTGCGGAGCCTTCGAGGTCTCGCAACGCGTCCTCAGGCAAATGCAGGTGAACCTGCAGATTGTCCAGCCCTTATATGTCGGCCGTTCATTTGCCACGCGGGAGCCTGAAATGCCAGTTCTGATGACCGCTTAAATCGGTGCTGCGGCAACCAAACAGACTGAGGGGAGCGGTTGCCAGGTATTGAGATTTCAACAAGGCAAGGCTGGCTTCCGGCTTTGATCGTTAGCCAATGAATAGCAGTGAAAGCACATTCCGCAAAATCGGCTCGACAGGTCTCGTCATTTTCGAGAGAGATGGAACCCTGTTGAGACGAAATAGTCCGCCCAGGGATTTCATGCTGGGAGACATCAGCAACGAATTCGTCCAAATGCTTCAGAATTTGCGAGTGATCGGCGTAAGGTTTGGGTTTGTCTCGGATGCAAGAGGAATGGACGTCGGCTCCCACGGCATAGCAGAATTCGCGGCCCTGACCGGACGGCTGGACGAGTTGTTGCGGATCCGGGAGGCGATGCCTGATTTCTGGATGGCATGGGATATTTCTCAGCAACGAAGCGCAACCGCAGCCCAGGCAGGAGAGGAGCAACGAAAGACGGATGGGTTGATCTCCGGCATGATCTTACAAGCCGTTGAGTGGTATGGTGTCGATAAGAAGGAAGCCATATTTGTCAACAGCACCGATGCCGGTCTTCTTGCGGCAACCGACATAGGTATTTCGGCTATCGAATATTCTGGGCTGCCAACGGATCGGAGCATCGCGCCTTCGAGAGAAATGGAACGACAATATCTTCATCCGGGCGAAACAGTGGACACACAACGGCTTCACGCTGAGATTCAACGGATTTTGGGACGGAGCCGGCCACGGTCAGCCTAAATTAAATGCCGAGGACACGAATGAGTATCTTCCACTCAGCGGCTTCGGTCGCGATCCTTTTCCTGAGGAGGGCGAAGCTTTACCGACTTTTGCGCCTCGCGAGACCGTTGCTGGGTCTTTTCCCGCTCGCGATCTGGCCGATCGGCTTCCGGTGTGTCGTGTTCGGCGTTGGACCGGGCGATGCGTGATTGATCGACCGAGCGGTTGTTTGAGCTCTTGTTGACGACGCCCTGCTCCGCAACATGATCGCGACCAGCCGCCGACTTCGTCGCCAGGTCGTCCAGGCTGCGTTTGTCTTTGTCAGCCTCACCGCGATCGTGGTTTTTCGCAACGCGCGCGTCGAGCTGGAATCCAACAACCTTGCCAATAACTTTCGTCGCTTGCTCGAAAATCAGCCGATCGTATGGATTGGCAATCTTCGCAGCGAGATTGATCGCAGCGTTTGCGAGCGTTTCTTTCGCGGCCCTAGCCTGGGTGGGGTTGATTGGTGTCGATCTTAGCATGTGCTCTTCTCCTTTCTCACGTGTTGGATCACGGCCGGCATGGACGGCTGCCTCAAGCCGACGGTATTCACGTTGCAGCCCAGTCGACAGGTCCTGGCTAAGCTCACGCGCCGAGCTAGGAGCAGACCGATCCTTCGCTATGCCGTCCAACATTTTGAGAACAAGTCCGACCGAGCGTCGGCTCTGATTGAGCCGCTTTTGTGCATCCAGCAATCTGGGAGCAGTCGGCGTATCTCGAACCTTCGCCAGGACTCTCTCGACGACGTTACTCGGGGCCGTGGCTCCCATCCGCCGAAACATCTCCCATTCCCAGCGTTTGACGGGCGGTGGGCCCGCGCGCTCAAGGCGTTTCTGACGATCGATCAGGATGCCGCGTTCACGTGCTTTGTCGGCGAATCGGACTCGCCATTCGGTAAAGTCGCGAATGTTCGGATTGAGCATCTTGCCATTGGAATTGCGTAGCGCGACAATCACGTGCAGGTGTGGATGCTTGTCGAGATCGGTGCGATTATGGACGGCATAGGCATAGCGATGCCCGGCAAATTGCTCCCTCAGGAAATCACGGCCGGCAAGAATGAGTTGATCGCGATCGACATTTGCCGGTCCTGACAGCAACAGGTGCATGAAATCCCGCGGCTGACGGGTTTGCATAAGGGCGCCGACGATTTTCCCTTCCGCCGTCAGTTGCTTGTGATCCGCAGTGGTGATTTCGCGCCGCTCAGTGCCATGCAGGTATCGGCCGCTCCTGCCAGGACGCTCCTCAACATGCGTCTTCGTCGACAGCGTTACCTCCGCACCCCTGCGCTGCATGGCGTGCAGCGTTGCGGTCAGCCCCTTCGGACCTGACGAGAACTCAGCCGGGTATCGCGAGATCGGCGTGATCCCCGCTTTCCGCAACGCCTCGTCCATGCGTGCGTCGATTGCATGGGCCGCATCGAGCTCGCCCGGGATGCGATTGCTGCTGCTTCGATCCGACCTGTCCTTCTTTTCGTGCGCAATGACCAGTGCGAAATGCAATCTTGTCTGCCCGTTTACGCCGTCACTCACACTGAAGGCGTACGTCCGGCCAGTGTCGCCCGCTTGATGGAAACCGTCATCGGCGAGGGAGGCGAGAGCGCGGGCTATTTCTTCGCGACCGGCTTTTTCAAGCTCGTAGGTAAGACGCAGCACGTCGCTGCTCCCCTTCCGGTTGCCAAAATCCCTCTCCCATGAACGCACCGCTTCGTTCAGATCGGATACTTCGCGGCCGTCCTGATCGTGTGCCTTTTCTTCCTTGCTCTGGTAGGAAAGCACATTGCGGGCGGAACCAGCGCCGGCGCCATAGGACAAGACCTTGACCACCACCGCATTTTTGCCCGCGGCCCGGCTGATCGCCGAGGCAGCGCCAGCATTCTTGGCTGAGGGTCGCTTGCTTTGGCCGACTGACGGTCGTTTTCCGCTGCCGCCGCCGCCACCGCGTCGGCGCAGATCGTCTTCGATCAAATCAAGGTAACTCGGCAGTCGCCGGCCTTCCGGTCTAGACTTCGAGGGATTTCTGGAGACCTCGTTCATCGTGTTTCCTGATGAGCTCGACAATGTAAGATGACGGCCGGACAAAGGCGGCATCGCGGACGGCGTCGATGGCCCCCATCACCTCGTCCAGCTTCTGTGCAATCAACCTAGTCCCCTCGGCGTGTCCAACCTCTTGCGCAAGAAACGCCTCATTGCGATAGGCAAGTTCGCGGAGAAACTGATGCATGTTCGCCATTTGCCGGTCGTGTTCTTCGAGCATCGCGGGAACGTGCATAATCTCCCTGGTGACGATCAGCTTGGCGACGATGTTGACGGAGACGTCGAGCCGTCCGGCGAGAGCGTCGACATTGTTCAGGATGTGATCCGGCAGACGAAACATGATGGGCGGATGTCGCATGCGATCTACAGCCCCCTCGCCTTCAGCGCCTCCAGGATGAGCCTGTGCGTCGCCGACGACAGTTGCTCATGGCTCTCCAACGAAACTCGGAAAATCTTCGTCAACACGTCGTCGTCGAGATAGAGCGATATCCGTTTTCGTTTCGCGGATACGCCAGCCGCTTTGGCGGGCGCCTGCGGCATTGATCGCTCCTTGCGTTCTTGCCTGGCTGGCGCGTGGGCCTTGGGCACATCGGTCTCAGGAGGTGCCGTTTCCTGCCCTTGCGCAACGCCATCGGGCATGAGTGTGTCGAGGTCGATGGTCGTTGGCATATACGAGGTCGCGGCCTCCTGCACATCCCTGGCCTGCTCTTCCCGGGACCGGGCAAGGGCGAGAATGTTTCCGGCAGGCGTTCTTTCCCTCGACATCGTTTATGCTGCCTCCGCCTGTAGAAGCCCGATGAACTCGTTGTTGATCCTTTTCACCAGATCGATCGCATCGAGCACGCTTTCCGAGGCCCTGCGCTTGGCCGACGGCGTCAACGACGGGTTGTTCGCGATACCTGCAAGCTTGGAGTAAAGGGAGCCATAACCGGCCCCGACATCGCTGAAATGATTGCTCTTGCGCACGACCGTCTCGACCATCGGAATCCGACCGCTCGTCAGGATGGCGTGAACCTCGGGAAGGGATCGATTGTGTTTGAGGGCAATCATGTCCACGTAGTTCCAGATCGCCGCGTATGGGATCGGCCCACGATCCCGCTTCCGGCCTATCTCCGTCAAAATGGTAGCCACCTTGATGGCTGATGTGGCAGCCGTCGGCTCGGGAATGACTGGAATGAGGATAGCATCGCACTCGTGGTAAACCTCGATCGCGCGCTGATGCACGTAACCACCGACATCGTAGATCCGGATGTCCGCTTCGGGAGCCTTGTCGAGCCGCTCACGAAACCTGTCTCCAGGCGCCACGCGCAGATGCAACAATGTCCCGTCGGTCGGCAACAGTCCCCGCTTCATGGAGACATTGTACCAGCGCGTCGAGGATTCCTGCTCGTCGCAATCGATCAGAAGCGTCCTGTGCCCCTGCTGCGCAAACTCCGAAGCAAGATTGACGTTCAGGGTCGACTTTCCGGCCCCGCCCTTGAAGGTCGATATAGCGAGCGAGAGAGGTTTTGCTGTCATTGAATTTCTCACTCTTTTGGGCCGAAGCCGGTGTCGCGACCAATCGAGCCCGCTCACGCGTTCGTAAGCGGAAGATCGAAACCCAATGGGTTCGGCAAGTTGTCTTCGCTCCCATCTGACACGAGGGAAACGCATTCTTTTACCGGGCACGAAGCTTTGCTCGTGCTTCCTCCTGCTGTCGGGCTGCGATTAGCCCCTCATTGAGCCGCACCATTTCGCGCTCACGTGCAGCCTCGGAAATCGGATCCCTCCCCGGCCAAAATCGAAGGATTGGCAGGACGAGCAGCAGGAAGGAGGTGGTTGTCGCGGCCTTGAACCATGCGGACCGAGCATAGAGATCGGCTGCCCATTGCCAAAGGTTTTCCGTCGTTTCTAGCGGCAGAAAAGCATAGGAGAACGTCAACACAATCCAGTAGCCGACGAAGGCTGCGACCAAAATGCATGCCGCTGACACCAGCAAAAAGCACGCAATCTGGAGCATCAACCACACAGCACGGAATGGAAGAGTGAAGGCTATGAGCGCCCTTTGATACATCGCCATCTTCTTGTCTCCACATGCAAATTGAGTACCTGAACAATCTTACCTTAATCTTCGCGGCTTTTCCATACTTGCACTACAGTACAATTTCGTGCATGTTCAAAAAAGTCAACAGGTGACGGATGCGAACATGAAGAATGGCGCATGGCGATCTTTTCGCCTCCTCATTTACAGCTTTTGGAGTGCTCTGATCTCGCTGCCCGAGACAGCCAGGGCCGGCACGGCTGCCGAGTTTGTCAGCTACTACCAGCAAGCCTATGTGCAAGGGCGTGACCTGGTCCCCGCATCGACGACACCGCTCGATACGTCCTCTATCGCAACACGACTTGATCTCCAGAGTGTCACCCCGAAAGCTGCGCTGAGCGGCAGCGCTTTTCTCGCGACAGATGGAACGATTATAAAGCTAGCCGGGGTTCAGGGTTGCCGTTCAACCGAGTCGCTCGATTATGCGGGTGTCATCGCGACCTGTGCCATGATCTCGCTTGCCGCGATGACTGCGACCATCGCAGAGGTACAGGACGTCGCTGGAATTGCATTCCCCTGCCATGAGCTTGGACGGAGCCCCGGCCGTCCGACAGTACGATATGCGGAATGCTTTTTCATGGACGGAGATACGGCGCGGTCGCTCTCTGAAGTGCTGATTAGCAAGGGAGTAGCCTTCGCCTTCCGTGACAGCGCTGGCCGGCCAGTCTTTCCGGAATATGCGCAGGCGGAACAAGTCGCACGAGGGACAAAAGCCGGTATCTGGGCCAGCGCCCATTTCCTCCATCCCTACGGTGAGCGCCACCGCGCCAATCCAACAATGCACTGATGCGGATCGGGACCTCGATGCTTATTTCCACGATCGCAGTTTCCGGCTTCTACGCAGGCATTGTCATTATGCCGATGCTTGCCGGTAACGAATTCCCGCAAATGCAGCTTCTTTCGCCACCAGTCGTTCCCGTTCAGGCATCGCAAGCTGACGCTCCTGTCACGGAAGACGCGGCGCTTTCGCCATCTTCCGCATTCGTACCGTTTCCGACGCATGCACAGTTCGAAACCGGCGATAGCTGGGTCTCAGGCGGCCGGCGGTATCGGCTCTATGGTCTACAGGCATGCCTGCGCGGGACCGCCGTTACCGTATCTCAGGGGACTTCGCGCGACTGTGGAGAACTGAACGTGATCATGATGCAGGCCCTGGTCAGAGACACAAAGCCCATCTGCACCAACATTCAGATGATCGATCAGAACAATGCGGCAGTCGCATGCCAGACGACGGCAGGCGAGAACCGTTATGATCTTGCGACCTATGTTATCGCGCAGGGATGGGGATTTGCCGCAGTCGATAGCACCGGCCAACTCATTGTTCCTGGCTACAGGGTTGCCGAGGAAAGCGCGCGCACTGCCCGCGCAGGGCTCTGGGCCTATCCCGACATGCCGCACCCGGTCTCCGTGCTGATGCAACAAGCCGGGGTGTCGCGATGAAGATTGCCACCATCTCGATGATTCTGCTCGCCCTCACCCCGACAGGGTCGCTGGGGCAAGCCCGCCCCACCGACGTTCCGCGTCAGATATACGGCAAAGTTCAGATCGTCGATGGGACCACATTCGAGTTCATCAAAACCCGTCAGCGCGTCCGTCTGGCCGGATATGAAGCCCCCCGGCTGGTGCAGAACGCGACAACCGAAGGCGTGATCTGGCCGGTCGGTCAGGTCTCGCGCGCGTGGATGATTCTTCGAACGTTCGGCCAGAATGTCAATTGCGCTCCGGTCGGGCGCGACGGCAACAAGAATATGATCGCCCATTGTTTTGTGGGCGAGACCAATCTGGCGGCGACGGCGATCGCCGAAGGGATCGGCTACGCCTTCAACTATCCCAACGAGCCCCAGGTTCCCGCCTATTTCGATATTGAGAGAAAGGCGAGAGGGCTTGGCTTTGGCATCTGGTCCTCGCCGGACTTGTCTCCGCCCTGGCTTTTCAACGGATCGCCAGTGTCTGGTGAGGAATCTGACGGCCGTGCGCCAGCCACCGAAGAGGGGCTTCCCCTGCCCCTACCTATTACTCGCGACAAAGCACTGTCGCTCACGCAAGTGCAAGGAGGTTAAATGAAAAACCCTTTCGGAGCTTCTGCTATTTTTGCGATCTTGCTGGCAGTTTCTCCGGTCATCGCCGGCGCGCAGGACGGCGCCACGCAAACTCAAATCGAGCAACGCGATCCGGACTTTTGCGGTGCGGGCGGTGCTGGCTGCGATCCGGCAGACGTGCAGCAATGGAAGGCGGTTGGCAACGGGCTTGCCGATCTGTCCTCGGCGGACCTTAGCCAATACGCCTATGCCTGCGCCAAACATCGTGAATGGAAATCGGAGTGCGAAACCGATCCGATCGCGATCCTGAAACGCCTCGGGATCGAAGGATATTGAGGTTACTGATGAAGACGTTGGACTATGGATCGCTTGTCGCCGCCGGTATCGCTTTCGTCGTTGGATCTGCTGGCGGTTACACGATCAACGAGCTGGAACGGGCTGACAGGATAACAGAGCTTGAACAGGAGATCGCGCAGCTCGAAAAGGTGGTCCAGAAGCAGCTGACGTTTGAATTTCCCAATGACAGGGAGGCGACTGCCGCGATCGCCAAATCCGGCCGCAAGATCCACATCTCGGAGTGCAAACCCCGACAGACCGTGCCTGGCGTCACTTGTACCGGGATCATCACCACAACAAGCGGTTCCTTTGCGGGCACGACGCAGCCCGGCACCCTATCGTTCGCGAAAATCGACAGCACCTGGGTACAAATCCAGTAAGCGACTCAAAGGAGACGGACTGTGAAAGCGATCATGTTGTTGGCCGCGGGCTTGATAGGTGCGCTTTCGGCGGTGCCAGCAAAGGCACAGGACGCCGAATGGGGATGCCAGGTTCTGCTGTGCGCCGCATCGAAAAACCCATCCTGGCATGGCGTCCCCTATTGCGTTCCGCCGATGCGCAAACTCATCACCGCCATGTCCAAGCCCGGCTTCTCCTGGCCCATCTGCCATGAGGCAAAGGCGGGAAAGCCTGGCCGTGAAACCTACGAGGATTGCCCTGCTGGCACCACGGTGGGTTACTCCTCGCGAGGCGGCGACAACAATTGGCGGGGAGAACCTGACCAATGTATCGAAACGGTCAATGTCTGCCGGGCATCGGGCCAGCACGATGGCAATACCAGATCAGCAGGTTTGACGATCAATCGGCGCTTCGGCCGGGATGGCGAAAGCTGCATCCAGGAGATCGCCACTCCGCGCCCGCGCCGCGCCGATCCCTACTATTTCGATATTCCAAACGACGACGGGGTGAAAGAAAGGTTCTGGTTCAACCTGAACTACTAGAGCTCGCCTGTCACCGCTGGGGCGACCTCGGCATCACGAGCCTGTCGCGGCGCCTCTCTGTTTCTTGCGGCGGGCTTTCCAAACCGCTATCCGATGGAGGTCGGCTTCGGTGATCCTGAGCAAATCCTCGATGACGACATTCCACTCACGCTGCATCTTGTCGAGCGTCGACAGTTTGACGTCCCGCATGGCCCGCGTCACCTGCGATATATACGCCTCATGCACGCCGAGCTGCTCTGCCAACTCCCGGTTTGTCAACTTGCGCTCGGCCTTCAACCGTTCAAGGCCAATGGCAAGCCTCTCCTGGAACGACAGCGTGTCGAGTGTCGAAATGTCGACGGCCTCGACCGGGGGCTGGTGTTTCAGACGAGGCATCGACCGCCATCCCCAGCCCCAATCGGGCTTACGCGGCGACAGACAGACATGCCGACAAGGTAATGGCAAGGCGCACCACGACGGCGCATTGGAACTATCTTTGAAACTCTTTTGCTCATCCGTCACCCGATATCGACTGCAAACCACACCGCCCAAGCGTAAACCAATTGTTGTCCATAGTTCAAACTGGGCGGTTCACAAGCTTGTTACGCTTCCTACACCGGCACGATCCGCCCATGCAAGTGGAGCTGACCGGTCCGCAGGACCGGAGGAAGGCCTGCACCCTGCTGGTTCGCAAATTTCATGCGCATAGTTGTCAGGAACGGCCCCGCTCATAGTCTGGCAGAGCTTACCGAAGAAGAGGCCGCGGCACTGCGCGCTTGGTATGGCGACGCTGCTTCCAACGCAGAGAAGGCAATAGCTCTCGCTGTGATCAGGCAAGCCAAGGTGATGAATGGATGGATCGAGTGCGATTGCCTCACCGGTCGGTTCCAGCCATTACTCGCCCCAATCCGACAGGAGCACACCTATTCGCTGCGACGATTGACGTCGAAGGACGAGGATCCTCTCCGACAAAAGGAACGGCCAAACCATACAAGCACCTGCCCGTTTCACGTTGATAAGGACGCCACGCCGGCGCTCATCGATCGTAGCTACCACATTCGGCCGCTCCGAAAATCCGATCGGAGTTACATCGATGCATTGCCGGCCATCCCCGACCGTCTCGCTGACGTCGCCGACCACGACATCAACCGCTCGACGGAGCGAAACGACAGGCCGTCGAAGCTCGGTGGCATTCTGTGGCGCCTGCTCGACGACGCTGGCATGAATGTCGTTCCTCCACTGCAAGATGATTGCGATCTTGCGCTTCGAAATCAGCTGTCAAAGCTGCGCGCCGCCGCCAGGGAACTTCGGGTCTTGAGAACATGGTCTTTTAACGCTCTGCTGTCGACGTGGGCGGCCGATTACTGCGCGGCTGACAGCCGCTGGCAACGCCTGCTCGAAACCTCACGTCCGGATTGGCCCGGAACGCTTCGCCGGACCGGCTTCATGCTGCTGTTTGCGAAAACCGTATCCGCTCAGGCGATCATGCCGGCATCGTCCTCGCGACCAATCGATGTGCTCGGGAAAGTGCGGCAACCCTTGCGCGGCGACCCGGCTCGTCGAGGCCCTTTCCTCGGTTTGCTCAACGTCGACTTCGGCGACGATGACGAGGGGCCAGCGCGGGCTGTCCAGGCCTATGCTCAACCGGTCTATAATGGCGACACGCTGTTTCCGGTGGAATCCGGATTCGAAAGAGACGTCTCCCATCTCCTGTTCTGGCTTCAGGGATCCCTATTCGAAGGCGTTCCTGATCTCCGCATCAAGATCACCAAACCGCTCTTTGCGTCCGAAACACCGCTTGGGCCTTGCCGGCCGGATTTTATCCTGGAAGCAACTTATAAGGATCATAGGCCGGCAACTTTGATCATCGAGGCCTTCGGCATGGAAACCGAAGAATATCGGGAAGCCAAGGACAAAACCGTCCCCCGCATGAAGCGTCTCGGGCCGATTTTCAGCATCTTTCCCGAGGATCTCGCGGAGGCGAATGCGCAGGCCACAGCCAAGCGCCTACAGGACTGGGTGATCGACAAGGTTCGGCATGCCTGAAGGGGCGCGCCTTGTAGATCCCGGAAGGGGTCAACGCGGTGACGCATCCAGCTCGCGCTTCGCCGCAGCAAGCAGGGCATCCTGAACCGGCACCAGCATGTCAGGAGGGCAGCTTCCAAACATGCGCGCTACGAGTTCGCCTGCGAGGTCCGACAGCATTGGCTTCAGCCTTTTTGGAAACAGATGGTCGATTTCGCTCTCGTCAGCACCGAGACGCTGGAGATCGGCGCGTATCGTTCTCAGTTCCATTTCGCGCTCCTTCACCATCAGCCACAAACCCGGTTCGGCCCTGGCGGCGGCAACGATCCGTTCGAGGCTACGCTCACCGGCAATATGTAGGCTCGAGAGGCGTTGGATTTTTGCCATGGTTGTCGTTCTCCTGATGCTCGGGCACCACGACCTTTCCTGGTCAAGCCCTGTGAACTGCGATTTGGTTTGACGGCGGCCCACTACGCGCGACCCGGCTCGCTGTTGGACTCCACCTCATCTTCGCCCAACGGATCGCGCGCCGTGTCCGCGAACTCGCGTAGCCAGGCTCTCGAACTGTCCTCCGTCAGCTTGCCCGAGAGAGTGTCTATCAGGAGCTCGACGTCCGCATTCAACGCTTCTGGCTCAACCACATTTTCCCCAGCCTGCCGGAAGATGACGTCATTCAAGGCCTGAAGATCGCCTCCGAATGCGTCACTCACTTCCTGGCGTTGAAGAAAGGGAGAACCGGATGACCGATCATGGGAAGCCCCTGCGGTGACGGATGAGCCATCCTGATGATTGCGCCGCCTCGTCGGAGATCCGGAATAGACGCTCTGGCCAAGCTTTTCTTCATCGATATCGAGATCGAGATCGATGTCATCGGCAGGTTTGGCGCGGGCGTCTTTCGTCTCGCCACGCTTTTCTTTCCGGCCAACCGCACCATGCACGGGCTTACGACCCGTCTTCTGTTGCTCATCGCCAAGGTCTTCTTCTGCGACACCCGCTACGCGAGCCTCATCGAGGTCCAGCCGGCGACGCAGCTCATCAAGGGAGGAAATATAAACCTGACGAACGCCCTCCTTGACGATGAAGCGCAGGTCTTGCGGCTTCCGGACGCGCTCGACGGCAGCAAGATCAACGTCACCCCCGAGTTCGGCGACGCCTGTCTGATCGCTCGGCGTAGCAGCATTCGGCGCGGGTGGCGTGAGGGATCCGAAACGGTCACTGTCAGCGATCGTCCACTCAACGGGCTTCAGACAGGGCTTCGGCACCATCTTGAACTTGCGCACTTTCGCAAACATCCTCTCGCCACCGGCATCCAGTTTCATGATCCGCATCACCGGCATGCCGGTGACCTGCAGGATGGCCTCTTCCGGTTTCATCATCATCAGCGTGTTGACCGGCAGGAGATCGACAGAGACTGGCACCTTCGAAATTGACCGCTGGCGGCGGCCGTGGCGATGGGAATAGGATGATTGCTCGATCCATTCCGTCGTCTTCCCGGCCGCGAGCGAGACCGCCATCGCGTCGTCCTGGTTCTGGAAGTTCATGAAGACCTTGATCGTCGATGCCCCCATCAGGATCTTCTGTCCGGACCGCTGGTACAATCGCTCCAGTTGGGCACCGTCCTGAAGAATGAAGACGAAACGCACGCCGTTCTTGCGGATCAATGGGGCGAGCGTCAGCACCGTGTCGATGCGACCGCCATTGCCGAACTCGTCAAGCATCATCATCACTTCGTGCTCGCCATTGGGCAACGGACCCATCTGTACCAGCTTGTCGGCCATTTGCTGGATGAACATCGAGATCAGCCGCTCATAGATCTGCATGGCATTCCAGTCGGCCTGGATATAGATGACAATTTTGCGGCGCCGAATGCGATCGATCGGAATGGTGGTGATTGAGGTGAGCGCTTCGACCAAGGGATTCTGCAGGAAGTTGAGCTTGGCAACGATTTCGGCCGCGATCCCCTCGCCCAGCTTCTCATGCCGGCCGGCAAATTTGGTGAGCTGCATGCGGGTCTGGTCAGACAGGACCGCCTCGTAGTTCTCCAGCAGCTGGACGATCGCCATGCGCTCGTCGGACATCGAGTTGAGGATACGGTAGAGTTCGCTGAGCGACTTGCGGGTGTCAGGGCATTCGAGGACGAAGCCAAGCATGGCGGTGAGAAGAATTCGCGCACTCTCCTCCCAGAAGTCGGAGGAGTCGGAGCGCAACCGCTCCGGCAGCAGCATCTGCGTCAGCTTCTGGAGGTCGGTGATGCGCTGGTGCGGATCCGTACTGATCAGGTCGAGCGGGTTATAACCGTCGGTGAATTTCGATCCCGGCGCCAGCAGGAAAGTCTCAAAGCCTTTGTCCTTCAGAAAACCGGAGGTCTCCTCGAACAGTTCACCACTCATGTCGAGGACGACCTGAGAACCTTCGAAACTCATCATCGAGGGGATGACGAAGCCGCGCGACTTTCCCTGTCCGGGAGAGCCGATCAGCATCACATGCTGGTCGCCGTCATTGCGCAGAAGAAGCCCCTGCTTGAGCCCGAGCACGATCCCGTGCTTGTCGCGCAGACGAAAGTCTGCCGCATCCTTGAGGGTCGCAAGGCGGGCCTTGCCCATGATCATCTGCTGGCGCTTCTGGATCGCTGCACCGATCGGAAACCCCACCAGGGCGCCAGCAGCGGCTATCCCCGCAAGTGTGGCCTGAACCGTCTGCCGGGATGGCCGCTGGTACCCACCGGCTGCATCGGTCGTCCCGAATGGCGCCTGATACATCGCCGCAAGATGGCTGCCATAATAACTGGCAATGTCGGCATATTCGCCAGCCTTCGTGGCGACGAGATAAAAGGCAAAACCGTAGATAAAAGCGCCAGCCCAGGCAGCGGCAAATATCATCACGGTAAGCGCGATCAGGCTGAACATCGACCGCACATGCAGGAGATAAAGGATTTTTCGCGAGAGCGCCCTGCCTCCCTTGAGCATCCAGACGCACAAGAGGAAGAACAGGAACGGTGATGCAAGCGTGAATGCCAGAAGCGACAATCCAACCGTGTTGCGGGTATGGATGATCGACCACGTGTAGAGGATGGCGTCAGCAAAGCGCACCTGACTGACATAGTCGAAATACGATAGTGAACCGAAGGAAACGACATAGGCGTCATAGATCAAGGTGAAGAAGGCAAGCCACAGCGCGACGACACCCAGCAGTGCGACCGGCAGTGTGAGGTAGGACAGTTTCTGGAGGCCCGTCCATTTCGGGCGATCAATCTCTCCGTCCGTGTATACGCTGGCCATGTTCATCAACCTCGTCGGCAAAATAGATTTCGCTGACGCCGCGACCGCCGGCGGCATCGCTTTTCTTCAACTGGACTACGATCGGGATGATCGACCGGATATAGCGGATGATATCGTCGCGTTCCATGCGGACATTGCTGTTGAGCACCAGCGTCGACAGCCGGTTGAAAGCATGGTGCGGCGAGTTGGCGTGGATCGTTGACATCGAGCCGGGGTGACCGGTGTTAATGGCGTTCAGAAAGTCGAACGCCTCGTCGCCGCGCAACTCACCCATGAAGATGCGGTCGGGCCGGAGGCGAAGCGCCGTCGCCAGCAGGTCGCCCATCGTTACCCTCGCCTCCCCTTGCCCCCCCTTCGAGACCAGCAACGAGACAACGTTTTCCTGGCGTGGTTCCAGCTCGGCTGTATCCTGCATCAGGATAAAGCGCTCATGGTTCGGGATGGCGGTGAGCATCGTGTTGAGGAACGTGGTCTTGCCCGTAGACGTCCCTCCCGAGATCAGCATGCTGCGATGGTTCGCCGCCGCCAGTTCCAGAAAAGCCCTCGTCTTTCCAGCCCGCAACAGTCGCGAGAGATCAACATCGACATCATCGAGATAGTCGTCGCCGGTTACCTTGGTAAAGCGGAAGGCGCCGGCCTTCTCATAGTCGTTAAGGTCGAACCGTCGGATGAACTGCTTACGGATCGAGAAGGCGTGACCGGTTGCCGAGGTCGGGCTCAAGACAAACTGGACGCGCTCGCCGCCCGTCAGTGTCGCCGACAGAAGTGGATTTTCGGCATTGACGGTCTGCTTGGTGAAGGAGGCAGCGCGAGACGCCATGTGGCGGATGACATCCTGATCCAGTCCGGCGATCTCGTGGCGCACCATCTGCAGATGACCAATCTTTTCCAGCCAGACTTCGTTACTGCGCTGGCAGGAGATTTCGACGACAGCGGGATCGTCGAGGAACAGCCGGATCGGCTCGAGCGCCTCGGTCAGAAAGTGTTGTTCGGCGGAAATCTGGGGGCGTGCATTCATTTGCCGTATCTCACCTTGCGCAACCGCTCGAACTCTTCGCGCACCGGGTCAGGATAAAGGCCGGCAAAATCGAGATCGCGCGTCACGAAGACGTTGATATCGGAGCCCTGCGGAATGTGGATGGTCGGGCGGATGTTGCGGGAATCCTCAAACGCCGTTGCTGCCATTTGCTGGATACCCGAAGCGATTGTCTCGGCGGCAATCGCGCGGGCGCGGTCCTGAGATGTCTCGCCATTGTCCTGTGGAATGCGGGTGACGCTGCCATTGTCGTTGACGATGGTGATGTAGCTATCTTCCTTCTGGCCAAGCTGCGCGATGTACTGCGTCGCGCCGCCGATCAGCGTCATCAGCGCCGGCGGTCCGAACCGCTCCCAATTCTTTCTGTCGACCATGCCGGTCATACCCGAACGGCCAAGACGATCGGTGCCATAGGAGCCGAGCTGCACCGAGACGCCGTCGCCGCGGATCATCCGCGTCCAGACAATCAGAATCCGCTCCTGCCCCCTTTGGACGCCGGACTTGTAGTCACCGATCAGCGAGGATCCGGCCGGAATGAGAATACGCCGGCCATCAAAGGAATAGACATCCTCACGCACAATCCCCTTCACCATGCCGGCGAGATCGGAATTGATGGCTGTCTCCAGCGTTCCCCGGATCATCGTGCCCTGCGGTATCCAGGCGTCCGTGCGGCGGTTCTCGGTGGCGACCGACACCTCCACCCCCTGTCCGCCGATCGACTTCAGGAACGCACGGTCACCATCGACCGCGCCACCAGCATCTCCAGTCACGGTATTGGATGCACCTGGCGTGCTATTCGCGCCGAACAGACCCGCTGGTTCATCGGACGACGTCGCCGCAGCCCTCCTGGTCTGGTCGGATTGATCGAAGACCATCGCGGATGAGCGGACGCGCTCCAACAATTTAGCCTTCCGCTCCAGCTCGATGCATTTGGGGTTGTCGGGATTCTTGCCCCGGGAGCAATCGATATCGGCAGGCGGCACGATTGGGGCTGCGGCCGGCACGCGCGGGGCCGGTGGTGGCGGAGGCGGGGGAGGTGCTTCCGGGACCTCGACCGTGGGCAGCGGCGGCGGTGACGGTGTTCTGAAGCCTTCATTTCTTGGTGTCTGGACCGGGCGGAATTCCTCGCGGGGAGTCGTGTCGATCGGTGGCTCTTCTTCCCCGCCCGCCAGAAGGAAGTAGAGGACGACACCAACGCCGGCAATACCGGCAACGACTGCAAACGGACGCATGAGGCCTATGCCGCCGCGCCTTACCTGCCCGCCGAGGGACGTATCAGTGTCGATGGAATGGTAGTTGGGATCCGACATGGCGCCCCTCCTATCTTGATTGCGATTGCTGGCTGGATGTCCCGCTGCCAATTCGCTTCGGCGATACCGCACCCTCGATTGGCGCCGGGACATCGGCGGGGGCAGTCCGGAGATTGAAGAGGCAGGTCTCGGCCTCAGTGCCAAAGCGCAGTGTCCACTGCCGCGAGACCTTGTCGATGACGATGTAGTCGGCCTCGCGGCGGTAGTTGACGAGGCTCTCGCGGCGCTTCCCGTCGACAATGAAGATCGCAGGAACGTCGCCGGTGAATTTCATGAAGGTTTTCAATCCATCGTCAAAGACCCAGAGCGGTTTGGCTCCATCGCTTCCCTTGAATCCGTAGTCGTAATTGACCTTGTCACGACGGATGTTCTTGATGTTGGGATTGCGCTGGGCATCCTGCGCCTGTTTCCAGAGTTCTGCCGTGCCTTTCAGTCCGGCATCCTCGGGATAGGTGAACCGCAATTTGAAGGTCTGGTTCTGCATCGCCTTGGTGTCGTTGACACGCAGGTCGAAGGCGTAGGTTCGCTTCGTCGTGACCACCGACAGATTGGTGGCCGCATCCTTCTCCATCGGTTTCAGGGTGAGCGAGCGCCGGTCGGCCGAGGTCAGGATCTGCCAGGAGACGGTGTCACCGGCGGCGACCTGCGTTATATCCTCATCCGCGCCGAACAGGATCGTCGTCACCAATCCGTAGGTGCCCGTCACGAGGAAGACCTGCTCGGCCGAGTAGGGAAGCGACCGGATTCTCGGGTCGAGGCGACCTGGCCTGGCAACCAGTTCGGCGTGCGCAACCAGCGGACCCAGCAGCATGAACAGAAACATTGCAACCGTCCGCCTCATCATGGCGTGATCCCCGACGGCATGGTCTCGGGAACCCTTGCATATTCGGTCACGACGAAGCCGAGAGGATTGTAGAGACGAACACGGTTGCTGGCGGGCAGGTTGATCTGCCGGTAGCGTATGGTCGCCGACCAGCGCGTGACAACATCACCACCACGGCGACGTTCGCGCGTTTCGAACCGGACAGCCATGGTCGATGCATTAAGCGGATTGACCGAGAGGATTTCAGGGCGGATTTCACCGGTTGCGCCAAGCATCTTGACCGGTCCCCTCGGATTGGAGGGGTTCATCCAGGCCTCGTAGTCCTTGAAGGCCTGCGAGCCGGGTTCCGACCACAGCGCAATCATGTCGAAATTATCCGACAGATAGCGGGGATCGTAGGTTTCGCGGCGGATCACGTAGTTGCCGGCGAAGGCGGCGCGCACGGCCTGGTTTTCGGAGACCATCGCACGGTCTTTGTCGAGCGTGGTCACCGTCTCCATGTAGCCGGTGTTCCGATCGACGATCAGAGGTACAACCTCGGTGCGAACCAGCGGAAAGAGCTGCGCCACCGAAAACGACAGCACGCCTGCGACGGCCCAGCCAGCCAAGGCAAACACCAGGAGGATGATGCCAATCAAGGTGCGAAGCGAGCGGTTCTTCTCACCCCAGGAGAGATGCTGATCGTAGATGTCCTGCGGACCGGCGACCTGATCGGTCGGCGCGGCTCGCAGTTGCTTTCTGAACAATGCCAAGTTCTATCCCCAAATCATGATCGTCGTTAATGTTTTCGAGCCGCGTCCTCGGCAGACCCGGCTTCCGCTTGGAAAAGCTGAATTCGACCCGCGCATTTCTCGCCTCATTCACCGCTGCGCCGGCGCATGGTCAGCATCCGGCCGAGCGCGCCAGCGCCAGCCATGCCGCCGCGGCCGGCAAGTGCCGCCGCCGTCAACGCGCCTTTTGGCCCGGCCAGCATGCCAAGAGCCACTGCGGCGGCCTGCCCGCTTCGCGAAGTGCCAGAGGAAAGGCGCGCGCGAGCCGCTCCATATGTCGTGTCGACGCCACCACCACCCGGCACGGACGGTGCGATGCCATAAGCAAATGTCCTCGCGAATTCAGGAACCTGGAAAATGAAATAGGATATCAGCGCCAGATAGAGCACCATGGCCAGGACGATCGCGAGCGCGTTTTCCTTGGTCGCCATGTCACCATTGATCGTGTCCATCATCCCAATCAGGAAGCCGAACGACAGCCCGGCCATGACATAGGTGAAGAGCAGCATGAACATGCCGTAGGCGATGCCCCTGACCCAGGCATCGAAGACAAATCTCGATATGCTAAAGAAATAGGAGAGGATGGCGATCGGCCCGATCGCCAGCATGACGGCGGTGATCATCTTGGCGAACAGTGTCACGCCAGTCAGGATCAGCAACATCGGCAGCAGGCCGAAAACGAGAACGATGAAGACCACCACCGCACCGGTGACGTTCGGCAGCCATCCGGATTCGTAGGAATTGAACAGCTGCATGGCGAAGTCATAGACCTTGCGCGCCATGCTCGCGACTTGGCTCGCAAGATCGGAGCCGGCGGATTCCCCGCCCATCGCTGACGAAATGGCAGCACCGAGATCCTGCGGTGATGTCAGAATGAATTGACCGATGTTGTCGTAAAAGGTGGCCCAGGACATGACGAGCGCGTAGGCAAGCGCGAGCTTCGAGGCCGTGATCGCCATGTCCTGAAGAGACACGCTCGACAGGCCGAGCGCGCCCCAGAGAAAGTAGAGAATGAGGAACAACGCCAGGATCGATGAGACGAGATCGCTGTTCTCGGCGAACAGTCCCCAGGCTTTCTCCAAGGACGCCTCGTTGATCTTGTCGAAGTATCCGAGTGCGTCGCCATAAAAATTGACCGCATAGCTGACCGGATCCATCATCCCCCCTGAAAGGAATTGACGGGTCGCATTGGACCGCAATCACTGCTGACGATGTCCGCGAGCGCCTGTTGCGGCGCCGTCGGTTCTTTCCCTGCCTCGTAGCCGAGAGCCGGCACGGGGTTCTCGTCGCTTGAGCATTTGGCCAGCTGTTCGTACTTTCCTGCGCATCCGGACAAGATGACAAGAGCGAGGACCAGCACAGGAAAAAACCTCACTGGTTCTGTTCCTCGAATGCCTGCAACTGGTCGCGAACCGAAGCTGCGTCTGCGCCGCCTCCGCCGTCGCGCATCACGCTGTCGGGAAGCGTTGCGAAAGTCTTGAGGTTTTGCGATGAGGTCGCCAGTGCAGCCTTGTACTGCTGGTTCAGCAACATCACCTGGTTGTTCAGCGAGCCAACGGCCTCGTTGGCGGTCTGGTTGCCCTGCAGCACCATCTGCGTGTTCTGCTCCAGCGCACCCTTCAGATCCTGCGCCGTGCCGATCTGCTCCGTTGCCTGCATGAAGGCGTTCTGCCGGTCCTTGGTGGCGCTGTTCATGGCGTCCGTAAGAGCGGTCAGTGTCGTCAGCGCGTTGATGCCTTGCGAATAGGCCTGATTGGCGCCCGACAGCTCGCCTCCCTTGACGGTATCGACGACCATTTTCACCAGATTGAGCCCGTTGATCAGCTTGGCGGCCGTGTTCTGGAATTCACCGCTGATGCCGCCGAACAACGCTTCGTTTCCCGAGAGGATGCTGTTGAAATCCGGCGCCTGGCCCATGCTGAATCCACTACCGGTCGCAAGCTTGGCAAATTGGCTCGCATCCTGCGACCGGTCGCCGGTGATCGCCTGAAGCGTCTTTATCGTGTTGTCCTTGACGATGGACGTGTCGCCCTGGATCTGCTTCGAAAGCTCTTCTATCTTCTCGCTTATCGCGATATTGGCCGCGTCCTTGACCGGCACCTGCGCAAAGGCGTGCGAGACTGTGGTGATGCTGAGCGCCGCGGCAATAACGATTTTTTTCATCTGCCTGTCCTCTCTCTTCCTGTTCAATTTGCCGTCGGCCTGGCGTCAACGACCGTAACGAGCCCAAGTGCGGGATCCTCCAGCACCGAGAAGGTCGCGACATCGCCGCTGGCGCGTGCCTGCTCCTGTAGGTCCTCGAGCCAGCTCTGGATCTGCTCGGAGGTGGCCGTCGATGGCACGGCAAAGCATCGGGTGCTGCCGGTATCGATGATTGTCGAGGGGCACTGGACTTCAGCCATGACGAGGGAACCATCGTGGTCCTTGGCGTTGCCGCCTCCTGAGCCGCGCAGGGCCGCCGAAGAAGATTGCAGCCCCGCCTGCAGACGCTGGAGATACTGCTGGTTCGCCGCAATCGATTTTCCCAAGAGCTCGTTCCAGACTGAACCGCGTTCAACCTGTGCCTCGGTGTTGCGGTCGACCGCCTTTTTCAGCTGCTCGCCGCATCCACGCGCATCACTGACGGTTTCCGTTTCGACATCATCGCCCGACGGGGTCCGGTCGCCGTTCTCGGCCTTGTTCCGGCTGTAATAGGCCGAGACCTTTTTGACGTAATCCTGTGTCTCGGGAATGTTGGGTATACGGCCGTTCTGCAGGGACTGGCGATAAGGCCCGGCATTGTATCCGGCGGCGATCAGGTCGTAGCGATTGCCGAACATGCCCTGCAGTTGCTTGATATATTTGACGCCGCCGCGGATATTGTCGCGCAGGTCGTAAGGGTTGACGCCGAGACCCGCCGCAGTCCCCGGCATAAGCTGCATGACGCCGGTCGCGCCTACGGGCGATCGTGCGGATTGGCGGAAGCGTGATTCCTGCTCGGCGATCGCCAGCGCAAAATTGGGATCGACCCCTTGGCTGATTGCCTCATCCGCCACCATGCGGGCGACTTCCTGCTGGCTGTGCGTGCGCTTCGATGGGCCGGCCGGCGCGGTGTCACCGGCCATACCCTCGGCCGAGCAATCTGCCGGCGCGCCGGAGCCCTCTCCGGGCGCAACGCTGTCGGTCGTTCCGCCGGAAGCGCCTTTCAATGCCTGGGTATCAGCCTGATAGGTCTTGTACCAGTTCTCCGTCGCCTGCTGGATATTGCGGCGGGCGTTATCGATTACCGGCACCTGAGCAAAGCTGGCCACCGGCACAAACATGCTGGCCAACACCACGGCACTGACGGTTGCCAGTTCAGGAAACCTTGCGTTGGTCATCGGACGCATCCCCCTCCCAGTCGCAGAATTTCGACAGCCAGTTCTTCGGATCGTTGCCATATTCGTCGAGCAGCATCTCGACCTCGCGGACGGTCTCCTCGCGGCCGGACAGCACCTTGATGAACTCGGGCATATGGGACATGTCGACACGGGCGATGACGCTGCTTTTTGCCTGCTTGATCAGCATGAAGCGGGAGGCCGGGTCGCCGTTTTTCACCCAATCGAACTCGGCCCTGGAGAGACCGAAATGCTCCATGTAGGAGTTCTCGTCAGCCTTCGGATTGGCGAAGAAGATGTTGGTCGACGTCTGTTCGATGATCGTCCGGCTGACACTCGACTGCACCACGTCGTCGGCCGACTGGGTGCCGAAGATCACGAGACCATTTCTCTTCCGGATGGTCTTGAAGTAATCCTTCATGGTGCGTTTGAATTCGTCGTCGTCGAGCAGCTTCCAGGCCTCGTCCATCAGATTGATGATCGGCGCCTTGCCGTCATAGACCTCGTCGAGCCGATGGAACATGTAGAGGAGTGCTGCCGTACGCACCGGGGGATCGTCGAGGATCGACGTCATGTCGAAGCCGATCATCGGCCGGGAGACATCGAGATTGTCGTCGGCATTGTCAAAGAGCCAGGCATAGGGGCCGTGGTCGACCCATTTGTCGAGCCGTGCAATCAGGCTTCCTTCGGTCCGCTCGCTTCCGGCGAGCAGGGCGCGAAGTGACGACAGGCGGCGATAGGATCGGTCCTTCGTCTTCAGGACCGACTTGATCGCGGTGCGGATGATGGTCTCTTCCTGTGGCGTCAGGCTTTCGCCTTCTTTCGCCGGCTTCAACATGAAGCTCAAGAGCCGATAGAGGAAGACGCGGTTCTCCTCGGTATCGTCGAGAAGCAGCGGGTTCCAACCGGACGGTTCGCCGGGTTCGAGCGTCATGTAGGTTCCGCCGGCAGCCCGTACCATGATGTCGAGCCCGCGGTCCTTGTCGAAGACAACCGTCTTCAGACGCGGGCTGACGCGATATGCCTGAAGGATCAGGAAGGCCATGATGACGGTTTTGCCGGAGCCGGTCGGCCCGAACACCGTCGTATGCCCGACATCGCCCTGGTGGAAATTGAAGAAGAACGGCGTCCCTGACGTCGTCTCGAATATGGTGATCGCCGGCCCCCAATGATTGCCGTCCGGTTTGCCATAGGGATAGGCATGGAAGCTGCTTAAGCCTGAGCAGTTAAGGGTCGAGATCACGGCCCGACGGGCTATATAGGCCTGATTGCCGGGCAGTTGCGCCCAATAGGCCGGCTCCGCGTTCAGATCCTCGCGGACATAGGAAGCACCCAGCGCACCAAGCTCGTTGCCGATCAGGGCAACGCCATCATCAAGCTGGGCCGCCGATTTTGCCACCGGCATGACAGTGAGATGATGCTCGGTGAAGGCAACGCGTTTCCTGGCCAGTTCGTCACGCGCAATATCGAGATTGGCCTGGACGCTGGAACCGCCCTCGTCTGCCTTCGAAAGCTGCCGGTCAAGGCGCTCGATCCGGCTTCTCGCGGCCATGTCGTCTATGAAGGACATGGACTGGGTAAGCACCATCTCAAAGGGGAGCTTGAGGATATAGTCGAGCATGCCGGCGCCCGTCTCGGGCGGATATTCCTTCAAGGAAACCATTGCAGCATAGCGGTCATCGCCCGGGGTATCGCCCTGAAGATGGATGGTCCGGTTTCCGATCGATGTGCGACGCGCCGGCAGCATCGCATCAATGGGAAGGTTGCCGAGCCGGATTGGCCGGACACGGCCTCCATTCAGCAGCGTGTAGAAGAATTCGCATTGTTCCGAGAACCAGATTTTGGCAGAGCTTTCATCGAGCTCCATGCTTTCGGAAAAGTCGCGATAGATCGTCTTCCCGTTGCCAAGATCAACCTGGACCCGTTGCACGTCGCGCAGGACCTTGGGACCGTAGGCGGCGAGCGACTTTTCGAGCGCTTTCGTCGCCTCAACCAGTTTGTCACGCATCGAACGAAACTGCTCTTTGCGAACGACATCGCCGCCGATGCCCACGATGCGCGACAGCGCAGACCCTTGTTTGAACAGCGGTCGCACGACAAGCGAGATGTAGGTGTCGTTGACGAACATCTCGTTCCGCGAGATGCTCGCCTGATAGACATCATCCAGACGCTGGATGAAGGGATCGATAAACGTCGCCGGCAAGGACGGTGCGACCTTGCGCCTGACAACGTGGGTATAGAGCGCAAAATTGCCGATCGAGGAAATGGCGCGAAAAGCCGAGTTGCGCTGCCGCTGCAGCATGTTGATCGTTTCGATGTCGGCCGTCTCGAAGGAGAAGCCTGTGAGACGCAGGGTCGATACCAGGCAATCGTTCTTCAGCCGGATAATGCCGTTTTCAATCGGAACGTAGAAGGGAACATGGGTCGAGATACTGCGATCAGCAAAGATCTCCCAGCCCTTCGACAAGCTACCCTTCAGCGATCTTGCCATTGTGCTCATCGGTCAAGCTCCGTAGGTCCGGATACCCCCGCCGAGTTTCCGGCCGAGGGGATTGACGCCGCACATGCTGAGGCGCCCGAGGATGTCGAAGAACCAGAGGTCGAGTTTGACCGTCAGCACATAAAGAATACTGTGCAGGGTGACGAAGGAGACGGGGAACCACAGAATGGAACCCAGCACCATGAACACCATCAGCGAGACGAAGCATTCCGCCAGGAAGTAGGTGTAAGGGATCCCCATCACCGTCGGCGGGCGCGTGAGGGCAAGGATGACGGGATAGGATTCGATATAGTCGTCCCCGCCTGAAGTCTTGTTGCCGGAGTTCGCCATGTTCACGATCCGCCGCCAGTGAGGAAGTCCACAAGTTCGGCGGATGCAAACATGCCGGCGAGGCTCCCACCGACCCGCAGAAGCGCGCCCCAGGACCAGAAGCCAAAGGCTGCTGCCAGGAACATGCCAATGAACGCGATCGCTCCGACCGAGCGGCCGAAAGCGCCTGTAAAGAACTGTACCAGCCTGTCGGCAGCATTCTCCAAGGCATCGAGGCTCTGCGCTGCGGCTGGCTCGTATTGACTGACGAACAGCACCGAGGCCGCAAGCAACACCATGGCGACACGGCCGGCCCACTTGCGCTTGACCAGGGAACGGCAGGTGACGCTGCCAACAAGAATTGCCATGACCACTATGCTCATTGAAGTACCTCTTCCTTGACAATTTTGACCGGACCGCCGAGTTGGGCCGCTTTCAGCGGCTCTGGGAGGCGGCTGTCCGACACGAGCGGGCTTGCAGCTGAGAAGACAAGCATCGGGGACCTTGCCCGGTCGGCCGGGCCTGCGCGGCGGTGCTGATTGGATTGAGAGCCAGGTGTCGGGGCCTGGGAACTTGTCGGCTTGCCGGTGTAGTAGCCGACAACACGCGTCACATAGTCCGCGGTCTCGCGGATCAGCGGCAGGGATTGATGTGCATCGACGCGAGGTTCGCCGGCATTGTACGCGGAGGCGATCAGCACAGGATTGCTATACTTGTCGATGAGCACCCGCAGGAAACGCGTGCCCGCACGAATGTTCGGTTCGGGGTCGGTGAGGTCATGGGCGCCAAAGGCCTCACCGATCTTCGGCATGACCTGCATCAGACCGACAGCGCCGGCCGAACTGACAAGGCCGGGATCGAACCGCACGTTTTCCGCACGCATGATCGACAGAACCCAGTTCGGATCGACCTCCTCCTCAGCCGCGATTTCCACTGCAAGGGCTGCGTAGTCTTCGGGCACGCCGGAAAGCAGGTCGGGACGGGCTTGGGCTGGATTGGCAGACCGATGGACGGTGCCCGCGTCAAACGAGAAGACACTGATGGATGAGAACACGGCGCGGTCGCGCCGTGTTCTCATGCTGCCGGCCGCTTCTCCCGGTAGCTCTGGGTCACTGTCGTCGGATTCGACCGTTGCTTCTGCGACTAGAGAAAGGTTTGCGGGGACTGTGTTCGTATTGGCCTGCCCCCAAAAACGCGCATTGAAACTGGTGAGATCGATGCTTGGCGGTGGCTGTTGGTCGGCGTCCACGACAGGTGTTGGCAGCGCGCTGGGCTCACTTGAGGTTTTACCCTCGAAACGGAACGACCAATCGGTACGTTCATCGTTCTCGTCGATCTTAGGCGGGTCGCTCTTGGCGGACGTTGCGGCAAAACATGTCGCCATTAGCACACACGTTACCGCTGGCCAGACTGCCCTTCGTGACAGTTTGGGTCGCGGTCTATTCAAGGAAGAAAGCGGGCTGTCATCCATTTCGAACCGGTCCATAACTTGCACTTTAATACAAGTTATGGACCGCAATCCGCATCAGAAATCAACTAAAAAATATAACTGGAGTACAAGTTTTTCCCCAGAAGCAGATATAACCCTGAGAAATATCAAACGAAATCAATCCCGTAACCGCGACCACCGATCCGGCTTCCATCGATACTCGATCTGGTCTCGATCTCCCAGGATTCTTGCCAAACGAACAGCGGTTCCCCCTTTGACAAGCACCGAACCCGCATCGGCGTCTGATTGCCCGTGATAGATTCGGCATGTGAAATTCGGCAGTTCCCGCTGGATCCTGGAGACCGGCCAGCATGAAGAAACCTGATAGCGAGCGCCACGGAGGGTAGTATCCAAATCGCGCGAGATCTGCTGTACCGGGCCGAGCCTATGCCGTCCGAACTCAGTTCCATAGTCGAGCTGGCACTCGACAATATTGCCTGGATAGTGTCTGCACGCGGAAAGACCGAGATAGGCAAATGGTGCTGGCGGCAACGGCCGGGACGACTGGGCGTGCTGCCCGCATGCGGCCAATGGAATTGTCAAGGCTAACGGCCAAAACAGCGCTTTCATGATTCGCACGGTTTACCTCCTAGATTTGCTGCTGATATCCGGCATGTTCGAGGGCTTCGAGAAAGAGGTCCCGGGCGACCCCGCAATAGGGCGACGAAGGCTGCGCCAGATGCAGTTGAGTCAGGACCAGCCCGAGCGCTCCAATGGTCGTGGTTACCTCTTTGAGGTCATCATTGAGACCATCGCGAAACAGCTCACGTCCATCATGGCTCTTGACGACGATCGCATAGTCGTTGCGCGCGATGCTGTGCCACAATTCGACGGTACCGGTTTCGCCGTCTTGGGTTTCCGTGTCGCAGGTGACCATCATCGCGTAGTCTGGAAGAGGAAGGGCGCATTCCTCGATCGAGGTTCCGCCATTAAACTCTGTGAGCGCCACCGAAGACGAGAACAGCAGCAAACGTTCGTTGACCAGCAGCCGCCGTTGTCCGAGGCGCACAAAGCCGTTCATGACGCCCGAACGAGTAATTTTTGGTGCTAGACATTCCTCGCAGTGCTCGCAGACCTGCACCAACTGATCGTTCCTGAAAGAGAACGTGTTGTGGAAACGATCGAGGAGGAAGCGTTCGATATTTTCGGTGCGACCGCCAAGCGACTCGATGAATGCAAACGCACCAAACCGCGTCCAGGCTTGATTGGCATCACTCTCTGCCGATAACCCTGCGATGCTCACCAAGCTGGATGGGCCGGCCACGATGCCTGCGGTCCGCGTCTCCGCACCGCAGTGCGGGCAATCTATGCTGACCGGCACCCGGTACCATTCCTTCGTCAGTAGAGATCGGTGGCTTGTCAGTGGGAAACCCGTCTTGCTATTTTGCTGGAAGGACTTGTAGATATCAGCGCAGAACCGACGCCCCGGCGCATTGCAACAAGGGAGAAATGTCATCGGCAACGCTTGGAGTTCTGCGGTCAAACTTGTACTTCGATACAATTTTGTAGCAGTCATAGGCGAAGCGCTCAAGATGGGGAAGTCGGGTTTGGTGCTAGCACCGGTTCAAAGCAATCCGGTTGTGGCATCCTCTCTTCCGGTCGCCGACGTGTTCAGCAAGCAGCGAATATGTCGCAAGAACCCGCTTCGTGGCTCGAACATTCAAGTTGGGGCAGCTTCCTGCTTACCCGCTTCAGGGCAGTGGAACTGGGAAAGTGGCCGTTCAAGTGGCCTCCGGACCGCGCAGATCCGTCATTCAAATGCTCCCGCTAGCCTGAAAGCGGCCCCGCGCTTGTCGGGCAAACTGAACGCCTGGCCATTTTCGGTGGCTCTGATCCCCACACAGACAGCGTGAGAACATCTCGATAGCTTCTCGACGTCTCCTGCAAGCTCATGTCTGAGCGATCTGAGAATCTCCAACTGCATCCCCACATGGCCTTGATCTCGATTGCAGATGTTTGCCGGCGCAGTGCTAGCACGAGAGGCGCCCACTGCGAGTTGCATATGACCTCCGAGATTTCGATGAGCCCTTGGCGGTAGCAGTGGCGTCTGGGGCGTATACTGTCCTCGGCGTGCATGGTCAGGCAGGCAAGGGTGGCAGTGCAACAACCTGGCGGCCCCCGAAACCACCGCTGGGCCGAAAGCGCGTCATCGACCTCTGGCAGGACATATTTGGGCGTGCGAGGGAAGTTGCAAAGGGACGCGCGCCCTGGAAGGCAAAGCCATACATACTCCGATCTGCCGCTGCTGCCGTTGACACTGGCATATTCCTGAACGAGCAGGGCTTCGGGTCCATCTGGACAAAGCGCATCGCAAGTTGGCGGTCGGGTATACCGCTGACGGAGCGAGGCCAGCGCCGTGATTTAAGTCTAAAGCTGACTTGCCGTCCTCTGGCGTCGTCCCACTTACTTGGCTGCGCCACGCGCTAAATGAACTACCGCAGCGCGACGAGAATGCTAATATAGGCGGTCTGCTACCGTTCATCTTCTCCAGAACATCCGTCGCCTAATGGAGCCGGATATCGCTCCCCATGGGCGATTTAGCCGTGAAGCAGCCGTCGATGCGCATAGAAATCGCGTTCCAGTCCGATTGGGGGGGCGCAGAGTGTATCAGTTTTTCCGGGTCTCGTGGTCCAGCCCCAAGGTGGCTATCTTGTGTCGCCACGCCCCCCATGGAAGCTCATCATTTCTGAATACCCGCATAAAAATTTTGGCATTCCACAAAAGGCAACAGATTGCCAATTCTAAAACTCTCATCCTTCGTTGAGAAAGCGGGATGGGTATTAAGCAGCTTCGCTACAGGGAGAATCTAGCAGCGTATGCCATTGCCATTACCGAGCGCCAGCCGGTTGAAGGCCTGGATGGAGCTATCTCAGATTTCTTAAGGAGGAGTATTTTGCCTGACACTATTCAGTTTGATCAAGTGCAGCCGAGATCGGGATGGGTTGCCGGAATCAATCACGGTGGCCACGATCCTTCTGTCGCACTCCTCCATATGGGAAGAACTGTAGTCTTCATCGAGCAGGAAAGATTGTCTCGACGAAAACACGCCACTGAAGAGTCCCCTAGTGTCGCTTTGATGGCAGCCCTTGCGAGCGCAGGAATTACGATCCGAGATTTGGACTGCATCGCGCTGGGTTCTGACCATAATGCGTTGGCCCAATGGCTCGGATTGAACGCCGAAGAGAAAGCCAAGGTTTTACCTTACGATTCGTTTGAACACTTGTTCGCTCACGCGAACATTTCTCCCAGAGAAGTCCCGCCGATCCTAACTTTCCCCCACCATGCTTCTCACGCGGCAAGTGCCTTTTATCCTAGCGGCTTCAAAAGAGCTGCTGCTCTCGTGATGGATGCGATGGGAGAGGATACCTCGACGAGCATTTTCAACTGCTCGGAAGATGGAATCGATCTGGTTCGATCATACGGCGTCGAGGATTCACTTGGCTTTTTTTATGAAGCTGCATCAGCGTATGCGGGTTTCGATAAGATGGAGGCAGGAAAGTTTATGGGGCTCGCCTCCTACGGAAGAGCTGACATGGACATGCCCATATCTTTTGGCCTCGACACGCTCTGGACCGACCGCGAGCACGCCGATGCGATTGGACGGAAGGGAATTAATCTAAGGCACGATGCCCTTCTTCGATACTTCGAGCAAAATCACTTTCCCTATGCCGCCGGGTTATCGGACGATGTGATGGCATATACGGACTTCGCGGCATCTGCGCAGTTCGCTCTTGAGCAATGCATACAAGAGCTTGCCCGGCGGGCCGTTGAAGACACTGGAAGCCGAAATCTGGTGATGGCCGGCGGGGTGGCTCTCAATTGCTCTGCGAACGGAAAGCTTGCGCGTACTGATATCGCTGACCGCCTTTTTGTACAGCCGGCTGCGAACGACAGCGGGGTTGCCTTGGGGGCTGCATTGTTGGCATCACGTGGGCTCTATGGTTCTGGTTTTGCGCCGAGTGTCATGACGCACGCGTATTGGGGACTCGAAGAAACCGACGACGAAGTGGAGGCAGCGCTACGCAATGCCGATCTTAAATATGTAAAACTCACCGATGATCAGTTGAGCCAGAACGTGGCGGATATCATCGCGGGAAGCGGTGTTGTCGCCTGGCACCAAGGGAAGGCAGAGGTGGGACCGCGATCGCTGGGTGCCAGAAGTCTCCTCGGCAATCCGGCTGAACGCAGGACACTCATAAAATTGAACCGCATAAAGGAACGCGAACTCTGGCGGCCCTTTGCGCCGAGTGTTCTTGAGGATCGTTTTCACGACTTCTTTGTCGGCAACCCGAATCCATTTATGATCGTAGCTGCCAAGGTGAAAGACGAGGTACGCAGAAAAATCCCCGCCGTGGTGCATGTCGACGGGTCTGCTAGACCCCAGATTGTCAGCCAGGACGCCAATCCGAAGTATTGGTCTCTCTTAGACAAGCTAGGGGCAATCACCGGCATCCCGATCCTTATCAACACCTCATTAAATGGCAAAGGCGAGCCCGTATGCCACAGCGCGAAAGACAGCATCGGCTTCTTTAAGAGAAGCGATATCGACGCTCTAGCAGTCAATAACTTTCTGGTAACGCGGGCGGAGGGGTGAGAGACCATGACAGAAAAATTTCCGTCAAGTCATGTATACCACTACCGTCGCACTTCCTCCTACGCTCAAAGTGAGCCGCAACTCGCAATACTTTATATAACGAACAAACTTTGCTTCCCGCCGAATTCCGGCGGCGCGGTGCGGGAGTGGAACCTCCTAAAACCATTGCTCGACAGATTCGATATTCATTACATTGGCCTAACGCAAGACTTCGAGTCGGATCTGCAAAACGTCGAAGCGATCAAGACAAAGTTTGCATCGCTCTCGCTGCTACGCGCAGAACCCGCCGACGCGCCTGCCACATTTCCGCTGCGCGTTCGAGAACACTACTCGAAGTTCGGAAAAGAGCTTATCGGCCCTTTGATTGAAGAAATAGACCCTTGGGCCATTCACGTCGAAGGCTATTTCTTGATGCACTACATAGGTGAAAACTGTTCGCATCGGATCGTGCTCACGGAGGAGAATATCGAGTTTGCACTTGATGCAGACAAAGCAGCCGTTCTCAACGACGGGTCAGCCGACAACGACCTTATCCAGGCTGCACGCGCACTTGAGATCGCTGCCTGGAAGAAAGCTGATGCATGTGTATTCGTCACACCCGCTGACGAAACAGTTGCGTTATCAATAACCCCCTCATTAAACTCTTTTACCATCGAAAACGGGATCGAACCCTCCCTAATTAAGGAACAAACAACCAAAGCGCTTGCTGCCAGCAACGGTGCTACAGCTCTGTACGTTGCAAACTACGGTTGGGCTCCAAGTGAAGACGCGGCGTACTTCTTGCTCGAAGAGGTATGGCCGTTGATTCACGTCCTTGCGCCTGAGGCAAAGCTCATTCTAGCTGGCAGCGGAATGAACGAAAAACTGCTCGCGCGGGCCAGACGCACGCCACAGGTAGAATGTGTCGGTGTTTTCGATCAATTCTCGGACGTCGCTTCCGATGCGAGTGTCTTCATTTGCCCCCTTCGTTTTGGTGGCGGGAGTAAAGTCAAAGTCATAGACGCTTTGTCTCATGGCCTTCCCGTGGTCGGAACAATTGAATGCGAGCGCGGCTTCCCTCCAACCGTTAGCGAAATGATATTACGCGGCGAAACTCCGCGAGCTATTGCCTTACTGACGGTTGCGTTCTTCGACAGCATTCGAACTCGCAAAGAGGTCATCGCGAGGATACCTGAGGCACTTGCCTCGATGCCAACCTGGAAGGCGGTCTCAGATCGCCTAGCGGATGTTTGGGGAAACAGATTTTTTGAAAAGGGCGCATAAAATGTATGTGATCGGTTTCAGCGGCGGCCCGCGCTATTTTGAGCTCGATGATGACTTCAGTGGACTATCGCCCTTATACTTTCACGACGCTGCAGCAGCCATAGTGAAGGATGGCGTGCCGTTATTCGCAGTCGAGGAAGAACGCCTTTCCAGGCAAAAGCATACCAACAGATTTCCCTCTCTCGGCCTGAAGGAAGCTCTTAAGGTAGCCGAGGGCGATGTTGGCCAAATCTCGAAATTCGCATTCTTTTTCAGTGAGGATTTCTTCGAGATCGATTTGGCGAAAGACGCGGCGCTTCTGAAGCTGCAAAAAACTGGTTCGGTCCGGGAAATCATCGCGCGTAACATATCCCGTGCGCTTGACGCAGATATACCCAAAGAAAAAATTGTCTTTGTGCGTCATCATGAAGCGCATGCAGCCAGCGCTTATTTTGCTTCGAGATTTAAAGACGCGCTGGTCATGGTGGTGGACGGAAATGGTGAAAAAGAATCTCTGACAATTTTCGCCGCTGTCGACGGCAAGCTGAGCGAAGTGCATTCGTATCCCGTTGCGTCATCATTCGGTTACTTCTACCGCCATGCAACCCAACTCCTTGGATTTTCGAACTTTGACGAATATAAGGTGATGGGGCTGGCGCCATACGGGGATGCTGAAAAGTTCTACAGTCTCGTATCGAAGTTATATCGCTTCAATCAGGACGGCTCTTACGAGCTGGATGTCGACGGACTAAGCGAGATCGCCTACAATGTTGGCGCGATTGGTCCGGCCGAACCGAAGTCGCGCGGTTGGATCAGAAAGGCTCATCTTGCAGCTTCTGTCCAGAAGCTGCTTGAAGTAGCACTTCAAGACATCGCTTCCTGGTGGCAGCGCAAACTGGGTTTCCACAACCTTTGTCTAGCCGGTGGAGTTGCGCAGAACTGCGTAATGAACGGCTGCCTCGCTGAGGCATCTATATTCGAACGCATTTATGTTCACCCTGCTTCGCATGATGCGGGTGCCGCGCTGGGCGCCGCTATCCATGTAGCTAATTCCGAGAAGCGCATAGAGCGAGAAAGCTATCCTGCCTACAGTCCGCTTTTGGGTCCGGATTTACCAACTGAAAATCAACTGAGCGCAGTCCTCAAATCTTGGAGCAGCGTTACCAAGTCGGTCCGCAGCAGTAACGTGTTTGAAGACGCCGCATCAAAGATCGCTGATGGAAAAATCATTGGCTGGGTCCAAGGCCGTTCCGAATTTGGCCCAAGGGCGTTAGGTAACAGGAGCATACTGGCTGACCCGCGGCCCAAGGAAAATTGGCAGAGGATCAATCTTGCGATTAAGCAGCGTGAAAGTTTCCGTCCGTTTGCGCCGGCCGTGCTCGATGAAGATTTCGACGAATATTTCGAAGCACTCCCTGCTGCTGCAAATCTCGGCCATATGGTTTTTGTTACCAAGGTTCGAGAAGAAAAACGAACCGAGTTGGGCGCTGTTACGCACGTGAACGGCACGGCGCGCGTACAAGTAATTTCAGAGAAAGAACATCCAGATTTTTGGAAGCTTGCTCGCGAGTTCAAGAGCCAGACTGGTTGCCCAATTATCCTGAACACATCTTTTAACAACAGCTTTGAACCTATTGTCCAAACCGTGGACGATGCGCTCCGAACCTTTTTGACTACAGAGCTCGATTACCTTTTTGTACGTGATCATATGGTTACGAAAGAGAAAGCCATCGCTGGCCCGATTGACGACATGTGGTGGAAATTAACAAACGGGACGTGGGTCGAGGAGATCTCAGCAAGTGGGAAATGTGCGGCGTTCCTTCGCCGCGTCCCAAACTACAGTCAAAAACTTTCCTGGCCTCAGTTGGCGAGTGCGCTCAAGGCGCATTGGGATGGAACTCAAAAGGTTGGAGACCTACTTCGAGTTTTCAACGCAGAAGATCGAGAAGGTGTGCAGCAGGAAATAATCTCTCTTTGGCGCGCTCGTTTTATCGACCTTCATCCATAGCCGCGGAAGCAACCTTGATAGAATTCTCATAGTTATCGCAGCGCGCTGTCACTGTGCCTACAAAGAAGAAGCGATAAATGGCGTATTTAGATTTGTTTCGGAGAATGTGGACGATTGCAGCTGGCTCTCGGCATTTGATTCTTTCGTTCTACGCGCTGCATATATTAGCGACGATCTGCGAGCTCCTATATCCCTTCGTATTCCTGAAAATAGTAAACGCGGTGCAGCTTGAAGCGAAAGAAAACATAATACCCGTTGTAGTGTATTGGCTTCTTGTATGGGGGCTCCTTTTCTTTGCCTTCAATTTGTTTCACCGAATCGGCCGATATATCGAATTTCACGTGGCTTACCGCGCAAAACAAAGATTTATACGAACATCATATGATACCCTACTGCGCCAGCCTGTCGCATGGCACCAATCCCACCACAGCGGAGATATAATAAACAGAATAAATATATCATCTCTCGCGCTGTTCTCGTTCATAACGATGCAATTCGTTTACATCGAGTTTGCCGTCATGTTTCTGGGATCTTTGATTGCGCTTTATCTGTTTATCCCGGAGATCTCGTTAGGCGCTCTCGTAATGGCAACAGTTGCACTTTTACTGATCCGCTATTTTGACGGTCGCCTTGCTCGCTGGTATCGAACCATCAACACCGTCAGCCATCGAATTTCTTCTACGCTTCTCGATTTGCTGCCGAAAGTATTGACCATCATTGCCTATCGCGCTGCCAGTTACACTGGCGAAAGGCTCGAACGATCACTCGGTCAAGGTTATGCCCCGACGATGCGGGCCAATGGCATTGTTAACGCCGCCAAGTGGTTCTGCGTAACCATGCTTATGACGACGATGCAAATACTCAGCGTATTATATTACATCGCAAGTGAGCTCAGCAGAAATGGGGCCGTGCTTGCGGGTAATGTTACAGCTGTCTATCAATACGTGGACAGATTCACCAACACCTTCCGTTCGTTTTCCCAGGAGTATCAGAAGATTATCCAGTGGAATATTGACATGGAAGCTCTCTCAGATCTCCGGAATGACAGCGTCAATACTGATGAGCATGTTAATTCTCGTTCCTTCCACACAGTGGCAATTGAAGGCCTTAAATTTACGCGTGACACTCAGCACTCCTCCTTGATGTGCTCGTTGTCATTTGAATCGGGACAAAAGATAGCGCTTGTGGGCGAAAGCGGTTGCGGCAAGTCGTCGCTTCTTCTTCTGCTCGCGGGGATACATACCCCCGATACAGTCAAAGTAACAATCGACGGCGACCAGCATGACAACCTCGCTGTGTTGTCATCGATGGCGCTACTTGTGCCTCAGAATCCCGAGGTATTCGAAGACACGATCCAGGAAAACATATTGTTGGGCGCGGTCAACGACCTCGGGGATTTAGAGCGGGCTCTTTCTTATTCGACCTTTGATGAGGTTCTCCTTCGGCAACCTGAAGGTTTGAAGGCCGAAATGCGAGAGAATGGGTCGAGCCTTTCGGGTGGACAGAAACAACGCCTTGCATTGGCCCGAGGTGTTTTTTACGCACCTGCCTTTGAAATTATGATGATGGATGAGCCGACAAGCAGCGTCGATGCGGCAAACGAACTCAAGATATATGAAAGAATACTTTCCGGATTTCCTAATAAGACCTTCCTTGTTGCAACTCATAATATCGAATTAACGAGGTTATTTGACAAGATCATCGTGATGGATAAGGGCCGAATAGTCGATATTGGCTCATACTCAGAGGTAAGTGAGAACAGCGAAGTCTTCCGCCGCTTAAAGGACGGGAAATCTCCAACTGAATCGCATGTGTTGTTGTGAAGGAGAGCGAGCGGGAGGATGGGGCGATGGGAATTAGAATCGCAATGGAGATCGCTAAAATTAACGACCGGATACCCGAGGAACTAATAGTAAGAGGATATCGATACAGCCGTTTTGGGACCGTGGCATTTATACTTAACGAAATTAAGTCTGACGCCGTCAACCGGATACTCGATCCCGTAGTGCCAACGTTGAGCCTTAGTATTCCCGGTGTGCAGTACATCGATATCGCCTCTGCCCGAGTTAATGAAATTGTCGTTTCTGCGAAGACGGTTGTGGCAATTTCGGCGAGATTTATCGACTTGGTTGCAGCAAGCAAACAGACAGCAAATGGGACGGTCACCGACCCGCCGCGAAGACGGGCATCGTGGGGATATCACATCGTGCGGCAGCAAGCCGGCAATGCGAATGTTTCGAAGCTTACACATCTGGCCAACATGTAGCGCCACTGGAGAACCCCTCCGAAGTTTAGAAACCGGCATTTCTGGGAGAAAATGTGTTGACTAGACAGCCAGATTTTATCAGGCCGAGTTTTCGTCGAAAATGGGCTGAGCGCAAGATAGATACTGATCAACGCTTCGGCTTTCTGCGCGAGGCAGAAACCTATCTCGCTACGAAATTCGCTTCTCCGGATCTGGAAGCGAGTGATAGCATCGCTCATCAAATTTCAGCCTACACGGGCCAGCGCATCGTTTCGGCAATTCCTTGCTATGCATTGGAGCAGCCAAATTTGCAAGCTCTTGTCAGCCACGTGAACCATATTGGCAAGGCCGGAGGGCACGTGGTCGTGCTGATCAATGCCGACGCACCTAGCTTACACAGCGACGTGGATAAACTTGCCAGCAACGTTTGCTCGTATCTCAATCAGTATTGCCGTCTCGACGATTTCTCTGTCGCCAGCGAAAATTTCGGGAGGTCCTATCCCATTGGCCGGATCAGGGCGATATTGTGTGATGCTATTGTCTCGCGAGCCCTCCGGTTTTTAGTCGATGACCTGATTATCGTTTCCAACGATATCGATTGCTGCTTTACGCCCGACAACTACGGTCGGATAATTGGGGAACGCTTCTCCGACCCGTGCCTAGATATTCTGAGCGGACCGTTGTTCTACGGATACACCGCAACTGGCGATGACTACATCGGAGTTGAACCACCTGTACCAGATCTGTTTCTCGGAAACAGAGTTTTGGAGGCAAGGCAGCTCTCGCGATTGAATGGATATTTTTATGGTGCGCGGTTCTTTACCACGGAAGGACCACACACAGCGTTCCGTGCTTCCGCCTATTGTGCCGCCGGGGGATACGATATCAGCCTCGAGCAAGCGGAAGACGACGAACTTGGTATCGCCATTTTTTCACTCCGGCAGCAGGGCACGATCCCTTTCCCTCAAGTGCGAAACGCGGTCTTCGACCCTGCGTTTTGGCTTGTGACCAACCCTCGGAGGCAGTTACTTGCCATTGCTAATGGAGCCTCCATCATCGACACTTGGCTGCGCTTTCCAATCAAAAGTCGCAGTGGTCATGAAATATCGTTTGTTTCGTCGGCGCATCAGAACCGGCAGCGAGCGGGCGCAGTCAGTGTGGAGGAGTTACATAAGTTAGCCAGATCTCCCCGCAACTGCGATGCGGCCTGGCAAAAGACCCTCGAAATATTCCTTCTTGGCATCGGCGATAGGACTTTATCGTCCGCATCTCTTGAGTATTACCTGAAGGCCTGCGGCGTTGAGATTGTAGATGCCGGTTCGGGCTACGACGCTCTCTCTCTAGCGCGCCGCTCCAAGCCGAGCCCGGCTTTCACCGCCGCCCTTTCCCGTTTTGTAGAAAATCGTTGTGCAGTTCGTTGCGAGGAGGAAAACAATGAGACGTGCGGAACACGCTGATGGTCATCCCACAGATAATTCTGGTGTCCAACTCAAGGACATAAAGAAGAGGTTGCCACTTCGGGTATTGTCAGACGCTGACTGGCACCAATGGACCAGCAAAGGTTATATCATCATTCGCGAGGCCGCGGACGCAGAGTTAGTTCGGCAATTGGTGAACGTGTTGTGGGAGTTCGACGAAAAAGATCCAAATCGCCATGATACCTGGCTCTCGAGCGACCGATTGCCGCACAGAATGAAGGAACTTAATGGTACAGGAATGTTGGAGATTTACCATCATCAACTGATGTGGGATCTTCGGCAATCGAAGCGGATCTACGATGCATTTGTGGATATCTGGGATCGCGAGGATCTGTGGGTTGCTTTGGACCGAGCCAATCTCAACGTTCCCAATCCTGAGCAGAGTGGAAAGCCTGGTTTCATTCATTGGGATGTCGACACATCACTCAGGCCTCTTCCGATCGGCGTACAAGGTGTCCTCAGCCTCTCCGGCCAGGACGAAGAAATTGGGGGGTTCCAGTGTGTGCCGGAGTTGTTTTCGGACCTCGAGAACTGGATTTCTCGCCAGCCCGAGGATCGCGATCCGTTACGGCCCGATCTCGCGGGCTTTTCACCAACACTCCTGGTCATGAACCCCGGTGACTTGGTGATCTTCAATTCGTTGCAGCCCCATGGCGTCAGGCCCAATCGATCTCGCAACCGTGCCCGAATTGCACAATACATCTCGATGTATCCCGCCAAGCCCGATTCTGCGGAAAGAGATGAGCGCATTGATGTGTGGAGAAATATGAAAAAGCTCCCCAGCGGTGCGTTCCCTGGCGATCCACGGGGTTGGGAGCAACTTCGATATGGCCCCGCTACTCTCAATGAGCTTGGCAGGAAACTGCTCGGCCTTCAGACTTGGTGATTTCTAAAATGAAAAGCGTGGCCTCTGAGAGTGATCGTAACCGAACAAAATCTCTATTTATCGCTTTCGTGGCCTACGCGACAACGCTGGGCGGCTTCTTGTCCAGACTGCCCGATCTACAGATAGCATTAGGTGCCACGAACTTTGAGTTTGGCTTAGTCTTGCTTGGCATTCCTGTGGGAATCATCGTTGGCAGCGTATTCCTCACCAGGCTTATACCGCAAATCGGCGCCAAGCGCGCCAGTATCGCCTTTACAATTATGTTTAGCGCGTGCCCGCTTCTAACCGGGCTCGCCGGCTCGGCTTTTTCTGCCGCGACATCTTTGGCCATACAGGGTGCTGCTCTCGCACTTGCCAACGTTTCGGTCAACGTTTTGGCACATCAAATGGAGAAGTCCCAAGGCCGGCCGCTTCTGAACAAGTGCCATGGGGTGTGGAGCATTTCGCTGTTGGCGGCGTCCCTCATCGGCGCGGCTCTAGTAGCGATGGAAATAGACTTCCGTGTTCAGTTCGGCTGTACGTTCTTGGCTCTCACGGCCGTTCTTTCGGCTGCTTACAGTAGAAACAGATGGGAGCCCGACGCAGAAAATTATGCCGGGCCACCTTCCATGATTCTTCCGACACGGGCTGTTCTGTACATACTCGCTTATGCCTCAGCGACAGTAATTGTGGAAGGCATCACCCGAAACTGGGGAATTATTTATCTTCGTGATATCATCAATGCTCCCGGAGAACTCGCCGCGCTGGCCTTGCCTCTCGTGATCCTCAGTCAAGCCTTGGGGAGACTTGCGTCAGACCCGCTTATCAAGCGCTACGGTAAGGCAACTGTTGCTGTGGGAATGATCTTGATCGGTGCTAGCGGATGCGCCATCGTTGCGGTCTCCACCAATGTATGGATTGCCCTTCTGGGTATATTGCTTATCGGTTTCGGTGTCAGCACGGCACACCCCCAATCAGTATCGGCCGCAGCGTCGATTGGCGATCGATCCCCGGCCGAGAACGTGGCGTCATTTTCAACCGTACAAACGCTGCTTGTCTACTGTGGACCACCTCTTTTCGGCTTTCTATCGCAAGGAATTGGCTTGCGGTGGGCTTTGCTCGCCATGGTTCCTTTTCTTCTCGTAACGATATTTTTTGTTCCAGCGGTTGCTATGCGACGCAGCCATTAGGCGACTGCACCACCTAGGAAATGTTTCCTTAGCAGTTTTCTTGCAAGAAGATGCGAAACTCGGGCCGGCCGGGCTCACCATCGTATCTGCCGTAATGAGCTAAAAATCTCTGCACGGCAACTCGAGCCTCGGACACGGGATCCTGATCTATGATTGCGTCAACCAAGCCCTCTTTTAGCAATCCTCTGTTTTCTTGCGTCAGCTCATGGCTGATAAGCAATACCTTCCGTTTGCCGGTGCTATTAAGAAGCTCGGCTATCGCTTTACTCCCGACAGAAATATTGTAGATACCGGCAATATTTTCATGTTCCGAAAGAGCGGTTTTAACAAGAAGTTCCGTGGAAACCTCGTCTTCCTGGCTCTCTACAGGCCTCGCAAAGGTGCATTGTGGGAATCTATCTCTCAGGATGGATCGGAAGCCCATTTCTCGTTGTTCATGACAATGGAAGGATTGAAGACCGGAAATGAGCAAAACATCGCCCCCTGCCGCGCCCAAAAATCGCCCCATCAATTCTCCGGCGACCCTCCCTTCCGATCGGGCATCGACTCCGATGAAGCTGATGCTCCCGATACCTGGGAGATCTGATGCCAGCGTAAAGACGGGCAAACTGGTGGCTAGCCTCTGAAGCATATCTCTTATCTGCGGATGGTCGAATACGTCCACCAAAACACCATCACAGCCGGCTGATGCCATCCCGATCTTTTCCACGACATCGCGATAATCGAGACGCTCATAAAAGTAGAAGGCAACCTGAAAATTGAGGTAACTGTAGTCAGAGGCGCATCGCTTTAACGCATCCGCCAGTTCCATGTAGAACGGATTGCTGCGGTTTTGCAGTACTACACCAAGCTTCAAGATTCGGGTTGGCCGAAGACTAAGCATACGATCCAGGCGAAGCTCTCGGGCGTACTTTAGAACACGCTGTTCTGTTTCAGGCTTTACATTGCCACGCCCATTGATGACGCGGTCCACCGTCCCAATGCTGACGCCAGCAGCTATTGCCACGTCCGCGAAAGACGCCTTCTTACCGACCTTCATATCTGCCTCTGTTGGATTCCCAACATTGTTGAAGTTCCTAGTGGGATACCAACAGTCTAAACTCATTTTGTTAGAGATGTCACCAAAGTGGCGCGATCAGAGGATGGAACAAAATGAATTTGAATGACCACAAAGCTCCCGGCTTCGGGATTAAGACTTTTCTGAGGGTGGTTTCAACCGCAATTATTGCCGCGGTTGTCTCGGCTGCGCCGGCGTCTGCCGAGAACAAGCGCCTAAAAATCGTACACATTGGTGTAGCTGCACCGACCGGCTTTTTCGCCTATCTGAACAAGGGGGCTGAGGATGCCGCCAAGGACCTGGGTGTCGATTTCACCTATGTCTTTCCAAGTACCCCCACTCTTCCGGCGCAAGTCGAGACCATCACGGCAGCAATTGCTGGCGGTGCTGACGGAATTATCATCAATGGCATCGGGGACGACAAATCCTATTATGACATCATTGAGCAGGGCAAAGCGCAAGGCATAGCCTTTGGAAGTGCGTTGGGACCACAAGCGGGGAAGGGAACGCAGCTGCGTGATTTTAGCGACCCTTTCCTCTTCCACGTTGGCGCCGATGAATACGCGGGCGGCGTCGCTATCGCAAAGAAATTGCTCGAAACCATCAAGACCGGTCATGTCGTCGTCGGCAATCCGCAGCCAGGTGACAGCGCGACCTGCCAACCACGCGCAGCTGGTGTCGTCGACACTCTGAAAGCTGCAAATCTGACGGCTGAAGTCCAGGAACTTACGCTCGACCCCGGCCAGATCGCCGAGACGATGACCAATTATCTGCGAGCGCATACGGATACAAGAGCCATGGTTTCCGCATGCTCACCAATTGCCCCTTATCTTGAAGCTAAAGAAAGGGCAGAGATTTCAGATCTTTTGCTTGCCGGCTGGGATCTGGACGAAAATGGTGTGGCGGCACTGAAGTCCGGGAAACTTAACTTTACGATCGATCAGCAGCAATATTGGCGCGGCTACATGCCGGTCCTGCTGATGACGCATTACTTAAAATATGGCCTCATCCCGGCGAATGCATTTCTCACCGGACCAGCAATTGTCGATCAATCGAATATCGACAAAGTCGCCCCCCTTGTTTCAGCCGGCTACCGGTAATCTGTTTTTGGTCTCGGCGGTTGCCGAGACCTATTAACGCGATTGGATCAACATCATGTCTCAAAAATACCTTTCTGAGCGTTCGGGAAACGCAATTGAGCGTACGCGTGAATTGCTGTTGCGCCCCGAATTCACCGCAGTCGGCGCTGCAATCGTCGTCATCACTCTATTCAGCATCATGTCGCCGCTATTTCTGACAATTCCAACTTTGGCTTCGGTCAGTAGCGTTGCGGCGGAACTGGGCATCGTCAGCATCGGAATGACAATTCTTCTGATTGCAGGTCACTTCGACCTGTCGGTTGGCGCGATTCTGGGATTGACGTCCTTTTTTGTCGTCACGCTTATGAACGACCTTGGACTTCCTCCGGTCATCGCCATTTTCCTGGCTATCGTCGGAGCATGCACGCTTGGTCTGATCAATGGCCTTCTCCAGACAAAGACCGGTATCCATTCCTTCATCATCACCTTGGGGACGTCGCTCGTCTATCGAGGCATGCTTCTCGCCTTCACCGGAGGCTTTCCAAAATCCGTTGACATGCCTCGGGCAGTTTCCAACGTAATCGCCGGTCCAATGCTGTTTGGCGGGATGAGGATGTCGCTCGTCTGGTTTATCCTGATCACCTGTCTTGCAACGATCCTGTTGCTCAGAACGCGGCTTGGCAACTGGATTCAGGCTGTAGGTCAAAATCCGAAAGCGGCCCATAACCTGGGAGTTAACGTAAACAGGACGACCATTCTGGCTTTTGTTCTTTCCGGAGGTCTCGCAGGAATTGTCGGTGTTATGCAGGTCGCGCGATTTGCCAGTGTCGACGCCATGCGGGGGACGGGGATTGAACTCCAGGCTGTTGCGGTTTCCGTTATCGGAGGAACGCTCCTGTCGGGAGGGTATGGTTCTGCAATCGGCGCGATGATGGGCGCGATCGTACTCGCGTCTATTCAAACGGGCCTCGTGCTCGTTTCTGCGCCGGGATTTCTTTATACGACAATTATGGGTGTGATCGTCGTCGGCGCTGTTCTGGTGAACAACTGGTTCAGCACTCTCATATTGCGCATTGCTCCGATGACAGGAGAAGAATCGGCAGGAGACACTGGGCAGCGTGCATTGCCATTGCGCATTGCAGGACATGATGCGGACAAGAGTAAAGCTTCCGTCGCCTCGCAGGCGAACCGCGAGGTGCCGAAATGACGATCCATGTCCAGCCAAAACGTACAGCTCAATCTGTTGATGCGACACCCGTCCTTGAAGCCGTCAACATCGCGAAATATTTCGGCGCGACCACAGCGCTTTCCGACGTCTCGCTGAAAGCCTGGGCCGGCAAGGTAACAGTTCTCCTGGGGGATAACGGCGCTGGAAAGTCGACGCTGATCAAGATCCTTTCAGGCGTCTATCGGCCGGACGCGGGCGAGCTGCGGTTCAAGGGTAAGAAAGTAACCCTCGCCGGCCCCAATGAGGCCAGAGCGCTCGGGATCGCAACGTGTTATCAGGATCTCGCCGTCTGCGATCTTCTCTCCGTCACCCGGAACATCGTCCTCGGGCAAGAGCCTACCAAGGGATTCTGGAAATTCCGGATTTATGATGCCAAGGCGGCCGATCGTCTCGCAAAAGAAGCTCTCGATGGGTTAGGCGTCAAGCTAAGGGGGAGCCTGCGCTCAAGGGCGGCGACACTATCTGGTGGTCAGAAACAATCTCTTGCCATTGCTAGAGCAATGTATTTCGGCTCCTCCTGCCTCATTCTGGACGAGCCGACGGCCGCCCTAGCGGTCAGACAAGCGACCCGGGTAATCGAGCACATCGACCGGGCACGACAGATGGGCAACGCTGTCATTCTTATTACCCACAACTTCAATCACGCGCTCGAGATTGCGGACCATCTTATTGTGTTTGCAAGGGGCCGCGCCATCGGCTCGTTTGAGCGGGGAGAAGTGGACCTGCAAGGCCTAACGGAGCTCGTCTCGAGGGATGCCTGAGTTTCGGGCCTAAGCAGAATTGCATTGAAGCCGTCGAAGACGGCTTCGTAACGAGTATCACGAAAGGAGGCTTCAATGCCTACAGAACTGACAGATTTTATCTACTCCAGCGCGATGTGCAGCACCCACGAGCACACGGAGTATGAGCATTATTATTGCGCGTCGAAGCCAGACGTGCTCACGCAGCTCTTCGACAACTATGTCGTTCATGATCTGCAATCTGCAGGCGCCCCAGAAGAAAAACTGGCGGCGCTCATTGATCCAGCCAGCGGAGATTCGGGCAAACGGTTCAGGGACATCCAGTCATACTGGAATAACATTCAACACACTGGTTACGCCGAGGCGGTGAAGTTAGCCGCCAAGCGCGTCTTTGCAATTGATGAGCTAACTTCAGATGCCGTGGCGACGGCGCAGCAGAGCAACCCGTATCCAGGGAAGAAAGGAGAGCGGCTTGCGATTCTGAAGGAAATCGCCGGTCTGGATCATGTCCAGATTGACACCAATTCAAGACCTTTGCCGCTCGAAATCATAGGTCAGGATTTCTTCCTGTACGACCTGAATATGTTCGACTTTGCGGCAGGCAGCCCGGATTTCAATCAGATTGAAAGTCAGCTCGGGGAGAAAATAGAATCTCTTGAAGCCTTGGAAGCCGCAATCGGCACATTGTTTGCGATCAGCTCCAGTTATGCAGTGGCAGTGAAGACGCAGCACGCCTACGCCAGAACGTTAAAGTGGAGCCCACGCAGTAACGAAGAGGCCGCCCTGGCTCTGTGGAATGTCCGACAAGCCAGATCAGGCGCATCGGAAGCCGACCGCCTATGCCTTGGCGACTGGTGTTTATCGCGTATCGCGGAGCAATGCGCAGCTCATAATCTGCCGTGGAAAATCCACACGGGTTATTTTGCGAAAAACAACTTCATGCCAACCGAAAACCTACGGGCCGGAAATCTTGACGGTTTGATCAGGGCGAACCCTCGCACTCGCTTCGTCTTGATGCACATTGCCTATCCTCACTCGGACGAGATGATCGCGTTGGCGAAACACTACACAAACGTTTCGGTAGACATGTGTTGGGCTTGGAGCATCAATCCGCTGCACGCCAGCGACTTCTTGCGGCGGTTCATGCACGCCGCTCCGACAAACAAACTCTTCATATTCGGCGGAGACGCTCATCTGCCAGCGGCATCTGTGGGATACAGCCACCAATGCCGCAACTGGTTCAGTCGAACTCTTCAGAAGGAGATGTCTGAGGGGCTTCTTTCTGAAAGTCAGGGGCTTGGCTTGGCGCGTTTCTTCATGACCGATAACCCATACGATTATTACGATCTGACAACCAAGAAGGATACGTTGCGTGGTGCTACTATGGAGATTGTTAAAGCGCACGGTCACGAGAGGGCTTTTGGCTTTCCGCCCAAAGGCATTCGCGATAGCGGCAAAGCCTGAACCGGTATGCACTAACGTGGGTCGAGGAAGCTGATTCTTCGCTAACCGATGTTGCGCTAGAACCAATTGCTCTTGAGGGTTGGTTAATTTCGCCAGATCCTCGTCATTCATTTCAAGCAGTTGCTCTTTCTGCGGCTTTAAGTATATAGATTGCTTTTAGCCAACGAGAGGTTGCCATGACGAAAGCCGTGCCTCCCATTCCGTTCGGCAGTGAACGTACCGATCTAGACAAATCCCCATTGGAGATACCCGCTCTTCTATCGCCTGCGATCTGGCGAGAATTGAGGACATTTCTTGCCGTAGCAAAAAGCCCGTCTTTTTCGAGGGCCGCCGAATTGCTTGGTACCAGCGCCCCCACCGTGAGCCGAGATGTAAAGCGCCTACAGGATCAAATCGGGTCGCAGTTGGTGATTTCCACCTTTTCTGGCGTCACGTTGACCGAGATGGGACGGAAACTGGCTATGGAAGCCGCCGACCTCGACTTCAAGCTATTCGTCGCGTCAAATGACCTGAAAGACGACATCGATGCTGTTACCGGCCGGGTTGTCGTCAGCGTAACGTCGGGCTTGGCAGTAGCCATTGTGGCTCCCTCTGTCTCCCAGCTCAGCGCCAATTATCCGCGCCTCAGTCTCGATATCAAGGAGCAGGTCTCGCTGGTCAACTTCGAGAAAAATCAAGCTGATTTAATGGTCTCGTTGTCTTCCATTTCACGGGCAGATGTAGACTGCATACAGATTGGAACCCTACATTTGATCCCGGTTGCCAGCCGGGAGTATGTTAAGAGATTTGGCATTCCCTTGCGACAATCCATTCCTCAGCATGCTTACATACAGTGCAAATACTACGATTCTGATCGGGAGATTTGGAATGGCTGGCGTAAGCTCGTGAATACCGGACATCAGACGCACCACTGCGAAAATTCGCTAGCCTATTTTGCGCTAATCAAGAACGACGCGGGCGTCGGTCTGCTCGGGAACTATGTTCTCGCAGATCCAGAACTGGTTCCCCTAGATCTAGGCGTTCATGTATCTCTTCCCATTTACCTGATTTCCGCAGCTAACCGCCGCCAATCCAAGGCGGTCGGAGCCGTTTATGATTGGCTCGTGTACGTCTTCAGTACAAACCCGTCATTCAAAAGCGATTTGACGTTTCCATCAGGCCGTCTGGAGAGAGAGGAAAGCTTGCGCAAGATGTTGAAAACTATTTCTTCGTCGACTCCGACTCAAGTCGATTAAGTTCTTCTGATATCAACAGATAACCCTGCGCGACTTCTTCCAAAAAACCTGCGAGTTCAAGAGGTTGCATCATAGGGTCGCTCACGATTCGACGAACCATTTCGGTATGGAGTCTTGTACGCACAAGAATATTGTCAGGAAGCCCTGCTGAGGCAAAGTCGCAGGACAAAATTCCGAACTTTTCCATTTTTAAAGAGTTTTAAACGCATCTGGGGCATCCCATTGGCCTTCGACGCGTAATAAGACCGCACTACTACTTTCCGTCGTGATGGGATCTTCCGACGCTGGGATAGAACCTAAAACTGTAAGATAAGGGTGGGGATGGCCATCAATATGCACTGCTGGGCTGTCCGCTATTTCAAGATCAAAGAGTTTGGTCCACAGCCGAGCAAGCCTCTCTTCAGCCTGTGTGAGGACTTGCGTATAGCCTTTGCGTGCAACGTGACCGAATGTCATCTGAATGCACCGCTTCACCGTGAACGGATGCCGGTATTTTTCGCGAAAGCAAGTACGTTCATACTTGGCAAAAGTGGCAAACCATCGAATACGGAGGGAGCCAACGGGCTCAATACCGTCGTAAAAGACGAAATGCGTAGCCTGATGGTCATTTCCATCAAAGATAAAGGAAGGCGCGATGCCATGCTCATGTACGAAGCATATGCTTCTGAGTATCATAGCATCGCGAACATGTTCAGGTGTGGTCGCTACTTCGCATCGAAGATCGGGAAATTTGCTCACCATTGGTCAACCTCGCTTTTCGGACAGCTAAGTTCAACTTCAGAAGGCCGGCGAAGCGAAGAACGAAGATTTCAGGGGGGATTTCAAAAATGATGTGCCCCATCGAACCCATGGACAGGTTAGTGGCGCTTTGTGCTGAAGGAGCAAGAAAATTTGGGGATGATCCCAAAGCAATAACGGATTTCGTAGAGGCGGAAATATGCAGATTGCCTGTCCTCGAACAACGTAAGCTAAGGCAGACGTTGGCTCTCATGTCTGACAGTGAACCGTTCACAAAGCCGGCATAATGAAACTATTCTCGCTACGACGTAGCACGTATTCTAAACTCGTTCCGGTTGACTGTGATGGGGACGCACGTCGTCTTTTGTGAGCGGGTGCTGTCTACTATTCCGACCGGGATGTTTAGGGCGATTGCATCAAAACGACGGTTCGCGCATTTACAAATTTGCCAATCGGTGGCCCACCGTTTCACCGCGTTGCTACTTTGCTCATCTACCGATTCACTGTTGGCATAAATACCGATCCAATCATTCGCCTATTCGCGCAAACGCGGATTTGCCAATTTACGCATCCACCGTTTCACCGGTTCACTCATTCACCGATCAACCGGTGCACGCAATCGGAGAAACACACATTCGCGCATGCGCCCACACGCTGATTCACCACTTCACCGGAAAACCTGTCCGCTCGTTCGCTGAGTAGCGCAATCGCCTGAACGCCTAAACTGCGGTATAATACCAGCCGGTCGCAAGCTCTGCTGGACCATCAAAACAGGCCCAATCGTCTTCCGCCTTTCGGCCGCACACTGATCGTTTGCAGCTGTCATTCGTGTCCAGCTTGCCAAAAAAATCGCAGATTATGGAACCGCTCGGTCGGCTTGGCGACGATCGCCCCCCGGGCGAAACGGCTATTGGTATACCAATAGCCTATCCTGCCATCTCTAACCAATCGGCCTGGCCACCGTGCCCGACCCGCCAATGCTGTTGCGAGTCGTCAGACGATGCAACAGCGATCACAGGTGTATCGCCTGTGATCCGCGGAGGAGGAATAGCGCGTGGGCCGGACATCGCGGTGAGAGATGCTGAAGCGAGCCGCCGTCGGGAGCAGTCGGGATGCCCGTGAGCAGGGAACGGACATCGATGACATGCGAACGACGGGGCGGCGAGCACACCGCAGGAAACGATGAACGTCAGGAGCGGATGCCCGAAGCATGAGGGTGCAGCGCAGGACGAACATCCTGTCCTTATTGTTTGGGGAAGTCGCGGCAGCGTCCGTCTACCGGCCCGAGAGGCCGGGCGAGGTTAGCCCCGCACCACAGGGAGAGGGGTGTTTGAGGAGAGAGGCGGCAAGTCTCTCCCCTCAAGACCGCGCGCAGGCTCGATGCCGGCAAGCGGTCAGGACCACGCGAAAAAGACGAGAGGCGGACGTGCCGCCTCTCGTCTGCGATTCAGTCGGCACGCAGTTCGCGGATCACGGCTGCGACGGACCAGTCGCCGAAATGGGTCCGGCGCTGGGCAACGAGGATGTCGACGGCCGTCTCATTGGCCTCGATGGCTCGGATCGCCTCATCCATGTCGTCGTAGGGGCCTAGATTTTCGACAGGCTCATAGTCCCCGTAATCTTCGTCCCAGTGACCGGCGATGTACTGCGGCGCATTTTTTACACGGACTAGTACTCGTTCTGCCTCGCGGATAAGACGAAATCCCTCGGTGCGCTGCCGCCAGTATTCCGGGCTTCCACCATCGATGTGTTTGATCTTGCGCTGTGTCATAAGAAGTCTCCTTTCGTTTTCTGACGGAAGGAGACCGCACGATAGCCGCGAGGGGTCAGGGATCGCGGCACGCGACCGCCATGGGCGGCAAGCGGGGGAGCCGATTTTCTGCCGACGCCAAAAGCGGCGGCTGAAAATTGGGGGAACCGCGCAGTCCTTGACGCCGGAGTGGCGGGTGCACAATGGGAGGTCAGAGAGAGAAGAGAGCCCGCGGCCACGATCAGGGGCCGTGTCCGTTTCCGGCGACCAGCCGGCTCTTTCCTGTCCACTAGCGCTGGGCTTTTTTGGGAACCGAGATCGGACGGCATGGCGAGCGATCATGAAAAAAGGGCTCCCGCCCGGTGAGAGCGGAAGCCCCTTGATGCGAGGTCAGTAGCCCAAATTCGCGATGATCTCGTCAAGCTCCGCATCGCGGGCGAAATCGTAGTCGTCGCCATGGTTGGGAAGGTCACCCTCTTCGTAACCGCATTCGGTGCATCTGATCGTATGATACTGATTTATCGAACCGGCTTCGCAGGCCTCCCAGTAGCGTTCAAATGCTTCACCGCCGCACTCCGGGCACTCGATCGTTTCGAGATCGTCATCAAGGTCGAAACCACCCGGCTCCACGCAGCCGCCGTAAACTCTGGTCATGATCGTATCCTTTCGTGTCTATGACGAAAGGGAGCCACAGAGCGCCGCCGAGCGGGTCAAGGATCGCGGAACGCGACCGCCAGCGGCGGCGAGCGGGGGAGCCGATTTTGTCGGCGGACGCTTCAGCGGCCGGCGGCAAAATTGGGGGAACCGCGATGTCCTTGAGGCGGGAGAAGGGGATCGTAGAATGCGGCGTCATAGAGATAGAGAGAACCACGCCCGCTGTCGCGGGCGTGACCGTTTCCGGCGGCCAGCCGGTCCTGCACCATCTCCGCGCCGCAACGGTCGCGATATCGCGCCGGCAGTGCAACATCGCGAGAGGATCATCACGCGACTGCGCGGAGACCGCTTGGGGCTCCGGGAGCGCCCCGGGGCGCGAGTAGAGCCGTCCGGCAGGGCCGGCTCGCCCGATCATCTCTTCGCGGATTGCCAACACATCACGCAAATGAATCGGTCGGGCATGACCGATTCAAATCTCTCGTTGGACCTGCGCTCAGTGATCGACGATCCTGTCGGCATGATTACGCAGCCCTATCAGCTTTATATCGAACGCACGGACGCCTCGATGAACATGGCGCGTTACTATGCCATGGATATTTCGGAGACCTTGTTTGGAGAGACCCGGCTGACGCGCCGCTGGGGACGCATCGGTGCGCGTGGCCAGGCGAAGGCGCATGTCTTCCAGCGGGAAGAGGACGCCGTGCTGTTGTTTCTCGATCTCGTTTGCCAGAAGCGGACGCGCGGCTATCGCCCGGCTGCGCGGCAGGTGGAACGAGGCCCGCTCGCGCGGGCCTCGACAGGAGCCTTATCGGCGCCGGTCCCAGTCGGTCTCGAAAGCGATCTCGATCTCGACGAAGAACGGGATCTTGATTGCGAGTTTGAGGCCGAGCTTTCCTTTGCGGAAGAAGTGGCCAGCGACTTTGCAGAGTGCACGGAGCCGGCGGCCGGTGGCGGTGAGGAATTGGGCGAGTTGGCGCATGATGTTTACTCCTTTCGATAACGTGTCATTGCGGGGATAGGCCGCGGCCCGGAAAGGCGTGCTGCACCCGCAAGGGCCGCAGCGCATGCGAAGGACCTGCCGGCGACGGAATTTTGGAGCGCGAGGAGCCAAAGGCTAAGGAAAATTCCGGTGGCGGCAGGTTGCGGTGCGACGACCGGGCTGCAAACATCCCCGATGCCGATGACAGGGGATCGAAAGGAAGGTCGCGGCAACCTCCCCGATCTCTTCCGGACGAATGCAGGCTGCGGTGTCGATGTGTTCGCGACCGAAGCGGAGCTTCGGGCCTTGGCCGTCGGTCGATCCGGCGGGGTGGGCCAAGAACAGCGGCAGAAGCCCCGTCAGAACGGAGGCTCAGAAGAATGGCTGCCGGCCTGTTCCGCAAGCGAGGCGGCCAGTTCGACCTGGGCGAGTTCGAGTCCCGCCTTGATCCGGCGGCGCTCGGCGGCATCGAGCATCTCGGCGCGTTATGCTGACAGTCAACCCGGGCTCTCAACGCTGGACATGGGCCAACTGCTCTAAGAGAAATTCTAATATTTGCGACATATCGATCGTCGCTGAATTTTCAGCGGAATTTCTGTCGCAAAACTCAAGCGCAAAAGCCGGATTTATGCGACTGAGTTTTGCGACAAGCCGGACGGCTCACGTGGCTTGCTAAAAACTGCGATGGCGAAGCAGACGCCGGCGAGCTGCATCGTCGCTCCGATCGCCTCGGCGGGAGATGGGAATCGGCCCTCGAATATGAAGCCGTAAGCGAGACCGAAGACCGTTTCCGCAACGATGAGCTGGGCCGCGAGCGCCAGCGGCAGGCGACGAGAAGCGATTACCCAGCACCAGGTCGCGAACCATGAGCCGGCCAGTCCCATGACCAGTGCCCACGCAATGAAGCGAAAGGCCTCCGGAGCTGATGCCGTATGTGCGAGATCGAATGATGCAAGCGGTAGCAGGAGAAGACTTCCGATCGCTGCGCCAACACCTTGCAGTCCTGTCCATTGCAGACCATCCGGCGCGTTGGCCGAACGCATGACGGCCGCATTCACCAAGCCGTAGGCGATCCAGATCGCCAGCGCTGCCAAGCTGGCGAGGACGCCGAGCAAGATCGACGCCGTATCCGCAACATGAGCCGCGCTGATCGTCGCGGCATTCACAATCGCCACGCCGATCGCGATCAGCATCAAAGGCAGCGCGAGTGCTTTCCATGGAGCCGTTCGTTCCCTGACATTGGCGATGATCGCCAGGAACACCGGCATGGTTCCGATGATGACAGGCGGAACGGCCGCGCCGGCGAGCTGAACCGCAAACGCTGCGCTGATGAAGTACCCGACATACCCCGCTCCACCGAGGAGCAGCCCGATCAGGAGCCGCGAAGGGGCTATGCCTGCGGGCCGGAACCGCCGATCAGCCATCAGCAGCAGGCAGGCAAGCCCGAAGATGCCATACCGAGCGATCGTCAAATCCCATGTCGTGAACGGTGCAACGGCGCGTGGGGCGATGAAAGTCAGCCCCCATAGAGCGCAAGTGGTGAGGCCGGCGGCGATCCCAAGCAGCATGATATTCTCCTGTTGCGAGCATCATGCAATGCGATCCGGCTGATTTATATGGAATGGCGGCAGATGATTGGGTAAATTGCTTTCCATGTCGAAAGCGAAATCACATCCAAACCTTCAAACTGGAAAATCTTCCATAGACGCCACGGATGCGCAGATTCTTGCCGCACTGGATTCCGATGCCCGCCCTGTCGATGAGCGAGCTTGCCCGCACCGTCGGCATGTCGGCGCCGAGTGTGTCGGAACGGGTTCGCCGATCTTGGCGATAAGGAGAGTTGCCTCCGATGGATCGAAACAATGGCTCTCATGTACGACGATCCAAATCGCGAAGATCATCAAGTGCTTATGCAGGAAGGCGAAGCCATGTACAAACTTGGCGATACCGACAGAGCGTTTCGGGCCTTTTCTCGGATCGAGGAAATATATGGCAGAAAGGGCTTTGCTGGCCACCAAAAGGCTTATCTGGAATTCCTCGACAGACAGCGCGGCCGCTGAGCGGGTGTGGCTGCTCCTGAGCCGAGGTGGGTCGGCAACAACAATTGCAGCCTTTACACCGCAAATGCCCGCGACATCCAAATTTCACGTGCGTCCTTCGGCGTGGCGATTGGCGATCCACGAGAGGTTCGGGATATCGCCTCCGCCGGACTTCACAACATTGGTGCCGTGGAACATGACGCCATAGCCATGCTCCCGATCCCATGTACATGCAAGTTCCGCCCCGAAATAGGGGAGCTTACCCTGAATAGGAGGCAGCGTAAGCTGAAGCAGCCGGACCATCTGACGCAGCATCGGCTCGTCACAGCTTTCAGGAAGCGGCTTATCCTCGTCCCCCAACACGATACCGCTCTGGATGTCGCGCAACCTTGGCATGTCGCTCAAGATCGTGTCGATAATGGCCCGCTCCACTTCCTCATCGTTTTTGATAAGCCACCGTGCCGTTTCAAGCATGATGGGATCGGGGGAGTCGCCTTCGCCGTCGTCATTTTCAAAGGAAACGGGCACCTCGCCCGGTTCGGCGTAGCTGGAATAGCCCCGGCGGGGGTGAGGTAGGGCAACGAGAGAATGCCAGAGCGTCGACGTCTGCGGCATAGGGAGCGCCGTTTCCCAAAATCCGTCCACGCCGTAGAGCGTCGGCAGTCCATCGAAGGTGTAAGGAGCGTATTCGGGGGAGAGCTTGTCCATGAGCATCGTGTTCATCCTCTTGTCTCATCAGAAGCTATTAAAACCTGCATTCTGTCGCGAAATTCCCTCAGTTTGCACGACACGGAAACGCCCACGCCAGTCCGTCGGCCACGAGCGATGATGCGTTCCCTTCAAGGCTGCTCGACGGGAGGGTGCGCAGATAGGTATAGGTGCGATCGACAAGCTCGTGAGGCATGACCGTGCCTGCGCCGCACCATCGCTTGCCGCTTGTCGCGTCCGCCACACCAGCGATGTAGGCGTTGGCCCGAGCGCTAGACAGAGCACGATCACGCTCGTTGCCGGCAGTTTCATCTGCTGGCTGGCCTTCCAACGCGTTGATTAGGTTGATGCCACTGAATATCCAGCCGCGCCGCTTATCATCGGGAGCCGCCCACGCCACACTCATAGTCAGGCTAATGCCTGATATTAAATAGACTGAAAAAGCCGATAGGCGCTTGTATTGCTGAACTTCGTTCACGAATATGTCATTCCTTATTTGGTTTTGCCGCCCCCAGAACCTTGACTTTTACTCGATATGCTCACCTGATTTGTGTTATTTTTCAAAATAATGATTTCCGCGACAATACATATAAAGGCATTCACCACTAATTTATTGGCCCTGTCCGATATTAATCGTTGCGGATGATCCTATCTGAGTAAAGGTATACTCGACCGAACTTCGTTTCCAATAAGCCGATATCATTTCTATAGCGTCCTCCCTGTCGAGAGTGTCGGGAGAGCCAAGACGTTCTGATAGAGCACGGAGAAATTCGGCAGGCTTCTTCGTCGAATATGCACATGCTTTGTGTCCGCTTGGACCCACAGCAACCCAAACCGACAATGATTCGGCTTCACCAGCCTTATCACGCCGCCAGCCTACAACTTCCACCGAACCGCCATTGTAGGCGACGAAATGAGTGCGCCACTCCTCTGTTTCCGCATCGGTCTGGCGCTGCCAGCCAAGTTCGTCGCCTTTCACTGTCGCCGCCTGCACAGTGGGCGCTTCGCAGATATTGAGAAGGCGATCTACCGTCATGTCCATGGGCATCGCTGTGGCTGCTCCAATATTTAAGAATGCAGCGCACATGCCGCTGATAACCGTTATGCGCATGCACATTGCATCTCTCTTCCTCGGCCTAAGAATATAACTGCCTTGCTGAATCGTCGCAAAATTCCCGATTAACGCGACATATGTTTTCCCGACTTTTGCAACGTCGCAGAATAGGGAAATTTGCAACAACTTCAATCGGGAGGCTGCCTTAGACTGGTGCTGTCATTTCCCAAAGTTCGCTTCAGCAAAATGCCAAAGTTGACTTCAGTGAATGGCAGCGGCCGGCCCGGTGGAGAACCAAACCTCCGGATAGATGGCTATCGCGCTGTGGTCGGGAGCGCGATCGGCAGTTCTCCAAATCGAACGAATGGACCGAGCTTCCGCGAAACTGGCGGCCACCCTGGAGGGCGTGACTTCCTTCGATGCGCCTACGCAAGGAATAAACCAGGCAGGCATTAGAGGTGTGACGCTAAAGCCACCGTTTTCAGAGCGGATCAGCAACGTTAGCGCGACTTCCTCACTCGGCCGCCAAGGAAAGATCATCCGTCCGCCGGGCTTCAGTGCTCTTAGCCAGTCGGCCGGCGGTGCGGCTACGCCGGCGTTCACATAGATCACGTCCGATAGCGGCAGCCGCTTTCTTGTAGCGTCACCGCTGATGACATCTACACCTTCAAAAGGTTCGAGGTTCCGCATAGCCTTTTCTACCAGATTCCCGTCTATTTCGAATGCGGTGACTTTGCCCGTGGGCAATACGAGCATTGACAGGATCGCAGTGTAATACCCGGTTCCTGCGCCGATATGCGTGACGGTCTCCCCACGCTGTGGGGCAACTGCTCCTATCCATGCCGCATGAAGCGAAGGCTCGCCATTATTGATCCCCTTGTCTGCATCCAGCGCTACGAGGGCATTCTGATAGAGGTAGACTGGATCAGCGCTCGGCGTCTCAAAATACCGTAGGTTGACCATGACTTTCCAAGGGCCGGGAGGGAAAAACGCTTCGCGAGGGACAGCCTCGAAAGCTCTCTCAAGCCGGGGATCAGACGATCTGCTCGCCGCCGCCATGAGGCGGGCATAAAAGCCCCGGATTTCTTCGATGCTGGCTCGCTCATTCACCATGGGGAGGTCTCCTGTCCGCGCTGAATTTGGGCGTCAGAAAGGAAACTCTGACCGTAGGCGCATCGTCCGAATCTTCAGCCTGTTCAAACTTCATCGCAGCCGTCAGCCGCGCAATCGTCGCTCGATGCACACGAAACAGCCGGGCTACATCGGCCGGCTTCCGCCCGGCTTCGAGCATGTCGATGATTTCTGCGCGCTGTTCGTCGTTGAATTTCGGCCGCCGGCCGCCGACGCGGCCCTGCTCGCGCGCAGAGTTCAATCCCGCGCGTGTCCTTTCCCGAACCATGGCGCGCTCGAATTCTGCAAATGCCCCGAGCATCTGCATCATCATCCGGCCCGCCGGCCCTGAGGTGTCCACAGCTTCGGTCAACGACCGGAAGCTGGCGCCAGCGGCTTCGACCTTCTCAAGAATATTAAGAAGATCCTTTAATGAGCGCGAAAGTCGATCGAGTTTCCAAACGACGAGTGTGTCTCCGTCGCGCAACTGGTCAAGCAACCGATGAAGCTCTGGTCGATCCCATCGCCCACCCGACGCCTTTTCATCGAATACACGTCCGCAACCGGCTTCCCAAAGGGCCTTTATTTGGGTGGCCGTCTCCTGGCCGTCATTCTTCGAAACTCGTGCGTAGCCGATGAACATGTTCTGCTGCATAAACCTGTTGCCAATCACTCGGATTTGGCAACAGGTTTATGCGCGAGTCAAGCAGTTTAAAAACCAGAGAGCGGACAACGAGGACAAGGTATTGGAAATCAGGCTCTTTTTAAGTGGCTGACGTCGCCACAGTGGGCGTCTGGGAATGTTGGCGGTCTCTCGGCTGCACAAACGTTCGTTTGTGCGCCAATGCTAATCATGCTTGGCCGCCCAAAGCAGCGGTCGAACCATTGCTGACCTTCGTCAGTCTCGAAGAACGCGCGCATTTCGGCCACGGCATCATTCATGATGTTCGGGTACTGCATATCCCGGAGTTTGTCGGTCGGAAGGCTTGTCCCGCTTGCCAAACGTTGCAACGCACCTTCTGGCATCTCCTTGCCTATGGCGGCTGTCTCCGATGCAGATAGACCGAGGACGGAGCGGCAAAAACGGTGGTAGTCCGCCCCATAGGTCTCTGCAAGACGACGAACATAGGCGCGGCGATCCTCATGGGGCCGGGGTTGGGGATGCAGCGGCCACGGCTTGGTCGAAGGCTCAGTCACGACATGACGCTCCGTTCCACCGAGCGCCGCCGCACGGTGGGCGGCTGATACGCCGCCTCCATCACGGCGGCTGTGTCGATCCGCTCCCAGCCGGATTGCAGGGCGACGGATGCAGCCTCGGTCAACAGGCTCGCGATTTCCCCGATAGTGCCTTCCGAGCGGCGCAGGATGAGGCTTCGCATCTCCGGAGCGCCCAGATGGGAGGGTTCCCGCAACGGCAATATGGTCTCGACGCTCGACAGGAGTCGACCGAGTTCTTCATCGTCGCTCCATCGAGGCAGAGGATAGGGATGGAACCGATTCTCAAGCTGGTCGTCGGAGCGTATGGCCAGATATGCATCGCGCGTGCCAAGGCAGGCGAGCGGAATCCGAAGTTCGTTTCCGATGTAGCGCAGAAGGTTCAGCAACTCGCGCTGCCGCCGAGCGGATGCCCCAAGCAGGTTATGCAGCTCGTCGATGATGATGAGCCGGGTCTGGACCTTGCGCATGATTCCGAGGGCGAAAGCCTCTTTGTGCTCTGCTCGGTTGAAGCCGCCCGAAGGTATGCCCATTGCCATCATCAAAGACGAGAACAGGCGGGCCGGCGTCGGCTCTGCCGGCATCTGGACCGCAAGAACCGGAATAATCTCATGCTCGCCATCGTCGGACGATCGTTGAGGATGCTGGCGCAAAAACTTTTCAGCGATCATCGTCTTGCCGTTGTTGGTCGCGCCGACGAGCAACATATTGCGCGGCCGTATCTTGCCGGGCTCGACACGCATCAACTGTTCCAGGGTGGCGACCGCGAGGTTGGCGCGGGTGTAGCTTATCCATCGATCCATGTTCATCCGTTCCAGGCGCTCCTGGGCTGGAAGTTCGGCAATCGGGCATGTCTCCGGTCGAAGATGCGAAAGCTCCATCACCATTCCTCCACATCATCAAAGGGTTGAGGCGGCGTAGTGCTGCGAACTGGCGGCGCTTCGGGGGCTGCTGCTTCGAGTTCGGTTCGGACAGATCGCCGCGTCCGGTTGCGCCTTGCCGTTCGGGTCAGGCGCGCGGCATCGCGCTCGATCGCCCGCATTTCGTCCACGGCTGCGAACAGACTGGTTTCATCGACCTTTGCCCGGTTCTGCTCACGCAGCCTGCGCAAGGCAAGACGATGCTCCCAGAGCGTGATCGATGGTCGCGAAAGCATCCGGTACGGGACTTCCAGATAGGCATTGTCGAAGGGATCGAGAACGAAGATTCGGGAGAGATCGCGCGGATCGCGCCGGATGATCAGGGGATCGGGGCGGTTTCGGTCATGTATCCAAGGGGTCAAGGCATTCGAGAAATAGACGATGTGATCGAGGATGATGCCGTTGCGCTGAAGGCTGCGTCGGCACACCGGCAGAAAGTCGATCAGGAAGGCGTGGGTGTCGGCAGGGATCGGGATGGTCTCCCCGACCTCCGCCAGTTCGACGGCTCCCCGTCCAACCCTTCATGGCCGCGCAGGTGATAATATTTGGCGATGGCGACGGTGAGCCACCTTTCCAGTTCCTCAAGGGTGAGGCAGGAAGTCTTGTCGCTGTCGTAGTTGCCGCGCTCCGCGGTGTTGGAAAAAGTGGTGCCCGGAAGCCCATGCACCAGCTCCATCATCGTGCCGATGACGCGCTCGATGATTCCACCAAAATGGGGCTGTCCGATCGGCCGCCAATCGATGGTGATTCCATGCTGCTCGCATCCCCGCTCGAAGGCGTCAGAATGGAATTCGGCGGCATTGTCCACGCCGATCCTGCGGGGCTTGCCGACGACCGGCCAACGTGCATCGGTGTGGCGGGCCTCCAGCCACGATGCTTTGTCAGAAGCCACATGCGTCAGGCAAAGACCGACCCCGGTTGCCGAGGGTGCATCCAGCGAAAGATGAAGCCCTGCGATGCACCGGCTGAAGACGTCGATGGCGAGCGTCAGATAGGGCCGGCCGATCGGCAGCCGGTCGATAGGATCGACCACGATAAGATCGACCGGAGTATGATCCATCTGCATCAGATCGAGCGGTCGGGACGGCACTGGCGTTGCGCCCGAAATCGACTGTCCGGCAGGAAACGGCTCGCCGCGCTTTTCCCGTGTTGATGCCGGGAGCGCCTTGATGCGGCGACGAACCGTATTCGCAGATGGGGCCGGCAATTCCGGCAGAGGCAAACCGCCGTCGCACCTCGCGAATGACCTCGGCGGCGTTGCGCTTCTGCGAGGTCAGATACACATCCTCGATGATCTGCGCCGTTAGTTCTTCGACCGAAGGTGCCAACCGCCCCCGGCCGCGACCGCCTCGGCCCTCTTTCGGCAGCAGCGCACTGAGGGTTCCGCCAGCTTCCCTCATGCGGCGCACCAGTGCATAGACCTGGCGCTCTGATATTCCAAGCTCTTGCGCCGCGCCGAGGGCACCGGCTCCGCTCAACAAGCGGTCGCACGACTTCGGCGCGGCGTTGAGCCTCGATCCACTGACTTGTTGGAATCACTGCCAAATCCACCATGCTTGCGTCCGATCTTGCATGATGCTGAAATTATATCTGGCAATTTGCCCCGAAAATGCATTCAATCAGGGTGCTGCTGAAGCGAACTTTGGCACCATGCACCCAAGAGAATCAAGGGCGTTTGCTGAAGTCATCTATGGGAAATGACAGGTGCCACCGGTTATGACCGCCCTATTCGGGCGGCTCGAACAGCAGGTCGTCAAACGCGGTTTCCTTTTCGGCAAGCAGCACTTCAGCCGCTGCCAGTTCGTTGAGGATCCACTGGCACTCGTCTTGGTACACGGCGTTGCGTAGTTCGGCGCGCAATTCTTCAATCTGGATTTCGAGGGCATAGGTCATCGTCGTCTCCTTGACGTTTGTGAAAGACGAGGACCAGCGGCGTGAGGGGATGGCGGGGTCAAGGATTGCGTAGCGACCGGCGGAGCCGGCGTATGGGGGAGCCGATTTTCTGACCCGGCCCTGCGGGACGGGGCTGAAAATTGGGGGAACCATGCGTCCTTGAGGCCGTCATTTCCGAACGGCACAATGGGACTATCTGAGCAGACCCCACCTCTCCGTATGGCACCGAAGATGCAGGCGGGTTCGATGCCCGCTTGCATCTTCATCGTATTGGGAGAGCCCGGACGTGTTCGCCGGGATTGTACCGTTGGGCGCGGCGGGATCGCACGTCAGGCGTCAGAAACGCTGGGAGAGCGCATATTTCCTGTGGTTTTCAGGCATTTTCGGGCAGGTGTTGGTTCATGACCCCTATTGTTTTCCTATCTTCAACATCATACCGGATGGGATGAAACACGAGGAGCCAAGGATTATGACCACGACCACTGAAATTTCGGACAAAATCGCATCCGAGCAGAACCTGAGCAAGGCGCAGGCCAAGGCGATTGTAGAGAGTGTGTTCCGGCAGATCACCGAGGCGGCGCTGGCGGGCGCGGAGACGTCCATCCCGAGCTTTGGCAAATTCAAGCTTAAGGAAACCCCGGAACGCGAAGGCCGCAACCCGGCGACCGGCGCGACGATCAAGATCGCGGCCGCAAAAAAGCTTACCTTCACGCCGGGCAAGGCGGTGAAGGACGCACTCAACGTCTGAGCCATCCTCGTGACAAAGTCGAAGCCGGAACCGTGCGCGCTGCCTGGGTCCGGCCTTGTGGTTTTGTGCGAACGACCCCGCCTTGCGGCGGGGCCATTCGGGGATCCCGGTCATGCGGCCTCGCGGTTCGGGCGGGACCAGACGAGGACGTAGTCGCCTTCCTTTTCGCCCGGCCACAGGGCCGCGTTGATCGGAGCGGTGAAGCTCGGATCGTCGAGCTTGAGGGAGATGTAGGGCTCGCCGTTAGCCGAGACCGCGTTCCAGCCGGCTCCTACCTCGGCGGCGCCGGAGGTGACGCGGAAGTCCGGAGCGCCGCGGGACACGCGCTCGATGGGATTGAGGCGGGCCTTCATTGCGACCGTAAGAGTGCGAACGTTGCCGACGATGGTGTTCCCGTTGGTGGTGAATTCGCCGATGACTGCCATGACTTGGTTCCTTTCGTGTGATCGGGCTGCGCCCATCGCTGCCTCGATGGCGGTGTAAGGACCGGGAGCGATCGGCACTGCACCCCTCCAGGGGACGTAACGTAGTGGAGGACGGCTGGACCGCGCTATTTTGCTTGGCGATGCAAAGCCCGGCCTGCCGGGCGGCGGAAAATAGTCCGGACCGGCCGTTGCGGTCAGCCGATCGAGCCGGAGGCGTCTTACGGTCACACCAATTCCATCGAGGTCTGCGTGGATGCACCGGTGTCTAGGGCGGAGGAACCTGGCAGGGGGCAGGGTCTCGGCGGTCCCCGGCTTCGAACAGACCTTGTCAGTGGCGCGGACTGCCGGGATGGACCGCATGCTGGCGCCGCCGCTGGCGACGGCTGTTTCCGGGCTACCCGATCTCCCGGCTCCGCCTGGCGGTTGAAGCGGCAGGATGGGGCGGCTTTATCGATGCACAGCCCCGCTATCCTCATCCGCCGTACGAACCAGCGCCTGCGCGAAGGACTGCTGTCAGGAGCTCCTCCTGCCGAAACAGATCAAGTGCGCCTTCTCCGTTTCACGTCCGATCAGAGCGCGGGGTGCGATGCCCGGCTGCCCGATTGCCGACTTCCGCGTCAGCGGGAAGGGATGCGGGCTGCCACATCGAACGACGGCACAGACGCGGGTGCCGTGAGACTGTCCGCATGTGGTGCAAAACTGAAATGCGAGATACACTCTTGCGCCAACCATTCGTTGGCGAAACTGAGCTGGTCATCGGCGACTGTAAGCGTGGCGTCGAAATCCGGAAACAGCCTTGGGACCACAATGCGGTTTATTAATCCGATTCCTTTCGTCCACGACATCGGCCGATCGAGGGAATTTTATGAAAAAAGGCTGGGTCTGAAGGTGCTGGAGGATGCGGGAAGTTTCGTACTGTTCGAAACGGGGTTCGCAATCCACGAGGGCGCGGCGCTAGAACAGACGATATGGGGTCGCACATCAGACTTTTCCGAGCCATATGGGCGACGGAATATTCTGCTGTATTTCGAGCACGAAGACGTGGACGCCGCCTTCGTGAGCATCGCGCCCTATGTCGAACTTATTCATCCCGTCGAGCGACAAGAGTGGGGGCAGCGCGTATTTCGGTTTTATGATCCGGATGGCCATGCGGTCGAGATCGGTGAACCGCAGAATCTCGCACCCCTCACCTGAGGATCAGCCCAGTACGCCATGCGAAGTATACCCATCTCGATCCGGTACTGAGACGGTACAAGATCACCGCGCTGCGTTTCGGCCCCCGTTGCTTTCGTTATAAGGGCCTCGTACGTCTCGATCGGCGCCTTTGCCGCTCTGAACCGCGATGGGCGGAGAGGAAGGCAGCTTGTGCCGTCTCTCTTTTCGGGCCACTGTTAGAGTGTCCGCGAAAGTGGACCATCGGAACGGTCGAACGCGGGCGTGTATCGGGGTCCGTCGCGTTTGGTTGCCGAGCGCGCGAGGATGAGCAATCTGGTGGACGGAACAACCGTTACGCCGCCTCGCTTTCTTCAGCCGCGTCCGGCTGCAAGCCGTGCAGATAGGTAACAGCGCGTTGCGCGTGGGCTGCCGCCTGAAAGATTGCACGCTTGTCGTCACCCAATATCTTCAACCACGAATCGAGGTAACTTGCATGATCGGGCCGTGGCTGGAGCTCGGGTGAGATTCCCAGGTCCGCGGCCAAAAAAACGCTTCCTAGCTCGGCGATCAGCTCTTCCCGGCTTCGTTCCGATCTGTCTTTGGCATAGCGGCTGAGGTCACGTCCGATCCGCTCGGGGCTCGCCGTCCAATGAGCCGCTTCATGACTCAGGGTTGCATAATAGCTGGCAGCATCCTTGAAGGTCTCGAAAGGTGGCATCTGGATATAGTCCATGACCGGCGAATAATAGGCCTGGTTGCCGCCATGCCGGATAAGGGCTCCGGTGTTACGAAAGAACCGGTCAGCATGTTCGAGGCGCTCGACAGGATCGATCTGCGCTACGGGGCGATAATAATAATGCTCAGGCAGACCGTCGATCTGCTCGACGTTGAATACGCTGTAGGCTTTCAGGAACGGTATTTCCCGATCGGCCTCGCCGCCCTCGCCATCATCTTCGGACTTCGTAAAGCGGCTGGCGAAGACAACGGTCGAGCCGGTCTCGCCCTTGCGCACGGCCGCATCCAGCTGCAATGCCTGCTTGAATGTCATCCATGTCTACGAGGCGAAGCCTCGGGCGATACCCTCCGACCACAATAGGAGTACATTCATGCCCGAATAGGGTTGTCCGTTGTGGCGCCTCGGCCGGGTTACCCGGCCAACCGCGTTGGCGGAACTCCAGGGTTTCATCCACGGCCGGACGCCTTTTTCCAGGTCGGCGATGATGCGATCGGTGATCCGCGAATAGATGTCGGTTCGATCGCTGTGTTCTTTCCTGCTCATTTTCCTAAACCTCCACTCGGGAGGCCGCGCCATTGCGGCCCCGTCGCGGAGGGACAAGGGCAGGAGCGGTCAGGCGGTGAGCTGCACCGGAACGGCCGAAACGTAGTGGAGGACGGCGCAGCCGTTGCGGCTTGCCGCCGGCTCCTGCAGGACCGACAGCGAGGACGGGGTCGCATCGCCGCGACCATTCAAAGCATCTTGATGATCCATGCGCTATTAAAGGGGATGGCATCGAAGTCGGCCTTCGGGCGGCAGACTGAAAAACGATCAAGCGGTGACAGCTTGACCGCGGTGGATGGGTTCACCTTTGTCGGACACCGCCGATGGCGATCACGGGCGCGCTGCCGCGAGCATCCGCCTGCGATTTGCGTTGACGGCGAATTTCTGTAACGCGCAATTGCGCCGCCATTCTATCGTCAGCACTGACCGGCAAGGTCGGGCGTCCCGCAATATCGTGGCGCATTGATCAGGTTGGGCGGATGCCAGCAAGTAGTTCTTTGCGGCAGCATAGGTCGCAATCGCGCGACGAAGACGAATCCTGGCGATTCCAGGCTGAAGTCGGGCGCTGAATTGCTCGAAGATGCCGAGCTCGAATGGCAAAACCGGATCGGTTTCCTTTTGTGGAAGGATCGCCGCGCCTTCGCTCAGCAATTCGTTGATGGCAGCAGCTTTTTTGAGATCATTGGCACTGGCAAGGACCGGGCCTTGCGAGCTGACCCATGGCTTCACTTTCGACGATTGTTCGTTGTTCATGTCATCCCCATCGATAACGCCGTCCATGGGGATATAGTGACAAACTGCGACGGTTAAACGGCTGCATCGCGAAAGCGCCCGCAAGCGGGCACCGGTCTCGGCCGAGTCATGACCTCCACCAGAGGTGGAGGTTTGAAACGCTGCGCTTGAACCGCTAGAAGCGGTTTTGCTATAAGCTAGTAGCTGCGATTAAAGAGGTCGGCAAAGTCGGAAGCTTTGTCGGCCTTTTCTTGATTACGGATATAATGTCTGACGACCTGCTCATCATAGCCAGTCGTGGACACGAAGTACCCACGCGCCCAAAAGTGGTATCCCTTGTAACGCCGTTTACGGGCGTATTTGTTGGCGACGTAAATCGCCGTCTTACCCTTCAAAAACCCGACAATGTGCGAAACTGAATATTTCGGCGGGATCGATATCAGCATATGCACATGGTCGAGCATCAGGTGCCCCTCCTCGATCCGGCAACCCTTTTGCAGAGCAAGCCTGTGCAAGAGGTCACCCAATTCACGTCGCACGTCCCCGTAGAGCCTTTTCGTGCGGTACTTACTTCCAAAAACAACGTGGTATTTGCAGTCCCACGTCGCATGCGATTGTGATTGCTCATCCATAAAACCTCCGTTTCGCGTCTCGGCCTGCTAACGGTCCAAGCACGGAGGTCTCTCAATGACGATGTAGAACTCGTCCAGTCCTCCACCGTAGGTGGAGGTTTATTGTCAGCACAAGAAATGGCGGGGCAAAGCCCCGCCATCAAGCGGTTCAGTCGAAAGCCGCCATCTGCGCCGCGGCGGCCTTGCGGTCGAGGCCCTGACCCGGATTCTCGACCGGACGGTCGAACGGCTTCCAGCTTTCGCCGACCACCTGCTCATAGGCCGCGACGGCACCTTCGGCCGCCATGCGGAGCGCATGGGACTGGATACCCATATCGGCGGCAAACTCGCGCTTGCGCTGGGCGGCACTGTCGTAGCCGACCGGGCCATCAAGGTCCTCGTCGCGGGCGTCGTTGGCGGCCTTGGCCGTTGCGTCGCGAGCCTCAGAGACAGCACGGCTGTAGAATTGCCCCGCACCATGGGCCGACCCGACATAGGCGCCGACGATACGCTGCAGATGGATCTGCATCGCCCGCTCGCCGAGCCCATCGGAGAGGCTGTGTGCGGTTTCGATGATCAGGCGTTCATGCAGATCGCGGATGCCGTCGCTATCGACTACGGCGGTCCCGAAGCTCTCCGAGATCAGCAGTGCCTGTGCGGTATCGGGGCAAGTGAGCCGCACCATTTCGAGGGTTGCTCCCTTGCGGAGCTGGACGACGCGAGCCGATGGGCCGGTGGACTGACGGGAGGGTGTAGAGGGCTTTGCCATGAGGGTTTCCTTCTCGGGTTTTCCTCCGGGGACCCGAAGCGGCCCCTTGCCGCTCCGTCCCTCGGGTGCGGTCTGGAAAAGCCGGCGGAATGACGGTTGCTTCAGGGGTCCGGGGCCGCCATGGCGAGCGTCATCGGCCTGCGGCCAAGCGGGGTGCAGCCCTGCGCGGGACGCGGGTTGATGATGTGAGACAGGCTGCTCCGGCCGCCACGCGGCGCGATAGCGGCCTTGAAGCAAACGGCCGCTGGTTTAGACCGCAACACAACCGAGGGGCGGAGCGGCAAGGGGCTGAAGGCATCATCGGAAACGCGCGGTGGGATCCCGCCCGAAAATGACGCGCCGTGACCGCAGTTGGCAATCACCGCGCCGCCCATCCGTGTCTCTGCCGCAAGACCATCCTATCAGGCGGCTTATGCAACTTTGCGCCAGACGTCTTCGCCGAGCTTTTGCCGCAGCGTGTCGATGGCCCGGTCCTGGCGAGCCAGATTGCCTGCGGGGCCATCGAACTCGAGACGCCTTTCGAATTGCAGGCGATCGAAATGCGCATGGAACAACATCTCGTCGCTGCGGCTCCATCGTGACCCGGTCCGGTTGCGTGCGCGGTGTCTGGCTTTCGCTTCTGCGTGATCGCGATGCGTTCGGCGCGGCCAGCGATTTTCCGATGAACGCGATCGAGATGATGCCGGGTCTCGCGATGTGCTGCTTCCATGCGGGTCAACAACACGCGAGGGCTTAGGGGCTTCTTGCGCTCGTCCTCCGCGCGTCCCAGCCGATGAAGCTGGAGGGGCCGTCATAGAGCTGATGACGGTCCATATCGATGACGAAACCAAGCGGACTTCGGGTCGCGTAGTCGGGACTGGGCACGAGATACCGGCGCTCCACGGCATCGAGATCACGCTTGCCGCCGAGTGTGGCGATCACCTCTGTGAGGCCGACATGGTGGCTGGAAAGGATTGCCGAAATAACGACCCAGTCGTCTGCATGCGCCTCATCGGAAAGCCTGCGGGCCTTGGCCCAGGATTCGGCTGGGTCCAGTACGCAGCAATGGATCTTTTCCCACGCGTCCGGCCAGCTATTGCGGATCGCATCACCGGCGATCCGGCGCTCGTAGGTGGTAAACAGATCAGGGAAAGTCAGGGCGACGATGGCCCATTCGGCATCTTCTTCGTACCACGGGCTCCCTTTGCGCAGCGCCGGGTGGATCCGGCTATTACGTTCGATCGACAGATGGAAGCCGCCATGGCTGGCGGTCATATGCGACGTGACACCTTCGGCATAAACCGTTGCCATTTGCGAGGCGCCCCATGGCGTGCTGCAGGCGATCCGCGTCTCAATACGGGCAAGAGCTGAAAGCTCGCGACGGTGCTCGGCCATCTCGAACACCCGATCCTGGAATGTCGCCTCGTCGTCCATCCGGCCTTGGTGACCGTAATAGTCGGCCCGCGTCATCTCGCCAAGTGGCCTGGATACGCGCCAGGCACTGGCAGGAAAGCCGCCGCCGTCGACCAACGGCAGCATCGCGAGCGTGATCTCATCGATCCGGGCGACCGGGAAATCTTCAGCACTGCGCGCGAACTCGACCACTGAATTTTCGGGGGTGGTCGCATCGTGGGATTTGGCTGGCTTGTTCATGCCACCCTCCCCTCGATCCGGTCGGCGGCGACTTCATCCGCTGTGACCTCGCTCAACCTGGTCTTGCTAAACCCGCAGCTCCGTAGCCAGATCTCGGCATGGTCCCAATCCGCTGCAAGATGCGGGAGTTCAGCGTCCTCGGCATCACCGTCGAAAATGCGAATGGAGCCGATGTCGGGCCGTTCGAGCACAGCGAAAGTGAGCACGCTGTCGACGGCAAATGTCCTGAAGTCGGGGCCGATGATGGCTCCGAGATCGTCGATACCGTCGGTGGCGACTTTGAAGCTTGCAGGGATGCGGGACTGCCCCATGACAGAATGGCTGCGTTTACGCACCAGTCTCCCAACGGCATTGTCGCGTTTCCATCCGGCAAGCGTGTGGATTCTGTCCTCGGGCGGACGAGCGCTGCCGTCCGACCAGGAAATGACGGCGCCGAGCGGAGCATGGTCGAAGATCATGAGTGCGGACATCTATGTCCTCCTTCTCACTAAGGGAGTTGAACACGAAAGCGCCGCCGGACATGCCCGGCGGCGGCAGGTCATTTCGATGCACAAAGCAAATCACGGCCTATGCGGCGGCCTGACCCGCGGAGGGGCTTTCCTGGATGCGTGTCACGTCCTCCAGCACGGCGTGCGGATGCCGATGCCGGGTGAGCCATTCATCCGCCGTAGAACGATCGGCAGCGACATGAACAAGCTCCGCGCCCTCACCGGCGCGATCGAAGATCCGCACCGAACCGATCGCAGGTCGCTCGACCACAGCGAAGCTCAGGGAGCAGGCTCCAACATCGAAGGTGCGAAATACCCGAAGCACGATGGTACCGTTGCTGCCATGATCACCTTCATGGACGGTGAAGCAGTCCGGCGCGGTATAGGTGCCGCGGGTCTGGCTGGCCTGCTTGCGGATCAGACGGCCGGAACTGTTTCTGGTCTTCCAGGTGGCAAGCTTTTTCTTGTGACGCTCCGGCGGCTTTGGTGTTCCATCAGACCAGGACACGATGGACCCGAGGGGAACGAGCTTGAAAACGAGAGACGCGGACATGCGATTTCTCCTTTGGTTTGAGAGGCTGGAAACGAAATCGCCGCCGGTGATTAGCCGGCGGCGGGAGTTGGTCTGGAACTGGGTGAGGTGAAGCTGCTACTCGGCGGCGATGCCGTAGGCGCTGTCGTCATCGTCAGGCGTCGGAGCGTCCGATCCGTCGTCTGAATCAGCGGGATCCTGACCCGGTTCATCATCGCCGGTTTCGGACGGCTCGCCGTCGGCAGCCTCAGTGCCAGTTTCGACATCCTCGGAGACCTCAATGTCCTCGTCGTCCCCCGGACCGTCTTCATCGGCGTCGAGAACCTCGCCACGCTTGATCAGGTCTGCCACGTCGCCGGCATCCGGCGAGAAGAGAGCCGAAGGGTGCACGAAATGGCCGTCCTGATAGTGGTCGACCAGCGCAGCACGGGTCTCCCGCACCTTCTGGCGTGGCGGAACCGAAGCTTCCTTGCACGATGCCTCCAGCGCCTGTCGCGACAAGCAAAGCAGAAAGTCTTCGGTGCCCATGTTCGGGAGATAGCCGTCGGCCCCGATGGCATCGCCGGCAATCCTGGAGATGACACCGCTGTTCGACATGCCACGCCGGCATGACAGCACCTCGACCAGCGTCGTGCGGGCAACGACCCGCAATGTGTCGAGATCGAAGGAGAGCTTACCATTCTCATCGACCAGGCGGACGACATGGCGGGCGAAACGCTTCTGCCCGTAAACCGTGTCGCCGGCACCGGAGTCGACGCGCACATTCGTCCCTGCGAAGGCGAGCACCAGCAGGGCCAGCAAAGTCTCGTCCTCAATTGGCGCGCGACCGAGCGCCTCGTGCAGGGCATCGGTACGGAAGTCCCCGATCATGTCGAGCCCCTTCTGGGTGACATCGGGGCGTGGCTTTGCCGCGACGATCGTATCGTCGGCTTCGCCGACACCGCCCGTCGTCGCACCACCGGCGCCCTTCGGCTTCTTCACCTCGGGAAGACGATAATGGACCGTCTGCACTTTGCCGTCACGATCGAGATACATGCCGGTGTGGTCGGACTTCTGCGGCTTGCCGTAGACGCGATCGGCCTTCTTGGGGAGTTCGGGTTGTCCCCAGGAATTGACCTCGACGATAGCACCGCGCTTGGGCAGGTTTGCCGTCATCCATTCGTGTTGCGCACCGAGGAAGCCTTCGACATTGGTCGTGTAGCGCGTATCCTCGTCTGCGGGAGCAAACAGGTCTTCGACCCATTCGATACCATAGGCCGTTGCAAGGTCATCGCCGAAGCTGGCGTCCTTCGCATACATACGTTTTTTGGTGAGCGCACTTGCGATCTGGTGCCACGACGCCCGCTCGCCCTTCTTCGGCTTGTTGGCCTTCCAGACGTGTTTCTGTTCATCAACGCTGGCGGATGCGATTGTGCGAAGTTGCTGTTCCGACGGCATGTCGCCGAGCGCCATCTGATCGAGCATCGCAGGCAACACATTGGCGAGAAGCCTGAGCTTGCGAACCTGCCGCACATGCAATGTGAGGGCAAGAGCGATGGCCTCCTCGGTCCAGCCGAGAGCGACGAGCCGTTCGATGCCGCGCCATTGGTCGACCGGGTTGAGGGCGTCGCGGGCGGTGTTTTCCACCATGGAGCGCATGGCGCCATTGTCGTTTGCGGTGTCCGCGACGAGGACCTGAATTTCCTCAAGACCCGCAGCGATCGCCTGGCGCACGCGGCGATGGCCGATATCGATGATATAGCCGTTGCCGCCCCCCTGTTCGGGTTCGACGACAGGCGGCTGGATGATGCCCACGGCCTTGATCGTGGCCAAAAGCAGCGCATCTGCCTGCGGCGACGACTTCGACTGGCGGGTCTTGTCGGGGTTGTCTTTCAGCGCGCGTGGATCGAGCGTGACAAGATACATGGGATTCTCCTTAACCGGATACGGAGCCGGCCCTTTGCTGCTCCTGTTCGTGTCTTCTTTTTTCCGAAGACATCTTCCGGACCGCGGGACGGCCGCACCGGCGCAACTGCGGCCGAGCGTCCCTGCAGCGAAGGACAAGCGGGGCCTAAGGCCCTGCGAAGGACGAGTTGCCGGGATGCGGCAGGCGGCGGTTGAGCGTGAGCGTCGGCGGGAGGACCGATCTGCGACCGGTTTCTTCTCCCCCTTTTACTCCTTCCCATTCACTTTCAGCCCACACCGCACGACGCACAAACCGATGCCACCTCTTGCGAGGAACGCGACATCAGAGTTGAGCGGAAGACAAAAAAATGGGCCCTCGGAAACCGCGGCCCATGAAGTGTGGAGATTTTGAACCTCCAGAGGGGAACAGCTGACGCGACGGAACTGGGAGGTGACCGTCAAAATGCATCAGCTGTGTGCTGTATGACTAATTTCTGACCAGATAGAAACTATTTATTGTGCAATGCAGCCATGCAAATGCTGCACGCCCTTGTGAATGGCCCAAATTGCCGAGAACAGTTCCGCTGACCACCTGCCCAGAAACAGGGTTGGAATATTTGTGGGTCCGGATGCTGCTTTGCGCGAAGATGGAGCGCTATTGCGGTTTCGTCTCTATGTTTTGGCGCGAACGAAATCATCACACCGCGGCTACATGGAAGGATCCCATGGATTGACGAGTTTCACGCCCATACCCGCAAAATCCTTGATGTTGCGCGTGACGAGTGTCATGCGACGGGCGAGCGCCGTCGCCGCGATATAGGCGTCGTTGATCGGCTTGGGGTCAGGCACATGCCATTTGGCTGCCTGTAAGGCCGCCGCGTCGTCAAGAGGAAGGATTCGACCCGAGAACGCCGTGATAACCGTGTTGTCCAGCCAGTTGCGCAATACTCTCCCGGCAGCGCTGTCATTGTGTTCCACCAACCGCACGCCGATCTCAAGCTCATGCAGAACGACGGAAGAGATGAACGTTTCGTCCGGATCAACGGTTTCGTTCCAGACCACGACATTGGGATGCGCCTTGCCGCTCACAATCTTGCGCAGTTCGGAGACAACATTCGTATCGAGCAATAGCATCAGGACAGGTCAACTGCCTGCGCACGTTCCGTTCGCGGCGAAAGCGGCAAATCAATTTCTCCCGCACCCGGTGCAGCCAGCATGTCGCCAAGCGTCCGCATTTTTCCGGTCAGCCGTTTATACTCGTCGAACGACAAGAGGACATGCGCTGGCCGTCCTCTGTCGGTGATGATGACGGGCCCCTCGTTGGCCGCGCGTTTTGCGCGGCCAAGATCCTGATTGAGCTCTCGGCCTGATAGCGTGGTGACCGTCATGACAAGCCTCCGAAAATTGTGGTTACGTAACAACATTTAGCTCGCATCACCTTAAATTGCAAGATGAGCCGCCCCGGCAAACGCATATGTGCGGGAAGGGAATCGTGGCGCAGTGGTATTATCCTATCTTGATGACCAGCTTGCCGAAATGGCCTGCATCCCGCAGCGCGTTATAGCCGGCTTCTGCTTCCTCGAAAGGGAACACCTGGTCAACCTGGGGGGTGATTCCGGTCTTCACGAGGGACGTGAGCGTTGCCACGGGGCCGACATAGATCCCCTGCAGGGTGATCCGCTTTTCCAGAATCGCTCCCGTATCAATGTGACCGTCAAACCCGGTTAGCACTCCCATCAGGGAGATACGACCATCAAAACGGGTAGCGGCAAGGGTCTGGCTGAGCGTGGCGGGGCCGGCTACGTCAACCGCCAGGTCAGCGCCGATGCCATCTGTGAGTTTCAAAACCTCATCCTGCCAGGCCGGAGTGCGGCGGTAGTTGATGACTTCATCCGCGCCCAGCGTACGAGCACGATCGAGCTTTTCGTCCGAGCTGGAGGTGATGATGACACGAGCGCCCGCCTTTTTAGCGAGCTGAAGAGCGAAGATCGATACGCCGCCCGTGCCGAGCAACAAAACGGTTTCACCTGGCTGCACCGGGCGGCGTTCAAACAGGGCTGCAAACGCCGTCACGCCGGCGCAAGGCAGCGTCGCGGCCTCCTCGAACGTCATTGCATCTGGAATACGCACGATGCTGTCCGCGGGCACGACAATGCGCTCTGTCAGAACGCCGTCCATGGTCTGACCACCGAGGCTTGTTGCCTTCTTCGCGGCAGTGATCGGGCCATCTACCCATCCCGGCATAAATCCGATTACCACGCGATCGTCAACCTTCCAGCCGTCTACCTGCTCGCCTACGGCCGACACGATACCTGCACCATCCGAGAGGGGCACCACGTCCTTGAAGTTTCTGGCGATGATCAGGTCGCGGAAGTTAAGGGAGGCAGCCCGCAGATCTACGGCAACTTCGCCTTTCTCCGGCTGGCGCACATTGCCCGAGGTCAGCTTGAGGCGCGGGTTTTCGTTTCCGGTCAATATGTATCGTTGCATGTGAGGTATCTCCTTTTCAGAGCCTCTAGATAAGCCTATGAGTCATATTGATGAAGTACGCACAAATTGAGCATGTAGTATCATGAATGATAGTGCCCGCATGAAACGGGGGCGCCGCCGCGCCGATCGCACCGGATGCGCAGTCGAAGCTACGCTGTCGGTCATCGGCGGCATATGGAAGCCAGTCATTCTGTTTCACCTGCTGGACGGCAAGCTGCGTTTCAATGCGCTGTGTCGCCTCGTCCCAGCTGCCACACCCCGCATGATGACACTGCAGTTGCGAGAACTGGAGGTGGATGGGATCATTCGGCGTATCGTTTATCCCGAGGTGCCGCCGAAGGTAGAGTATGAACTCACCTCGCTCGGTGTGTCACTCGCACCGATACTGATAACGATGCGCGACTGGGGCGAGCAATTCCAGAAAATGAGCTGAGATGGCGGGACCGACTGGCCGCATTCGGTGCGCTCCCTGTTTTCTTGGGGATGCGGAGCGCTCGCTAATCTATAGACCAGCGAGCGCGAGTGAAGGGAAAACAACGCGGTTGCCACACGCCACCCATTCGTTGATGTTGGACTACCGTCAATTTTGATAGGCAGGATCCTTTAGCATGGCAGAACCCCGTTCCCCGCGGCTCGCGGTGCTTATCGACGCTGACAATGCCTCCGCGAAAATTGTTGATGGCCTGTTTGAAGAAATTGCCAAGATCGGCGAAGCGAGTGTTCGACGCATCTATGGCGACTTCGCCAATGCCCGTTCAAAGGCGTGGATCGACGTTCTCGCAAGACACGCAATCATTCCCCAGCAGCAGTTCGCCTACACGACCGGCAAGAATGCTTCCGATATCACGCTTGTCATCGACGCGATGGACCTGCTGCATAGTGGCCGCTTCGACGGTTTTTGCCTGGTGTCTTCCGACAGCGATTTCACCCGCCTCGCCTCTCGCATCCGTGAACAAGGCATCGACGTCTTCGGTTTTGGAGAGCAGAAGACGCCTGAAAGTTTCAGGCAGGCCTGCCGGCGTTTCATCTATACCGAAAATCTGTTGCCCGTGGCTGCCGCGAACGGGACAGATGCGGCACAGGCGACAGCCTCTCTCCAGCCTCCGACAGCCGCCACGCCCATCATCAGGAAGGTCATCGCTCAGATGGACAGTGAGGATGGATGGGTACCGCTTGGCGCCGTCGGCAATCAACTTGCAAATCTCGCTTCGGATTTTGACCCGCGAACTTATGGGTTTCGCAAGCTGAGCGATCTCGTGAGGAAAACGAACGCCTTCGATCTGGAGCATGCAGAGGGCCGCCCGCTGCGTATCCGGGTGAAGCAAAAATCAGGAAAAAAGAACTGATAGAACCTGTTTGCTGCGTATGAGATTTAGTCGATACGGCTGATTTTTGCGCTTGACGTTGCGAGATATGGCTTGAAGGCTGCGGCAATCTTGGAAAGAAAGCCTTTGCTGAACGATCCCAGCACTTCCATGTTTGGGTCATAGTAGAAGGAGGTCTCTGCCACGTCGTGATTGAATTCCGACACTGTAATCCAGGCCTCTTTCCATTCGCGGATACGGGCACGGCGGCATTCGAGTTGCGGGATCTCAAGCGCCACCTGATCTGCACGAGGCGGTGTTCCCGAGATCGCCAGCAGAATGAGATTTGTCTGGTTGCCCTTGGCGATTGCAAGAACCATGCAAACAGGCCGTTCCTTTCGACCCTCGGTTTCTCCCTTGTCGCGTTGCCATGCCCATAGATAGGGGTAATGAATGACAGAACCATTCGACGGTACGTCAACCATTGGGGTCACGCCCTTCCTCGATCAGCCTGTCCAGTTCAGGCAGGACCATCGCTGCGAGGTCAGCTGGTGCTTCATTCGGGCCGTAGACCCGGCGGGAATCGCTCCTGCCTTTCAACGCCTCAAACTCGTCATATGTCATCAGCACATATCTTGGCTTGCGATGCTGCGTAATCGCAACAGGCTGACGATCCGCAGCCATCGTCACGGTCTTGATGTCCCGCAGCAATTCGACAGTCGAAAACTTTTTCATCACCGCTCTCCATTCAACTTAGTCGGAATATACGAATTATTTGACTATTTTGCAAATTCCAGCGGGTCTGCGTGCGTGAACAGCCGGAGGACAGGCGTCAAACACGATTTGTCCCCCACGATCGGCGGGGGACAAGAGATGGAAGCGATCAGGCTGCCTGTTCAACGCCTTGGCTCTCCTCACGCATCGAGGCGGCCAATGCCTCATCGACATCGCTTAACTGGCGACGCTTTAAAGCAAGCTCGTCAGCGAAGGCGAAGTTGCCGCCCTCACGGGTGCGATATGAGGCGAGCCTGCGGCGGGCGTCTTCGAGACGATGGCGATAACGATCGCGCTCGTCCTCAAACCCGTCGAGCGCATGTTCAACGCGGGAGATAGCCCCTAGCGGTGTCACCGTGACGGCCAGTTCGATCTCATAGTCAGCGCCGGTGCGCTGCAGTAGCGTCGCATAACGATAGCCGTCCGCCTTGCCAAACCGTTCCCCCTCATAGACGAGATCGAACCCGCCGATCGATGCAAGATGAACCTCACCATGCTGGCGAAGCTGCACCAGCGTCAAGATTTCCCGCATCAGCGTCCGGCCAGCTTCCTTGCGTTCATCGTGCACCTCACCGAGAACGGTCATGGTGAAGGCATCTGCTGCGGTAGGAATAAGCCGCTTCAAGTCCTCATTGATCTCACCGATCCGGCGGGTCGCGGTTTCGATGTCACGCTCGGCGTCACGGATCTGGCGTCGAACAGCATATTGATCGTCGTCGTGGGCAGCACGCAACCGTTCGAGCCGCGAGACGTCCGCTTCAAGCCCTGCCTTTTGCATCAGCCTCTCGTCGCCGCTGGCAATCGCCTTCGCCATTGCGAACTGGTTGGCCTGGCCTTCACCAAGATCCTCAAGCCTGCGGATCGAGGTATCGCCGCTCAATGCCGCAGCGATGAATCTCGCCTTGCGCTCATTGTTTTGCCACATGGACGCATCGAGACTGCCTTCCGTCGCGTAGGCGAAAATATCGACCTCGTCATGCTGGTTGCCCTGACGAACGATCCGTCCCTCGCGCTGCTCAATCTGCGATGGGAGCCATGGCACGTCCAGATGATGCAAGGCTTTCAGGCGAAGCTGCGCGTTGACGCCCGTCCCCATTGTCTCGGAGGATCCGAGCAGGAAGCGGATGCGGCCCGCGCGCACGTCGCCAAACAACCGTTGCTTGGCTTCAGTTTTCTTGAAATCCTGCATATAGGCGATTTCGGAGGCGGGCACACCGAGCCGGATCAGTTCATCGCGTATCCAGCGGTAGGCGGAGAAGCCACGTGTCTTCTCGACATTTATGGTCCCGAGATCGGAAAAGATCATCTGGGCGGCGCCCGGCAGGTCGTAATCCTTGCCATCCGGGCGGCGATAGGTGTGTTCACCTGTTTGCTGCCAAATCCGGAAAGCGTTGCGCACAAGCAAGTTGAGTTTGTTGTGCTCCTCGTTGTCGTTGGCAGGCATGACCAGACGCAGGTCGATCGCCGCATGGCGGCCGTCGGTGATCACCGACAGGAGAATGTCGTCACCGGGCTGCGCCGGTCCTTCACGCATCTCGATTGCCTTGATGCGCGCTTCGAGGATCTGCTGATACATCTTGAAGGCAGGCGTCGGCTTGGCGGTAACGATCTGGCGGCGGCCCGTGGAGATCGCCGGCACCCTGACATATTCACGAAGATCGTCGGGCATCACCACGTCGGCAAAGGCCCGGAACATGGCAATCAACTCAGGCACGTTTACGAAACTCGCAAAGCGGCTGACGGGCCGGAACTTGCCGGACGGCTGGATCTCCAGTTCGGTTGAGGTATCGCCGAAGCAGCTTGCCCAGGCATCAAACTCATGCAGGCCGCGCTCGGCAAGCGCCTCATGTCCAAGCAGCCGCTGGATCGAGAACATCTCGCCAAGCGTGTTTGTGATCGGCGTGCCCGAAGCAAGCACCAGCGCGCGGCCGGGGTTGCGGGTTTCGATGTACCGGGATTTTACATAGAGATCCCAGGCGCGTTGCGAACCGTTCGGATCGATCCCTTTCAACGTCGACATGTTCGTTGCGAACGACAATTTGCGAAATTCCTGGGCTTCATCAACGACGATCTGGTCGACGCCGATCTCGGAGATGGTCAAGAGGTCGTCCTTGCGTGTCGACAGCGCCTCCAGTCGTTCCTGCAACCCCTCCTTCAATCGTTCCAACCGCTTGCGTGAGACACGATCCTCGCTATCGACCCGGGTCAGCATCTCTTCATAGAGCTCCAGTTCGTCATGGATCATCTGTTGTTCAAAGGCTGAGGGCACACCGATGAACCTGAAGGCGGAATGGGTGATGATGATCGCATCCCACGTCGCAGTCGCAGCGCGGGAGAGGAACCTCGCCCGCTTTTCCTTGGTGAAGTTGGTCTCGTCCGCAACAAGGATGTTGGCCGATGGATAAAGCGCGAGGAACTCACGTGCGGCCTGTGCGAGGCAATGTCCAGGCACGACCTGCATGGCTTTGGCGATCAGTCCAAGGCGCTTCTGCTCCATGATGGCGGCGGCCATCGTCATCGTTTTTCCCGCACCGACAGCGTGGGCAAGATAGGTAGAGCCGGCGGAGATGATGCGCCATATGCCACGCTTCTGGTGTGAATAGAGATTGAAGGCCGCGCTGGCGCCAGGCAGTTTCAGATGCGAGCCGTCAAAGATCCGAGGCGCGATGTTGTTGAAGCGGTCGTTGTAAATTCTGGCCAACCGGTCAGTTCGATCGGGATCGGTCCAGACCCATTTTTGAAACGCCTCCTTGATCTTCTGAAGCTTGTCGCGCGCTGCCTCGGTGTCCACCACATTCAGGATTCTGCGCTCGCCGCCGACGTCCTTAATGATGTCGAAGATCTGCGGGACGCGGGAGTTCAGCGCGTCGGCAAGCAGTTCGCCCGCATCGCGCCGGCTGGTGCCCCACTCGGAGGTGCCAGCGGCACTGTACCCAAGCTGGCGCGCCTCCACCGTCCAGCTTCCCAGTTCCGGCATGTGGTGGATGCGGATCTCGGCGCCCATCATTTCCTTCACGAAATCCACAACGTCGGCTGCTGGGATCCAGGGAGCGCCGAGGCGGGCGGTGATGTCGGAAGGCCGAAGATCGGCCGGCTGGACCGCCTGCAGGGCGCGGACATTGCGCGCGAAGGATGGATCGAGTGCCGCGGCGACTTCCGCTTCGGTCAGCCTGGTGCGAACCGGGCCGGAGAGATAGGCGTCGGACGTCTGCCAGGAGCCGTCAGCGGGATTCTGGAAAATTGCCTCCCCGAGTTCTTCGATCACCTGCCCGGCGGACATGTGCAGAAGTTCGGCGATGTGTTCGAGATCGACACGCCCGCGTTCGTTGAGCACGACCGCGAGCGCATCACCGGCACTGGTGATGACCGGCGCGACCGGTGGCGCGATCACCCGTTCAGAGAAGATCGGACCGGGCTTGGCCGTGTCGGTGTCGAGGTCGTAGTCCTCGATCGATGCCACCAGCCAGCAATCGGGGTCGTCCCTGAACGGCGCCAGATTCGGTTGGCGATGGCTCTCACGGACCTCATCGGTTTGTTTGTCCTCGCTGATCGAGACGGTGGTATGGTTGATTGGGCCGAATTCCCGAACAAAAGCCCCCCAGGCAATACGCAGCCGGACCTGAAGATCCCGCCAGGGGCGATCCTGTTCCTGGGCCTTCAGCAACTCGCGCACGGCATCGCGGACAGGCAAGAGCTTGCGAATGATCCGGGCATGCTTTTCCGTGATGCCGTCGGCGCTGCGACCCTTGCGTATGCTGATCGGCACGGCAGTTCCGTCGATAAGCTGCATGAGGTGATGTTGGCTGTCGAGGAAGAAGCTCCCTTCCCGGATTTTGGTATTATCGGCCTTGAGGTCGACGATATCGGCGAGTTCCTCTTCCAGATCGAGATCGATGACGCTCGGCTCGCCATCATAGAGATGTTCGGGAAGCAGCGAGATGGCGGCCTTGAGCAGACCCTCCAGTTCTTCGCCGGGACGGGGCTCGCAGGTGTAGGTCTCGCCGAACGGCCCGGAGGTAAGGGCATGGTGGCCGAGGACGAAGACGGGATGTCTGGCGAACCAGCGATTGACGCGGATCGCGCCTTCATCGTGGGTGGCTGGCCGGATTTCATCGACATCGAGCCAGGTGACATCGCCTTCGACCTCGCCGGCCTTTCGCTTACGGAAAAACAGGATGTCGACCACGACGTCGGTTCCGGCATCCGCACGGAAGGCGCCCTCGGGCAGGCGAATGGCAGCAACAAGGTTGGCCGATTTCGCGATATGCTCACGCGCAGTCGTATCCGCCTTGTCCATCGTACCGTGGGAGGTGACGAAGGCGGCGAGAGCTCCTGGCTTCAGCAGATCGATCGACCGTGCGATGAAATAGTCATGCAGCCTGAGACCAAAGCCGCGATAGTTGCGGTCGGAACGCACCGTGCGGTCGGAAAACGGCGGATTGCCAATGGCAAGATCGTAGGTCAACCCGAGATGGGTACCGGCAAAGTCGCCGTTGATGATCCGCGCCTTCGGCTGAAGGAGGCGGACGATGCGGGCGGTGACCGGATCGAGTTCGATGCCGGTAACGTAGCTGGATGCGCGGAACGGCTCCGGCATCAATGCCGGGAAAAGGCCTGTACCGATACCCGGTTCGAGAACGCGGCCGCCGCGCCATCCAAGGCGTTCAAGACCCGCCCAGACGGCACGAACGATGAACTCCGGCGTGAAATGAGCATATTGCGTGCAGCGTGACAGCGAAGCGTAGTCCGTCTCAGAGACCGCGCTTTCCAGCGAACTACCGAGGTCTTTCCAGCCGTCCCGGAATTCGGCCTCGCCGGGGCGCCGGAACATGCGGTTTGCGAGTTCGGACGCACCAAACCCCGTGAACTGGATCAGCTTTCGCTGATGCGTGCGCGTGATGGGGATATTGTTCCGTTCGATCTCACTGGCGGTCAGGATCGCTGCCAGGTTCAATCGTGCGCGTTCTTTCCAGGTTGCGGCCAGGCTGCGGTCGCCATCGTCGAGGTAGAAATTGGGACGATCACCCTGTTTGCGGTCAGCAGGTTCTTGGGACGCGACGAGCGCTGATGCCGGAGCTGGCGGCGTTGGATCGGGATCGTTTGCCGGATCCGCTGCAAAGCTGCCGGAGGTGGTGACGCCAATGCCGAGACCGGACGGAATGGCGGAATTGCCGAAGATGTCGATGGTAAAGGGATCGTCGTGCGACATGCTGTTTCTCCAGACTGAGGGCGCACATCTCAGCCCCGCTGGAAGACGCCAGCCGGCTCGACATGCGCAGGATGTTGAGGATGGGGTTTGTTGGTCGGCCACCGGACGGTGCCCGTCGCCGGATCGCTAGTCCCGCTGGACCACGAAGAGCTGCATCGTGTTCGGCTGGAACACGATCTTCAGATATGTGCATTCGGGGCTTGCGGCTATCAGCTTCACCAGCATGGCGGCATCGAGAAACTCGATCCCGTCATCGCTCCCGAAATTCTGGCGCTTGTAGTGCCAATAATCGGGGTCGGTCTTTGGATTGCACTCTTCGGCGTAGACGACGCTTGGACGCTGCCCTTCAGCGAGCTTGCCGTTGGACATGATATACACGCCCTCATCGCCAACCAGCCAGACACCCGGCTGCTCATCACGACCGGGATAGAGGCCGTAGTGGGGATTGCGAAAGCCGCCGTTGAGGGTAAGCGTCGATCCGTCCGCGCATCATGACAATGCGGACGTCCGTCACGGAAAAGGTGAACATCTGCACCTCCGTCACGCAGCAATCGCGTCGGGCAAATAGCGCAGATTCACCGGCAGTTTCGCGGAAATTTCACTGTCGCTAAGCTGGTCGAGCCGCTTCAGGAACGAGCCCTCCCTGCCGCCATAAAGCAGCACCGTGCGCTTGCCGCGATCGGTCTCCGGCCAGCGCGCTCCGGCATAACCGCGATAGTCATCGGCCGTACTGCTCCAGATGTGTTCGAGCCGCTCCTCGCGAGACATCGCCCGGTGCGGCCGGGTCTCCCGCTCGACGATGGCATCGCGCATGCGCTCGGGCGCGTCCTTGTCGGACAGATCGCAATAGCCGTGGAAATGACGGATGCGGTCGTCGATCGATAATGTGAAGAAGATGCTGGTGATCGAGCCGATGAGGAACTCGCGCAGCGCGAACATGTCGCCTCGCATCCACAGCGGCGGCAGGATCTCGAACATGTAAATGTGTTCGGCTTCACCAACCTCGAACCACTCGCCGCGATATAGCGAACTGTCGTCACCCTCCCATCGGTTCGGGCGCTGGGCGTGACGGTCGAACATGCGGAACATCCGGCGACGATCGGCAACGCCCTCAAAGACTTTGCGGATGGGAGAAAGGGTCATGATCGGGCTCCTTCAGCCTTGTCGGGCCGGAGCGTGGCAGATCCTCGTGGTTGCCATCATCTCTTCAGCCCTTCCTGACCCCTCCCCTCACGCCGCCTCTCCGTCCGGGCGTGTCAAGGGCAGGCGGATGCCTGGCGAAGCTTTACCCTTGACGCGGCCGGCGGGCATGCGGCAAAAGTTGTCTTCTTGTTTCCTTCCTCGCCCCTCATAGAGCCACCAAGCAGAAGCGACGTGCCCCTTGGGCGGGCCCGCTCGGCGCAGCCAGGCATGTCACCTAAACAGATGAGCCCCCGTTGGAGCGTAAGACCGTGTGGCCCAGGTTGCTCGCCTCCACGGATCTTCAAGGGGTGCTAGGGCAAGCTGAGCCTTTTCGTCATTACTGAAGGACGAGCCGTGGCACATTACAGAGACCTCGGTTGATGTTGCCAAACTAGCGAGCGCTGCCGAATGTTAGTTTACTCATGTGTAGTGGGCCAGGAAAGCATAGATGAGGCATAAGGCAGGCCTTGGGCCGACCACTCGTCAGGCTAGCTCCACTGACTGGGGATGAAGGTCGATGACTTGGTCTTGCGCAGTAATTGCGCTCGTGCGGTGTGTGATCGCAACAACTGTGACGTCACCTGTAAGCGCCCTGATCTCCTGCATGATCTGGTCCTCCGTCGCATCGTCCAATGCAGAACTAGCTTCATCGAGGAAAAGAAAGGTCGGGCTTGAATAAAGGGCCCTCGCGATTGCAATACGTTGCCGTTCACCACCAGACAGCTTCATGCCGCGCTCTCCAACTTCTGTTTCAAAGCCTTGGGGCATCAAAAGGACGCGATCGTAAATTGCAGCCTTTCGAGCTGAAGCAATCAGTCTTTGTTTATCGAACTCTCGACCAAGAATGATGTTGGCCGCCAGAGTGTCGTTAAGAAGTATTACCTCCTGAGGAACAACCCCGACTGCAGCATACCAGCCCTCACGGGAGATAGTGCTGAGGTTTTGCCCGTCAACTTCGATTGAACCGGACTGCGGCTCAAGAGAGCGAAGCGCGAGTTTGAACGCAGTGGATTTTCCTGAGCCGGTAGCACCGGTGATAAAAGTAATGCGACCGCGTCCTGCCGTGAACGATAGATCTTCAACCCCTCGGCCATTCTCGTATTTGTACTGGGCTTGTTTGAACTCTAGCTTCCCTTCAGTCGGAGCAAATGTAGCCACGGTGGGTCGCTCTGTGAATTCGGCAGCGTTCCACATTTTCGCGAACGGAACTAGCTGAACAAATGCCCGAACAAAGTTATCAACCGTCTGTCCCACCATCTCGAAAGGGAGATTCAACTGCAGGAGGAGCATATTGAAGAGGACAATATCCCCTACAGAAAGGACACCGGCGCTGTAACGTGGCAGCAACAGAGAGTAAGTGATCAGGAACTGCACGCCGATCGCTACGCCATAAAGTACGCAATAGCACATCCGCTTTATGCAGAATGCACGCCAGTTCCTGTAGATTTCATCTGCGGTGGTGTTGAACCGCTCACCTATCCAGGCAGCGCTTCCAAAAAACCTGAGTGTCTCTAGTGCGGGAACGATATTGCCAACAAATTTTGCATTTTGCTGAACGGACTCTGTGGCCTTCTGCAAGTGAGGCCTCGCCCACTTGTTGGAAAAGAATGTAAGCAAAATATAAACAGCGCCGTACACAAACACGATCGATGCGACGCTAAGATCAATCTTGGAACCCAGGATAAATAGCGTCAGCGTAAGCTGGGCGGTCGTGGGAACGATGTACATAAGTCCGAGCTGAACGATGGTGTTCACGGCGGCCGTGCCCTGAGCTTGGGCAGATTGGATTTCAGCAGCATTGTGTTCGACGAAGAACGACGCCTCTTTGCGAAGCAACCTGCCGAAAAAGCTGGTGCTGGAAACGCGTGTAAGGTTTTCCGCTGTCATGGCAGCCAGGTATTTTACCATTTGGCTTAAGGTCAGGGAAAACCCGATCACCATTGCGTATAAAGCCAACCCCGTAAGGATTCCGTTGCTTGCCGAGCCGGCTGTGATGGTGTCTACAGCGTTGGAAAAAATATAAGGCGCCAATACCGCGCAAGTAGCTGAACCAACAATAACGAAAAACGCCAGGCTCAGCGTACCATAAGAACGTCGAGCAAATTCCTTTAACACGTGGGATAGAGCGCTACGCACGTGAGACTTTTGATTTGACATCAGGATTCCTTATCTTCGGGCCGATTAACGGTTCACGATTTGCTTCATCAAGAACTTTTGGCAAAACTGGTAAGCTGTATTGACGACCCGTATTGCCCTCTTTCTGTCCGATCGGGTTAGGGAACGCACGATGACCCTAATTAATCGCGGCTCGGGGCAGGCACGTCCAGTGTGGTCGGCAATGCGTCTTCGAACATCCCACAGTCTGTCAGCTACAGAAACCGCTATAGCCGCGACAGTAGGCGAGCAAATGCGCTCCAACATCTCATTGAGCTTGTCATGGCAGTTCACCGTCGCAGAAGTCAGGGAGGGGGCCGGCGCTTCCTCAATCCGGTCTAAGCCATTTGCCGTGTGCGACCTTTCGATGGCGAAGGTGATAATGTTATGGAGAATCTCCAAAAGCTCTGACGCCTCATGATCCGGCGTTACAGCAACGAAAAAGCCACGTCCTTCAATACGATTTATAAGTCCTCGCTCAGATAACTTCATCAAAGCGTCTCGAACTGGAGCGGTACTAACCCCCAATTCATCGGCGACGTTGGCCACGTTTACGGGGAAGCCCGGGCGGAGAACGCCAACAAAGAGCCGACGACGCAACTCCGCTACAACGATGGAATCGTTTGATGGCCGCATCGAGAACCTTGTAAGTTTAGAATAACGCAGTCGACACCAGCAAAGAGCTGTAGTTTGGACCAGGAACTTTCACCGCACGGAATGGAAAATTGAAGGACTTGAGCGCCTTTGGATGTATCGTCATCTGCTTGTCTCCACATGCAAATTATTGGTTTGGACAACCTATCTCAATCTTCAAACCTTTCCCATACTTGCACTTAAGTACAATTTCGTACGTAGTCGAAAAAGTCAACAGTCGTCAGGCACCATCAGAAAACCTGTGGCCAAGGACCAGACTGGTCCCTGGGTCGAAGACGCCCCTCCCTAGGATCTCAACGCGCCTCGATCTGCAAAGCGTAAGCCTGGGAAGCCGCTCTCACCGGCAGCGGGTTTCTCGCCGCAGGCCGGACGTTCATTGGACTAGGGTGAAACGCTGTCTCTCCAGTGAGGCGATGGTATACGGCTGTCATACAACATGCGCCATGATCTCGCTCGCCGGAACGACCGCCGTTTCCAGCGACGCGAATGCGGGTGCCGGCAACGCTTTCCGCCGCCACGAACTGGGGCGAAGCTCAGGCCGACCGAGCACTTTTCCTCAAAGCGGTTCCATCACGTGGCCGTCCCGTCCGTCTGGTATTTCCTGGAACAAGGTCGTCGTCGCATGTAAGACGTGGGCAGGTCGGCACCGCTACGATCTGTAACATGCATGATCGCTCGAGGAATGGACACTCGCTGCCGCCGACGGCATCGAAATCTCGTCTCGACGGCAGGGTCGGCAAATACATGGCGAGGGTAGAGAATTTTCACGCGCCGCGGAACAGGCCGCACCGAAGCGCTCAATCAGCTATAAAATTCAGCTTGGCGCAGTGCTGACGGCAGAATATCTCTAGGCGCAACATGTTATAAAACAGCGCAAAAGAATCTGTAATTGCAACGGACCCATTATAATCTATTTCCTTCCGCAACCAAGCATGATCGACACTCAGCGCCGGTGCAATGAAGCCATCTACAAGAGTATCGTGAATTAGGTCCTTATTGTTCATAAAGAACATGAAAACGGCACTTGTAGCGGCCTTCTTGGTCCGCCGCCAAGCGACGTCCAAGTGGTAGCGGGAGTGCAACACCTGGCGTTGCGGCATACGATCAAAACGCTTCGAATAAAGATCGTGAGGTTCTATACTAAGTGCGGAGGAAATCACGTTTTGGAACAGCAGCGGATGAAGACTGGAAACCCCGAATTCCGTGCTCGTCTCATATTGCTGCAACGCCTCTAGAATGCTCCTCAAGTGGTAGTACTTTGCGGTTTTTGGGCGATGTCTTTCCAACAACAAATGTGGCGGTGTAGCGGGCACATCAATCAAGCGTTCAGCAACATCGGCGCCCGCTGTTTGATTCCAGAACGCCTTCCGGATGACGTCGAGCAAAGGAACGTTCTTTAGGCGGCAGAATTTTATCGCTTCTTGCGCGAAGGCGTGAGGACCTCGACTAAAAAGCGCATCTTTGACAATATAGGGGGGTGGATTCTGCAAAAAGACGTTGTCCCCGCCTTGGCCTGAGAGGAATAGGGTCCGACTCGTATCGATTCGCTCGAAGCTCTCCAAGAAGGCTCCACTCCTGTCTGTTGCATCATGAGAGAAAGGGTACACGTCAAATGGCGAAGTTACAGATTTTGATCCGCAAAACTGGCTCCTCCTAGGGTGAGACAACCAGTATTCTGAATGCAAGATTCGCAGTTTACAGCCTAGGTCTTGTGCGACCTTCTCAGCGATTCCAAACTCGGTATTCTGTCTTTCCTCGGGGATTATGGTGTGAATTGCTTCACAGGATCCGAGAGCCTCTTTCGCCGCCGCTAGTATGAGACTCGAGTCGATACCGCCAGAAAATCTGACGATGACGCGATCCTTTCCCGCTGCAAAGCGCCGAATGTTGCAAATTAGTTCTTCGGCAAGTCCCTCCTTAGGTGCTGAGGGAAAATTACCCACGGTCCGCTTAATTCCGACGCACCCGTCGAACGCGATGGTCGTGCCAATCTCAACTTGATATACGCCCTCGAATAGAGTTTCTGGGCCTGAGGCCAGGCTGTCGAGAACAAACTCGCGCGCATATCGCGCATTCAGATTGCGGCGGCCAATCGTCCTGTCGAAGCCCGTAAGCGTATCCGCCACAAGCCATTCATTACCTGCCTGCCAGTAAAACACGTCCTTGTGCCTGTAAAGGCTTGTTGTTACCTCAAACCTATCAGCAGCGATAAAAACGACAGTGAAGAAACCGACCGCCTCTTTGAGAAAATTCGATAGCTGCAGGGTCGTAGTGCAGGCCAAAATTTCCTGCTTGCCACAGTAACCCGTGCCCGATACGAGCGCTTTACCCTCGGCTAAATTGATGAGATTGTAAGTGCCGTCGTAGTAGAATGTGAAGCGGTCGTTCTGGTGCCTATTGCATTGCATTGTTGCGGTGCGCACTTCACAGGAGTGCAAAGAGGGATGACCATGAGGAGCGATGAAAAGCATCAGGCCACCGCAATGACAGAAAGCTTCTCACGAAGCATGCTGTCATCATTGACAGCCTGGTTTCCGTACTCGATCCACGCGTGAGAGAAAAACGGCTTTGTCCTGACGCCGATTACAAGCTCCGCCCGTATTCCTTGTCGTCTCGCCATCCATGCGAGACTATAAGAATATGCAAGACATTGATTGCGGGTTCTGTCGAAAGCGAATGCAGCATTGAGTGCACTCATCAACTCGGCAAGACGCGTCCCACCTTTGAGAGGATACCCGGCAGCGGAAGGCGTTGCGGCCATCTCGCGCAGAATGTCTGCCATGCTGGACCGCTTAAGTTTCCAGTTGGTCCGGACTACAACAATAGTCGCGAATAGCTTGTCCTTCCAGGAGCAAGTTGAATTCACAAGAGGTGCCATCCAGCGTTGTTCAAAAAACCCGCTCGTTTGATGGAGCGAAATAGGTGTAAAGGCTTCTGAGTGTTCAATAAGGCCAGCATCCTCGAGCGCTTGAGCGAGGGTAGTATCCTCCCCCTCCATCGCCAAGTTTAGGCGTTCAGCAGAAATATCATTTAGAATGTGGAACTGGTCCGTCTGTAAATCCAAGATCACGAGGTCCTCATTACAGGAGGCAACGCGTAGATGCGTTTTGATCGAGTAGGTCATAGCAAAATGCAAGGGGCGGCCTTCCGACCGCCCCAGCCCTCCGATCAGCCGTATTTCGTGCCGCCAGTGGCGTCGACTTCCTGAATGGGACCACTGCCGCCCATCGTACTCTTGACCGCACTCTTGGCAACCGTCACGATTTTCAGATCGGCGACCTTGCGGCCTTCTGCCTGGTTATTACGAGTCATTACTCTCTCCTTTGGGTTTGAGTATCGGGCCGTCAAGCCCACATTTAGTTCGCCATGGGTTTGGCCAAAATGCAACATCAAGTAGAATATTACTTGTCAATCAACTATATATATAGTTGTATTATCTCGAAAATATCCTGTCCGCGTGTTGCTTATATTGTTTGTGATCCATAGGTTAAGCAACGATGGTCGCTCGATGACATATCGACTAGCGGCTACTTTCGATCTAAGAATAATGATTACATTGCTCCCCTCCCCCACCGCCTGCATCGCGACTGGCCGGCTCAGGCCGGGCGAAGCTTCCCTTGACGCGGGTGGCGCGTATGCCGCACGCCCTCTCTTTCCTCCCTTCTTTTTCTCTTTTCTCGCTCCCTTTCCTGCAGAGCCTCATTCCAATCATCTGCAGGCGGCCGCAATCGCTGCCAGCCGCAGCCGGCCTCATGGGCAAGTGTGCGAAGACGGTCGGCGAACGTGTCGCCCTGCGTGTTGTTGTCGGTTGCGGCAACCAGTTGAACACCGGAAGAGGCGGCAAGCATCCGCAGCGCCGCATCCGTTGCCGGAGACCAGCCCCCGCCGGTACTCAGGTAGAGAGTGCCATCACGCAGACCCTCGAACGCAGCGAGGCTCATGGCATCGATCGCCGCTTCCGTAACGCAGAGCCGGGAAGCCGCAGACCGGCCGAGGCGAAACAGGGCCTTTGTTCCGCCGGTCGAAAATCCCCTCCATTCCGCGCCCCGCTCCTCCCAACCCGTGACGATGCCAACATCGTTCGTGTGGGCGGCCCACATGCTGCCAAAAGGTCCTTCCCGAAGCTGGTTTTGGGATATGGCAGCATGGAGTGTATGGGGTGGCAACAACCTTATTCTGGAGAGATAGTGCCAAGTCTGGGAACCGAGCCATGGGCGGCGGCGGCAGTTCCATCGTTCGGCGATTGCAAGGTTTGGACCTCGGGCACGATCAACCATCCTCCTGCCGGTTTCCTGCGGGACATAGCCGATCAGTTCGGCCACGCGATCGCGTGCTCTCGTGAATCCAACACCATCTAGATGAGCGACGAGGGAGAATACATCGCCTTTGGCTTCGGAAAACGGATCGAACCAGCCGTGACCGTCATGGATTATGATGATGATCTCACGGTCGCGGCGATATTTTACCGCCCGCCGGGTGCTCTCCTTCAGATCGATGGCAAAGCCCGCCTTTGCCAACACCGCCGTGCATGGCACACGGCTGCGCAGTTCCTCGATTTCTTTCTTTTCCATTCTTTTTCCGGCCTTTTCCAGCCGCCCTCTTTTCCACTCGGAATACCTTCCCGCACATTTCGCGGGACCCCATCTGGCGGCCGCGAAGAGCATGCGGCGGCAAGGGCGCGGCGGCAGCTGCTGAGAAATCGGGAGCCACAAGCGCCGCCTGTCCGCCGCGGCGAAGCTTCCCTTGCCGCCGCCGGCTCGCAAGCGGCACCCAAAGGGGCAGGCCGGCTCTTAAGCCGGCCTCATTCGACTACGAGCAAGCTTGATCGCGCAGCTGAAAACGGTTGAAAGATCAAGGGCGCGCTGAGCTCGGTCAGAGCCGCCGAAAATATCAGTAGTCCCGATCGGGCCTGGTTCTTTGATCCAACGCAGTTTGGCGAGGGTCTCTATAATGGACTGCCCGATTCTGGGTGCAGTGATTGGTCCCGCATGGTGTAGTTTTCGTGGTCCGATGGTCTAAGCTGAGGTGAATACAGGCCATGGCTCAGCTAACTGTCCTTAGTTGCCTCGCCTCCCCCTCACGCTTCGGCCCTAGGACACGGATCTGTAATTTGCAGAGCTTGACGGTGTTTCCCTTGAGGGTTTCAAGGATCTGTCCGCACTGATGGCTGCAGGCAGCGATCGTGCTGTATCGGGTTTCACAAGGCCGAATGTTGCATTGACTCGTTGCGGGCTTCTGGCCCATCCGGTAACCTTCGCAGATCATTCGTCCCTGCGTTCCCTCTCGGGACACCGCCCTCGGATCAGCTATCCGGCTTCACCGCTGGCAAATAAATCTTATCTCACCTCATGCTTCGAACAAAGTGCCATCGCGCAGCATGGCATGCATGATGACCGCAAGACGACGCGCCAGCGCCACCCGTGCCTTTCTCAGTCCGCGCCGCTTGGCAATCTTCATTGCCCACCCCTTGAGCGCAAAGCTCCCGCGACTGCGTGTGAGGATCGAGTTGGCTGCTTCGTAGAGGAGTTTCCGCACCGTGCTGTCACCTTGTTTGGTGATCCGCCCCGTCCAATCGATTTCCCCGGATTGATGACGTTTGGGGACGAGCCCGAAGTAAGCGCCGGCGGTGCGTGATTGTCGGAAGCGACCAACTTCATCAACGGCGGCGACAAAAGCAGCGGACGTTTGCACACCGACACCAGGGATGGTCATGAGTTGCCGGCAGGATTGGGATCGATGGGCGAGCTCACGTAGAACACGATCCATCTCCTTGATCTGCGCCGTCAGGCCTGTTCTCACTGCAAGCAGTGCGGTGATGCTTTGGCCCAGACCGGGTGTTTTGGCCGCCTCCATCACGCGGTCGATAAACGCCTTGCCTTGGCCAGGCCCGGGCTTGAAGCCGAAGGTCGCGCACAGACCACGGATCATGTTGTCGAGGCGAACTCGAGATTCGACTAGGTGGTTGCGTGTTGCAATGATGCTTCGCGCGCCGTGCGCCGCTGGAGATTTGACGTGCACCTCCTTGTAGAACCCGGTTCTGGCCAGTTGGGCCAGGCCGGCTGCGTCATGCGGATCGGTTTTGTTGGCCTTCAATGCCTTTAGGCTTTGATGTGCCTGCCGGGCATCGATGCAGACAATGGGAATATCCAGAGCACGCAAACCATGGCAGATCGCCGGTGACATACGTCCGGTTTCTATGACAGCTCGTTCGACGCCGCCGACTTCGCGCAATGCATATGCGATCATATCAGGACTGCTCTCGACTTTCATCAAGGCGACCTTCCTACCAGTTTCGTCCACAATGCAGACCTGCGTGGTTTCCATCGACAGGTCCAGTCCGGCATAATACGTCATGGTTGCGTCCTTCCTTCAGCTTCGGATAGCCAGAAGTGTGACCCATCTTTCAGGTCCGAGGGAGGCAGCCACAAATTACCCGATGACTCATTAGCTGATGCGATCCATAATCTGGTCGCCGCAAGCTTGAGCGCGGCGAGGTAATTATCAGCGCGCCGGTCGTATCGTGTCGCGAGGCCCCGCATCTGCTTGATACGGTTGAAGAACCGTTCCACGAGATTGCGCTGACGGTAGACCCAGCGGCTGAAGCTGAATGTCTGCTTTCGATTGGCCTTTGCAGGGATATTCGCCCAGCATTTGCGTTGCTTGGCAAAGTTACGAATTGCATCGGTGTCGTATGCCTTGTCGGCAAGGATCGTTGCGCCGGGCCGCAGGTCGCTCAGCAGCTTTTCGGCCATGGGTGCATCGGCAGCTTGTCCTGCGGTGAGTTCCAGCCGAACCGGTCTGCCGTCTGCATCGACAAGAGCATGGATCTTTGTCGTCAGGCCGCCGCGGGAACGTCCCATGCAAGGATCGGCAGAGCCCCCTTTTTAGCATTGGCACCATGCTGGTGAACGCGAACACAAGAACTGTCGATCATCACGATGTCTCCATCGTAACGCTTTGAAACGGCGTCCAGAAGACGATCCCAGACGCCTGCCGTGCGCCAGCGGGAGAACCGATTGTAAAGCGTCGTGCGCGGACCATAACGCTCCGGCACATCTCGCCAGGACGAGCCAGTCCTGAAACGCCACAGAATGCCGTTGATCACCCGGCGGTCGTCAACCCGCTCAACTCCACGACTATTGGTCGGCAGAAGCGGTTCTATAACTGCCCATTCTTCGTCGCTCAGTTCGTGACGGTGCATGGTGATCTCCTTTCACGGAGATTGCATCACACACCATGACGAAGATGAACCCCGTTTATGGGGACACGGCCTAGTGTACCTGATGCTCAAAGAGTGGCGCGATGGTCGCGCATGGCACCCGGCATGGTCATGGGTATTGCAAACTTCATGACACCGGCACCCTGCGCTCGGTTTGGGCGCTGCGCATGACGGTCAAACATGCGAAACATCTGCCGGCGATCGGCGACGCCTTGATAGATTTTGCGGATGGGGGAGAGGGTCATGTCGGGCTCCTTCAGCCTCATCCGGGCTGAAGCGCGGCGGATCCTCATGGTCGCCATCATCTCTTCAACCCTTCCTGACCCCTCCCCTCAGGCCGCCTCTCCGTCCAGGCGGGTCAAGGGCCGGCACAGCCGGGCGAAGCTTCACCCTTGACGCGAGTGGCGGGCATGCGGCAGGCCTTTTCCTCTTTCCCTCCTCTCTCTTTCTTCTTTCTGAGATTCCTTCAGAACTTCGTTCCAGTCCTCTTCGTTCGGCCGCAGGCGCGTCCAGTCGCAGCCGACCTCCTGCGCGAGCGCTCGCAGACGCCCGGCAAATGTTTCTCCCTGGGGATTGGCGTCGGTGGCAGCAACAAGTTGCACCCCCGGCCGGGACACGAGTGCTCGGATCGCGGCTTCCGTTGCGGGCGACCAGCCCCCGCCGGTGCTCAGATAAATCGTGCCTTCGCGGACACCCTCGATTGCGGCGAGGCTCATGGCGTCGATCGCGGCCTCGGCGACGCAGATGCGGTCAGCGTCAGGCGGACCGAACCGAAACAGGATCTTTGTTCCGCCGGTCGCAAAGCCATGCCATTCCACACCGCGTTCTTCCCAACCCGTCACCTGGCCCGCATCATCCGTGTGAGCCGCCCACATGCTGCCATAGGGACCTTCCCGCACGATATCCGTCGCAATAACTGCCTCTAGAAGAGAAGATGGCAGGAACCGTTCGGAACAAAGGTAGCGCCACGTGGCCGAGCCCCGCCATGGTTTGCGGCGGCTTGCCCATCGTTCCGAGGTAGAGCCGAAAGAACCTTGGCCCTTTGAGTGCGGCCTCCATTGCGGTTCCGAGAGATCATAACCGAGTAGTTGCGCAACCCGATCCAGGCTCTCCACGAAACTGGCACCATCGAGGTGCTCCAAAAGGTCAAAGACGTCCCCTTTGGCATCGCTGAGCGGATCAAACCAGCCTTTGCCCTCGTGATTGACAATGATGATCTCCGGCCCGCGGCGATGCTTGACCGCGCGGCGCGTGCTTTCCTTGACGTCAATAGAAAAGCCCGCCTGCTCCAGCACCGCACCGCAGCCGACCTTTTCCCTCAGTTCTTCGACTTGCTCTTTCTTCATGATCTTCCCGCTCCTCTGGCCGGTCCACCTTTCTGTCGTGTCGCTCCAACATGAGCCACCCTTCCAACTGCCGCGAAGAGCAAAGGGGGCAAGGGCGACGGCGGCAAGTCAAAAAATATGAGGTGTCGGCTGTATCGCCCAGGCGGCGGCGAAGCTTCCCTTGCGGCCTGCCGCGCGCCAGCGGCACAAACGCTCTCAACGACCAGACAGCGCACGAATCTATCTGTATAGAATAGCCAGTTATTTAATTGACTACCGAATGTTCATGTGGAACCATGATGTCTCCACGTGAACTGTTGGCCTGGAATGTGAAAAAACTGCGTGTCGCGAAAGGGTTGTCGCAAGAGCGACTTTCTCTCGATGCTCATCTCGAACGGGTTGCGATCTCGCAGATAGAACGCAGACGAATTAATCCGGGCCTCGATTCACTCGGTAAAATAGCAGATGCTCTCGGCGTCCCCATTAGGGATCTGTTCAAAGAGCCTTCGATCGGTGAGTTGGAACCGACAAACCTGCGCCCTGGTCGGCGGAATTCAGCCTGATCCGCCAGTTGGGATTCAGTAATTGCGAGGACACGAGATGAAACATGAGCCTCATGCAGTCGATGTCGCCGTCGGCCGCGCCATCCGAAAGCGGCGCTTGATCAACGGGATTTCTCAGTCTGATCTTGGCGCGCATATTGGCGTCACCTTTCAACAGGTCCAGAAATATGAGAAGGGCGCGAACCGGGTCTCGGCAAGCATGCTGGTGGTGATTGCCCGCGCCCTGCACGTGGATGTACGAAGTTTTTTCGACGGTATCGAGGCTGAGGACCCCAAGGTGCCATTCCGTCTTGCAAATAGCGCACAAGTGGAGTTTCCTGTCACCCGTGAAAATGTCTCGCTCAATCAGGCTTTCGCCCGGATAACCGATCCCTGACTTCGGCGGAAGATTGTTGATCTCGTGCGGGCCGTCGCCAGCCTGAATCCCAACGAAGACGGACATCTGCAGGACGCCGCGGAGTGAACAGGGAGGAGACTTGACAGCGCCAGTTGTAGAGGTTGCGCGTGGTAATCGATGAGCCGACGACAGTTTCGTCGATACCGCCCACCCAGTCGCAGATTAGGTCTATTCGCTCGGCGGCCTCGATCATGACCACTCTGATCTGCTGCCTCGATAAGGCTGGTCGTTGCCAGTGGCACCACCAATAATATCGTCGCCGGCATCTTCCTGGCGCCACCGGCGATAAAATCAGCACCCGTTCCCACCCCATAAAGTGTCAGCTAGGACCGATCCATACAGATGGTCATCGCCAACGGAGCAGGAAACCTGGCCGGCGCCGAAGTTGAAATAGAGGTAGTCACCTGCTTTCCCGGAGACTGAGTCTCAGGCAACACCACCATAGATGACGTCATTCCCGTTGCCCCGTAAAAGCTGTCGTTGCGCCATTGCCAGGCCGATTTGGCAGGATGACGCTCGCGATCATGTGAACGAAATGATCAGCCGTGGGGCGAATGAGGTAGATCCACGCCCAGCGGCCCTGCCGTCGCTTTAGTAGTTTGTCCCGAAATCACGATCGCTCCTGAGCGCAATTTGCGCCACTTCGGGGATGGAAGCGTTTCCGCAAGCCTCAACGACGTCCGGACCTTTTGTTTGATTATGACAGGCTTCTCGGCATTTAATTGATTGAACCGCAGAGAATCAACCACATCCCTGGTTTTCCGAGGGAGGGGCCTTCGGGAAAGATCATGCAGACAGTGTTGGATTTCCTGGACGATCCCTATCAGGTCGAGGCGGAAGCGCTTGTGTTGTGCCGGCAAGGCAATCGCGTTGTTCTCGATCGTACCGTATTTTATCCCGGCATCGGTGTTTCACCAGCAGACAAAGGCGAAATCATAGTCGATGACGGGCGCGTGCTAACCGTCAACCATAGTGATTGGCACGAAACGATACCCGGCGTGCTTGAGCATTTCTGCGACGCGGTTCCCGATGATCTTCTGCCGGGCGCGAAGGTCATCGCCCGAATTGATCATTCTTTGAGATTTTCCGCGATGCGTGTTCACACAGCGCTGCATCTCGTTTCGGTTGGATTTCCTTACCCGATGATTGACGGGGAAGTGTTCCCGGGATGGGGAAGCGCAACTTTTGAGGCGGACAATACCGGCCTCGAGGCGCAGGATCTGGAGAACTGGGTGGAAACGCTGGTCCGTCGACGTCTGGCCGTTGAAGCTATCTGGACCGCAGAGTCACTTAGGGATCCTCGAGTTAGAGTGCGCCCGTTTACCTGGCCCAGTTCAAAGGGCCACATGAGGGCGATCAAGATTGGCGATGTCGATCTTCAACCTTGCGACGGACTCCATGTTCGAAACACCAAGGAGATCGGACGGATCAAGGTCGTAGAGTTCCTGCGGTTGCGCGCGGGACTTTATCGATGCGATATCCGTGTTGTTGATGATTTGCCAGCCTGGGATTAGGTAGTAGTAGTGGAGTTGCCGGGCGAGCCCCGGCGTCGGGGTTTCTTGTCACGCCACGACGTGAAGCCGGGCCTTTCGCGCCCTTAGGGGGTGCCCATTAATGATATCACAACGACGCTGGAGCCGCTCGGTTAAAATCGACGTCGCCTGTTCCCGCATACCGCCCATCAGAGCGTTCATCAGATTAACAGTTTCTTCAATGACCTCGTAGCAGAGCGTCGGCTCCAGAAACTCGCCAATTCGGAAGACGCGCGTCTGCTCAATTACTTCCCATTGATGGCGCATCAAATCATGGTTGCCGGAGAGCGAACCTATGCGTTCGTCAAGCCGTTCCTGAAAGGTCGTCACTTCTGATACGAGCGCGGCGATGTCGCTATTAAATGGTCTAAAGCCCCATTCGTTAACAACAGTCGGGGGGCGCAGTCCGGAAAGGGTAAACTCAGCGATGCTCTTTTCGATTGCAAAGCGCTGAAACGCGTACTCAATCTCGAAATCGTTCTGCAACCGTCGCGATTGCTCGATTGAGCGGCACATGGAAGAAAGGAAACTCAAGGGCGTGCTCTCCCGCTGTTTTCGGACCGCTATCGACGCCGGTCAGGCAGCGTCTTCTATTTCTTTTCATTTTATTGGAATGTTAATTCAACAGTTTCATCCAGTTCACACTGGCATTTGCCGAGTAGAGGTTACCCTCCCTCACAAGTTCGTGGAGGATGTCGATCTTGGCTCTGAATTGACGATCAAGATTTTTGACCGCACCTTTGATCTCCTTCTTTCGCAGGCACTCCAGAAGCTCGCTCATATCAGCCGAAATCTCTTCGAACCGCTCGGCCCGCTGCAGATCCAAGTGGCGGACGAAGGCCGTTCGGGCATTAAAGGTATGGACGACCTGAAGATATTTTCTGTTGGCGGCGACCCTTGCAACGCTTTCATAGAGCGTCTCTATGAACCCCTTGAACGCCAAAGCAGGCTGTGGTTGTCCGTGCCTCCCAGAGGCGGGAACAGGAGGCTTCGGAAGCGCGAGGCGAGAAGATGGGACCGAGCCGACATCGCTGGCGATTATATGCTTGAGGATTGTCAGGGCGAGGTCGTAGTCCTCGGAAATCTCGCCGACATTCAAAGGCTTTGAAAAAAATCCACTTCCTGGAACATTGAGAATGATCTCTTCGATCGACAGATGGATCAACGCCTCACGAACCGGCGTCCTGCTCACGTTCAAATAGCGGCAGAGCACGCCAGCGTCGAGCTTTGTGTGAGGCGGCACTCTCTGGGCCACGAGAAGGCTCTTTAACCGGCTATAAGCCTGCATGGCCTTAAACCGGTCCGCCCCTCCCCTATCGTCTATGTCATCGTCATGGTGCGTGAACATAAGTTCCCTCTCGTTCGCGCGTGGCAAGTCGCCATTGCTCCCGTCATAATGGACATGCACTGCCCCCGACACCAAGGTCAGAGCCCAATTTGCGCGCTGATGCGGGACTTTGAATGTCACCGCTCCGCCACCCGAGGCCAACGTCCCCAGCATAATACGCGCCGCGTAGGTTGCATAGTCACATTTCTGTCGTTAACCGCGTGATCGAACAAGAAGCTACTCCCGATTGAGCACTCGCCTGTGAACCGCGAGCCTCATGGCCCGGCTTGGGCCCTCACCAGCTGGGATAAAAGTACCTCCAGCCTATTAAGGCGGTAGGCAAGGTTTCGCTCAAGGGCGTCAATCACCATATTCTCGGACCCGCCACGCAATGCCGCCACGACGTCAGCAGTTTGGATGATGACCTCACATGCTGTTCGTGTGGACGTCAGTTCGAATTCTCGAAAACAGCGCGAGCGTTCATTGAAGGCCCAGATTTCGCGAAGCATGCGATTGTTTCTCGCAAGCATTGTAATTCGATCGTGAAGGTGTTCCTGAAAAACCACAACCTCTAAAGGACTGAGTACAACTTGCGAAATATCATTGGTGGCGGCCGTGCCGTTCAAGACTGCGGGCACGCGGAGCCCTGCAAAGGTAAATGATGCGATACCCTGTCGCACCGCGTGTGTCATGATTGTGTGGCCAAAATCGAATTGCTCTCGAAGTGCCATCAAGTCGTTTGGCGAGGAACAGTCTCGCGGTAATTCCATGCCCAGTCCCTTCGCAGAAGAAATCCAGTGGTACATGGACCCACTGTTTTCTAGGGAGATATCTTGCATAAGCATTATTCCCCTGTCTTGAGATGGTGCAACCTTATTCTCCGAAACAAGTGTCCTTCGACTTCCTGACGCTTTCGAAATGACGCATCAAACTGCTGGTGGCCCGGCTACACCGGTAGTCGGCCTGATTTGTTTCCCGATCGTCTGTTGGCAAACTCTTCCTCTTTTTGCTACTGGAGGCTCGGGTCTGCCGCGCTGCCTGAAAGACTGTGCCGACGGGTGCTGTTGGTTATATTCGGAATATACTCGCATATTTTTGGCTAGCTATTGTTCCTGCAAGTCATTGTTCCAACAAGCCATTTACGCCTCCGCGACCTGAGGTATCGAGTATTTTTCTGATATTCCTCAGTATACTTTGATTATACTGTAGAATATTCTTGCTTTGCCTCATGTTTTCATCGAACCTGAGTTTTATGAAGAAGGCATGACAACGGGCAGCAAGGCTTCTTTTCAGGCATCGCTTAGTCCCGCCGCGAACGACTACAACGCCAAAATAGATATCCTATTGAGCTTCGGGGATCAGATTGTCTGCGTCCTGCGGAAGACCCGTGGCCTGGAGGTTCCGATGAACAAGCATGTAAGCATAGCTTCTGATGCTAGCGCCAGGAGTCCTCGTTTCATTGATACATCAGTAGCCCTCTTCGGTGGAACGCCGGTCATCTCGCCTGGCCGGGTTACGCCCTGGCCTGCTGCCAAGCGAAAGCATCTGAAGGCGCTTGCCAGCGTCGTCGAAAGCGGCAAGTATCATCGGGTAAACCATCCGTTGGTGACCGAACTTGAGGGAAGGCTGACGGAATGGTCGGGAGGCCTGTCTGTCCGCGCCGTCGGTAGTGGGACTGCAGCCGTTCACGTTGCGCTGGACTATTTCAAGGACCGCGGTCGCCGCGTCGTGACCTCTGCGCTTAACTGGCCGGGCGCTGTTGGCCCAATCTCCATAAGCGGCCTTGAGCCGGTTTTTGTCGATGTCGAACCGCGTTTGGCCGGAATAGACGAAAAGTCGGCATCAACCGTTCTTGATCCTGATGTCGCAGGAGTGCTGACTACGCATCTGTTCGGCAACAATATTATAGTCCCAGATCTTCGGGCTGCAGCGAGAGGAAAAGGTATCGCGCTGATCGACGACGTGTGCCAATCAATCGGGGCAGTGAGAGGCATTGTCGGTGGATCGCATCTGGATACCGATGTGCTTGCTCTTTCTGGAAATGGAGCAAAGCACCTGGGGGCGGGTGAACTCGGGTTTGTTCTTACAAGGGACCTGAACCTCATCGATCACGTCGATGAGGTGTCCTTAACGAGTTCGTCTCGAAATGGAGCAAGGATTTTCTCCCCGAACTCGAAGGGCTACAATTACCGCCCCAACGTATTCTCTGCGGCGATCGCCAACTATCGTTTGAAGCATCTCGACCAGCAGCTGGAAAAGCGCAGGAACAACGCCCTCCTCCTGTGGCGGGAGATTGGCCAGCTCCCAGGCTTGGCTCCTCTGTTCGACCCTTCGGATCGTCATCAGTCGATGCTCAACTTTCCACTGCGAATCGAACCGGAGCAGCTCGGATTTCCGTCCGGTCCGGTTGCTAGAGACTTCATCATCAAGCTCCTTCAGGCTGAAGGCGTTCCGATCTGGGTATGGCTCACAAAACCAGTCTTTGAGTATCTACCCGACGTCCGAGGAAAATGGTCGAAGGCGGATTTTCCCAACGCCATGAGGCTGCTCGACACAATGTTTTATGTGTCAGAGATCGCACCGCCAAACGATGCCGGCGTCATGAAGCTTTATGCGGCCGCTTTTCACAAGATCTGGGCGGCGCTGCCAAACCTCATCTCGAAGATTCCGGATGGCGTCGCCGCAGCCTAAACTGAAGAGGGTTTGGAAATGCAGGACGTTTTAAGAGGCTTTCCTTCCTATGGCTTCTCCGTTGTTGTAAAATTCGGCGGAAGCCTGATGCGTGACCCCGTCATATGCAAGGCAGCTCTCGCCGAGATTGAGCGGGTGACGGACCAAGGCCATCGCATTTTGATTGTTCCTGGTGGAGGCATCCCCGACAAAGCGATCGAGGCAATCGATGCATCTCACCCGCTCGAGTCTTTTACGGCCCACCACGCGTGCGCGCTCGCGCAGGATCAAACGGGATACCTACTGGCCGACCGAGCATTTTCGTCAAAGCTGGTTGCGTCTTCCGCCCTCGGCGAGTGCAGAACTCTGGCGAAGAATGGCAAGGTTCCCGTGCTGCTTCCGTCTCGGGCGCTGTTTACGATGGACCCAGTTGAATGGAGCTGGGACATCACCTCTGATGCCGTTGCGGCCTGGATTGCATGGATCACGTCCACGCCTTATCTCGCGATCCTGACCGATGTTGACGGGGTTTACCGCGGTGCAGCAACGAAAGATCCAGCCGCCCTGATAGAACAGATTGACGCTCACGATCTGGCAGAGCTCGGGCACACTTCAATTGACGCCTGTGCGGCGAATTTCATGGCGAAGCGCGGCGTGCCTGGTGTTGTAATCAACGGCGCCTATCCACAAAGGTTGACCGCCTGGCTTGAAAGAAAACGCGTTACGGCAACGACCATCACTGTTGGCATAAGCAACAAAATGCCTGTCCAAATAGTGGCATCGGGAGCCGCGTGATGTCCAACGACGGCTTGACGGTTTACGGCCCCGAGGTTGGAATGTCTGGCCTCAGCGCTTCGCTTGACGACTTCATTAGAAGGGAAACAGGTTTGGAGATCGCCAGGCGATTTTTCTCGATTCACAGCCGCGCTTCGATCGCCTCTTTCTATTCTCTCACGGGCTCCACAGGTGGAGAGCATTGGCGGCTGGTCTTGGACCTCTTCGACATGCGCCCGGCTTGTGCCACCATCTGGAGCGGCCCAAACGCGCTGGAGCGATTGCAGAAACTGAAAGGAAACACTCAGCCTGCGCGCGCGGCACGCGGCACTGTCCGAGGCCGCTTCTTTTGCGACAATCCGGTGACCAATCTCATCCACGTTAGCGATGACAACGCAATAATGGAAGCTGAGCTGAAAATCCTACGACAACAGATGGCTGGAGATGTGGACACGGGATGGTTGGCAGCCGCCTCCGGTCGCATTTCGCATTCATCATTTCGTGTCCTGCTTGATGTTCTCGGCGACAATCGGACCGCGAGCGCGTCGGATGGCGAGAAAGACGGTGACGCTATAGAGCACGCTCGCTTCTGTTATCGCCGCGCGTATCTCCTTGCAGAGAAGATGGATACGCTTCCCGCGATCCAGGATTACTTCCGGGGCGAAGCCGAGGGGCTCGAAGCGCTCTTGAGGCGCGGGCCGGTCCTCTCGGCCTGGGACCGGCTGATACTTGAAGCCGGACTGTTTTCGATGCCGCTTTGGAGCGCGCTGTTGGATTCAGATTCATCACCAGCGCACGACCAAGCCCCGGCAGTGGCGGCGCACCATTCGCGTCGCCCGCGCGTGGATCCAGAAAGGCAAGAGGATGATCGACCTCGATAGGATCAGAGCGACGCTGGAGGCAAGCCAACAGTGCACGTTTCCGCTTTCAATGCGGGAATTTGGTCTTGATCTAACTGTGCATGAGGGGGTCTTCCCACCAGAGAATTTTCAGAGCTGGCGGTGGCTTACGGAGAATTTCCCGCCAATGGACGATAAAACGATCCTGGAGATTGGGTGCGGATTTGGCCTTCCCGGACTTTATCTGGCGAAGAACGGCGCCCGGTCGCTGGTAGCTTGCGATGTTAATCCAAAGGCCGTTGCAAACACGCTGGAGAATGCAGCAAGAAACGGAATCACCAATATAGAAGTCGTTGAAAGTGATATATTTAGCAGTATTCCAGCCTGTCGGAAATTCGATATAATATTTTGGAATTATCCGTCGAATTTTGCTCCGGCGGAGTATGAGTATGTTCACCCGCTGGAACGGGGGGCAATCGATCCGGGCTATAGCTTGCTCAGACGGTTTCTTTCAGAAGGCCCACAATTCCTCGCTGATGCAGGGTGCATACTCCTCGGTTTTGGCACCAATGCGCGCGACGATCTTCTCAAGGAAATCGTCTCGGTGAACGCGCTCACGTCCGAATTATTGGCGTCCGGCAGTTACGCGCATGTCAACGTTACCTATCGGCTTTTTTCTATAAGGAAGGAGGCCGCGCAATGATTTCGGAATTGATGCATTGGGCCTTCGCCTCACTTCGTTCCAACAGATCGCAGGAAAGTTGGGTGGCTGGCAGCAGCGTGCTAGCCGCGTTCATCGATCGGATCCCAAATGATATCGACGTCCATCATGTCAGCACGGCGGCTTTCGCAGAATCCGTGATTAAGGACACTGAAGTACTATTGGCGGCCGGGTACTTTATCATTTTCGATCAAGAGAGTGAGACAGAGCGAGAGAGGGTTTTTGCCAATGCGGGCGTGTCCCTGACGATAAACTGGGTTCTCGAGCAGAAGCGGCCCGTCACTGTTATCAATGATCCATTGCTGGGAGTGCGAGCAAGCTATGCGGACGTTATCGACCGCAAGATGCAAATGTATGCGGAAGATCATCAGGTCAAGCACAAGGACGATCTGATTTCTCTGTTCCACAAATCGGCACTTCTGCAGTCTGAAATTGAACCGATCAAGTTTGCGACCAATCTTTCCGGCCTCGGGATTATGGTGGGCATGCGGGGAGTCGATTTTGGCCTTTTTCAAACGCTCGTTGAAGAGCTTACTGGATACGACCGCATTTCCGCTGATCTCGTTGCTGAAAACCTTGCTCTTCTACAGAGTGAAGCAGCTAGCGTGGGGGATCTCGGGACCTTGACCGTGGCCTATCGCGTTTTCAAGGAAGATAAACGACCCTCGAGCCCCGACGAAACTTTCCTCGACTGGATTGAAGAAACCTCACTTTTCATTACTGCCTGCCAGATTGTCTACCTGTTTTATACCGGTGCTATTCGTGTCGGCAGTCGCTGGAAGCGGTGTGGTTGGCGCCAACACGAGACAGCGTTGGTTTGGCCTACGATTGGAACCCATGCGCCAATGACACGTGGCACAGGCACATACGGTGATTGGGCACAACAGTCCTCCACCAGTCATGTTCCAGAAATCGCAGAACGAGGCAAGATATGACCACTTTCGCATACGACGTCGCGATAATCGGCTCGGGCTTCGCCGGCACGCTGGTTGCCAGCAAGCTGGCGGCGAAGGGATTATCTGTTGCGATTATCGAAGCAGGCAGTTCCTTCGAAGATTCGCGTGGGGTGAGGCAGAAGCTCCGCGAAGCTTTCGCCAAATCGGATGAGGAGGAGGTTTTTGCCCCGTATGAGCAACAGCTTCCGGCTGGGGAACAGGGATGGAAGACGAAGCCGTACTCAAGCATTCGTCATCCACAAGACAGCCAATTCGCGGGTGATTACCTGCGGATTGTGGGGGGTACGGGACTGGCCTGGCTAGGAACGGCGCTGCGCATGTCACCAAACGACTTCCGTATGCGATCGGCTTTCGGTCGGGGACGAGACTGGCCAATATCGTATGACGATATTGAGCCGTGGTATTGTTTAGCAGAAGAACATCTTGGCGTAGCTGGCGAACCGGATGCTGATGCCAGCCTCGGGGCCTATCGGAGCAGGCCGTTTCCAATGCCGCCGATCGCGCAAAGCTATTCAGACCGATATGTTGCTGGCCAAATTGGCCATCTTAGCTTTGAAGGTAAGGCTGTTCGAGTCGTCAGCACCCCCCAAGCCCGTAACTCGGTGGAAGGTTACAACGGCCGCTCGCAGTGCGAAGGATACGCATCTTGCGTGCCGCTGTGCCCGGTCGGCGCAAAATATGATCCGCTTATCCATCTGCGACAGGCATTGCTTTCTGGAGCCGATTTATTTGAGAACGCGACGGTCACGGAGCTCGAAACAGCTGCGCACGGCCGTGTCACCTCCGCAATTTTTAGGATGCCGGACGGTTCTGTCGAAGCCGTGCAAGCGAGAATTTTCGTTCTCGCAGCCAATGGCATAGAAACGCCGAAGCTCCTTCTACAGTCAAACAAAAGGTACCCCGGCGGCATTGCAAATGAGAGCGGCAATGTCGGTTGCCATCTCATGGATCACCCGCAGAAGTACTCGTGCGCCCTGCTTTGCGAGCCAGTCTTTCCTTATCGTGGACCGCAGTCGACGTCAGGGATAGAGGTGCTCCGAGACGGAGGCTTTCGCCGAAATAGGGCGGCGTTCCGCACCGCATTTCGAAACGACGGGTGGCGGATTGCGAACAGCGCTCCACTCGGCAATACGGGAAAATTTCTTGAAGGAACGTTGCTGGATCTCGTTGGACGCCGGCATCTGAGTGGCAGGATGCTTCGTTCCGCTCTTGTGGACATGGTTCCTCGCCAGTTCGCCCTTCAAAGTGTCCTTGAGGTTTTGCCTATTAAAGAGAACCGCGTTTCTTTGTCCCCCGGGTTAAAAGACGAATGGGGCTCGCCTCGCGCTGAAATCAACTTCAGGATTGGCCAATATGAGCGGGATGGTATCGCCGCGGCGACTCTACTGCATAAGGCGATATTTGACGCGCTTGGCTGCCGCCAAGATGAGACCTTCCTTCACATGCAGGACGCGCCCCTGGAGCCCGATCCAGCGGGAAGCCATATAATGGGAACGACCGTGATGGGGCTGGAATCCAGGGATTCGGTCGTCGACCCGAACTGCCGCGCACATGGCCACCCAAACCTCTTCATCGTCGGAAGCTCTGTTTTCCCGACAGGCTCAACAGCCAATCCTACACTCACGATCTGCGCGCTGGCGCTACGGACCGCAGCTTTCATCGAAGATATCATGCAAACCGGCGAGTTGAATGAATTCGCCGATCGAAGCTCCGGAACAGGAGTGTCGCTACACGCCTGAAATTGAGAGCTTGCCCTTGTGGTCGAATTCCGAGGTGCCTAATGCCCAACGCAAATTATATAGGTCAACGAGCCTTGACCGGAATTACATTGATGGTGGCGGCTCAAGTATTTTTTATCGGAACCGACACGTCGGCCAAGTGGTTGACAGTCATTGGCACGCCGGTCCTTCAGATCGTTTTCGTGCGATATTTAGTGCATTTTCTTGCATCTGTGATCTATTACTTGCCTACGCGCGGATTTTCGATATTCGCCACAGTAGATCCGGGAAAACAGTTTCTACGCTCAAGCTGCCTGCTTTGCGCGACAATCGCTAATGTCGTCGCATTGAAATACCTTCCTATCACGGTCACGACAACGGTCTCCTTTGCAGGCCCGATACTGGTGACGGTATTGGCTGTCCCGCTTCTCAAAGAACATGTCGATCTCGCCAGGATCCTTGCAGTTTGCTTAGGTTTTCTTGGCGTTCTCATAGTTTTTCAGCCTTGGGAAGGAGACTTCCATCCCGCCCTGATTCTGAGCCTATGCGTGATGGCTTGCGGCTCCCTGTATTATATCCTCACCCGGATGCTATCCGGGGTCGATGGCATGGCCGCGATGCAATGTTGGTCAAGCGCGCTAGGAGTGGTGCTTCTGCTTCCGTTCGCGGCCACTTTCTTAGCGTGGCCAGCTACTCCCTACGAATGGGTCATCCTTGCCCTGGTTGGAATCTTCGGAGCTATCGCCCACACCCTCGTCGCTGCCGCTCACCGTTTCACTGAGGCGTCGGTCCTCGCCCCCATCGTCTACACCCAGATCGTGTTTGCGACGCTGTCAAGCATCCTGATCTTCGGCACCTGGCCTAGCGCTGCGACATCAATAGGGGGTGGTTTTATCGTTTTGTCCGGTGCGTGGGTTCTGCAACAGGCAAGGCATCGACGGGCGCGACCATCCGAGGCTCGTTTGAGTGAGCCCTCGTAAGCAGCCCAACGCGCATTGGGCAGATGAACCGGCTGAAACATACAAGCGCGGACCAAAGGAGGATAGCATCATGAAAATAAGCGACTGTACTTTACGGGATTACGTCGGTTCGGCGTTCGTCAACACTGCGGCCCTGGATTGCTCGATGCTCGCGGACCTATTGGATCAACTCGATCTAGACGAGCTCGAAGTAGGAGACCCATTTTCCTACGAGTCCGATGCGTTACTCTTGAGGCGGCTGAAACTTCGCACTCCGGTAGCGACATTCTACGGGCCGAAAAACCCTTCAACGATCCGAGCCGATTTGGAGAAGATAAAGGCTCTGGGCGTGGACGGCGTTATTGTATCGATCCCGGCATCCGAAAAGTTTGCGCAAATCAAACTTCCGTCAGCGGACTGGCAGTATCGCTTCGACCTCATATCAACAACATTGGAACTCGCCGCCGAGGTCGGATTATACGTCGTCGCAACTGGCGAGGATTCGCCGTCTGCGGATATCAATTATCTGCAGGAATATCTTGCCATAGTGCATTCAGGCGGAGCTCAAAAGTTTCGATACGCGGAGTCCGTCTCCCGCAGTTTGCCAGTCCAGACTTTCTCCCGCATCAAAGGGCTTCTTGAGGCAGTTCCCGGCGCTCAGATTGAAATGCATTGTCACGACATGTTCGGGTTAGCGTTGGCTAATGGCATAGCCGGAGCCGAAGCGGGGGCGACATGGATTTCAGGGACGTTCTTGGGAGTCGGGGAACGAGGTGGAAACATCAACATCCTCGACGCTCTCGCCGTCGCGAAATTTTTGTTCGGAGATAGTGATAGGGATCTGTCAAATATCTCCGCCATCTCCGAGAAGGTGGCAAGCGGCCTCGGGATCACCTTTCCCTCCTTCCAACGGGTCATTGGGCGGCACAGCTTTTCATTCGAGCAACTTGGGCCATTGAACAATCAATCTGCGTATCTTCCCTTCAACCCCGGCGATGTCGGACAGAATGTGTCCGTCGTTCTCAGCGGCAAGCATAGTCTTGGGACACTCGCGTATATCGCATCCCAAGCAGGCCTCCAGCATGATGAACTCGAGCTCCAAGCCGCCGACGTCAGTTTAAGGCAAACGCTGTCCGACACAGGAAAAGTGGTTGATCAGGAGACGGCAGAAGCTGTGATCAGAGCGATGCTGGATGACCGAAAGCGCTCGAACCACATATCTCAGTTAAAAGCAGTTTGAGCTCGCTGAGGTCTGAAATGACAAGGTCCGGGCCAAACATTCTCAACTCCCCCTGCATTTGGGGAGAATGATGTTTACCTCCCACGAACGCGCAACTGCGCATGTGGGCGCGTCGGGCCGCTTCAAGCCCGACGGTGCTATCTTCGATAATCAGGCATTCATCCGGCTCAACGCCCATTACTTCTGCTGCGAGAAGAAAAACCGAAGGGTCTGGCTTCCGTAAACCGACGTCGTCCGATGAAAAAAATCGCGGCCCGACCAGGCGCAGAAGCCCAGCCGATCTCATTCGGTGGATCAGATCGGGGCGAGAGGCGTTCGATGCAATGCAATAGGGAATCGGAAGACCTTCCAGCGCGTCTACCGCGCCCCGGGTCGGAACCACCCCACTGGATATGGCGGCTCGCCAATCGATGCGAACATCCTCTATAAAGCCCTCTGGCAGCCGGCTGCCTATAAGCGCCTCTAAAAGAGGCTGATCCTGTTCCTTGGCCGCTCCTGACAATGCCGACGAGACGGCATGCGCTGCGACATCGAACCCAAGAAGGGTAAGTTTAGCCGAAATGATTTCGGCCACAAGGATTTCCGTTTCGGCAAGCGTTCCATCAAAGTCAAAAATGACAAGTTTTGGAGGGCAAGAGCCGACCAGGCTACGCGACGGCATAAAGTTCATTTTTCGGATCTCCGGGACGGATTGCCTGATAGCTTTCAAGCCCATGATGGGAGTGCACGATGACATTCTCGTCACCAAGGAAAATCACATCGTAGGACGGTGCCGCCGCAACAAGGGTTGATCGTCCGTATTGCTGGAAGTCGAGGGCGATGTGGTGGGCCGTACCACGGCTTGCGGTGAACGGAACGCCACCAAAGCTTCCGGCCGCCGTGAGGTGCCGGTGGCCGAAAAGCATGTGCCGGGCCGTCTTGTGCTTGCCGATGACACGCAGAAAGCCCTCTGGATCCTTCATATCGTCTTCCGGGCCGAAAAAGGGGGCGTGGAAGTTGCTGGGTGTGTGGTGCATGGCGATGACAACCGGAACATCGACCGATCTGACAAGCTGCTCATCCAGCCATTCCAACCGGCCACCATCGAGTGAGCCGCAGTCACTGTCCTCGTCATTTGTGTCGAGTAAAATGATCCGCCAGCCCTTCAGGTCGATGACCTCTTGGACGAAACCGTGTCCGCCGAAGACATTTCGGTACGCACTGCGGCTGTCATGGTTTCCCAGGGTCAAATGGACCGGAAGAGCGACATCGGTGAGTATCTTCTGCAGGAGCTTGTAGGCTTCTGGCTCTCCAGTGTCGGTCAGATCTCCCGTAATGAGAATAGCAGCGCTATCCGGGTGCTCCGAGCTTATATGAGCCAGCGTGTCGCGCAACCGATGTGCAGGATCCAATCCGAACAAGGTATTGCCCGGCGCGACAAGGTGAGGATCGGTCAGTTGGATGATTTTTTGCATGATTACGTTCCTTTCGGCCCAGCTCAAGAAGCCGGGCCTCATCAGCGAGGTGCAGGATCTAGTTCTGAAGGAGGGAATTTGTCGCATCGACAAGCCGCTTCAGGCCATCTTCCGGTGTGATGCTCCCACGTTGAAGTTGATCGAACACCTGGCGCTGAGCAGCCCAGATTTCCTTGCTGTTGCCGCGAGGATAGCTATACCAGGGACGGGCAAAGCCAACCTGCTTGAACGCGGTGGCATAAGTCGGATTCTGGACGTAGAATTCTTTTAGCGTATCGCCGGCTTTGAGGTTGGTCGGCATATAGCCTGTCGACCTGGCGACGAAGGCCTGCGACTCCGGACCTGTAACGAATTTGACGTACTTCCACGCGGCATCCCGATGTTTTTGGTCTTTTGCTGTAATTGCAACTGCATTTCCGCCCGTCGGCAAACCGCCGTTTTTGGCGGCAATCGGGAAGGTTGCGGTTCTCATCTCGAAACGGCCGCCGACCGTTTTGGTGAAGTTTGCGACGCTTGACGGCGACGTCACGAAGAACCCGAGTTTTCCGGCAAAGAACTGCTGTTGGTATGCACTTGCCTTCGCCGCGACATTCATTTTGGTGTCATTCGCGATCCGCTGCAGCAACTTCATGGCACTAAGGCCGATCTGGTTGTCGAAACCGACAGTTCTCCCGTCTGCGCTGACCATTTCGCCACCGTAGCTGAGGACGGTTGCCTGCCAATCCCAATCGGATTCGATTGCTCCGACCGAAAAGTCCATCCCGCTTATTCCGTTACCCAATGCACCGATGTCGTGCGCGAGCTTGATCAGTCCATCCCAATCCTTGGGAAAGGCATCAGGATCGTGCCCTGCATGTTTGACCAAGTCTGCATTGAAGTAGATGATCGGGGTCGAGGCATTGAAGGGGATTGCATATTGCGTGCCGTCGACCTGTCCGAGCGCAAGAAGCGCCTGCCCGAAATTCTCGGAGATCCACTCTGAACCTTCCGCTTGTATGAAGGGCGTCAAAGGGACGGCCTGCTTTCGCTTGGACAGCGTTTCGACCATAGCGTTCAACTCGCTGTAGCCCGAGAAATAGACGTCTGGAAGATCGCCAGTCAGCGCACCGCGAGCGATTGCCAATGTCGCTTCCGTGTAGTCGGGTGGCGACAACCGAAACTTGATCTTAATATCCGGATTCGCCGCCATGAATGATTGCGCAAGAGGCTCGTGGAAACTTTTCGACTCCGGCCAAGGATACATCACATCAAGGGTGACGTCTTCGGCCATTGCGGAGAGTGGCGAACCCAGGCTGGCGCAGCCCAAAGCTATGGCAATGAGTGCCGCCTTTGGCATGTTCGATACGATAGGCATTTTGATCACTCCGTTGATAGAATTTTTGCGGATATGTTAAGGCCGGAGCGTGGGAACACCGGACCGTGTCTAATCGGACAGCTATTTCACGCCCGTCATGGTGATGCCTTGAACAAAGCGGCGCTGAGCGGCAAGGAAGAACACAACGAGCGGCAGGGTCACGATCGTTGCAGCGGCCATCAGAGGACCGGTCTGATCCCCACTCTCTTCGCTGCGAAAGAACAAAACGCCAAGCGTCGGCGGCGCGAGATCTGGCTCGGTGACCACGATCAATGGCCAATAAAGATCATTCCAATGGGCCGAGACAGAGAAGATCGCGAAGGCAGCTATGGCAGGCTTGCTTGCGGGCAAAATTAGTCGCCAAAGGATTCCTTTTTCCGAAAGCCCATCGAGGCGAGCGGCTTCAATGATCTCGTCTGGATATCCGCGCAGATATTGCGCAAGGATCAGGATTGCAAAGACGGATACGGCAAAAGGAGAGATCAACGCGAAATACGAGTTCAGAAGATCCAGCTGAGCCAATCCCACGAAGAGCGGCAAAGCGACGGCTTGAAAAGGTATTGCGAGACAGCAAATTACCGTCGCCGTCAAAAACGTCCTGCCGCGGAAAGATAGTTTCGCGATAGCATAAGCGCAGGGGAGCGCTGTGGCGATCTGCAGAAGCAGTATCACGCCGCACACAAACACACCGTTTGCCAAGAACCGTGGTAGAGGCGTCGTCAGCAGCGCTTGGGTGTAATTGTAAACAACGTCCCATTTTGTAGGCCAGAGTAAGGAGTCGCTGTTAAACGCGTCACCGGATGACCGCAGCGACGTTATTATCATCCAGAAAAACGGAAATATTGAATAGACCACACCGATTGAAAGAACCACGTGTGCAAAAATAGCGGGTTTCAAGCTTCCACGATTCATGCTGCCTGCTGCCTTCTTGCAATTCTGAACTGCACGAGAGAGATCGCGCAGACCATCGCGACGAATATCAGGGTAAGAGCGCTGCCATAGCCGATCCTAAGGTAGGAGAATGCTTCCAGATAGGTCTTATAGAGAATGACTTGGGAGCGGCCCGCAGGACCTCCTGAGGTAAGGACGACCACCAATTCAAAAACTTGGAAGGTGCGTATCGTTGTTAGAAGCGCGGCAACCAAAGTAGTCGGAGCGAGCTGAGGCCAGGTGATGCGCCTGAACTTCTCCCATCCCCGGTCCGCGCCATCCAAAGCGGCCGCCTCGTACATTTCCTTTGGAATTGTGGTCAATCCAGCAAGGAAAATGATGAAACAGAAGCAGGTGTGCTGCCAAATTGCGATAAGAGCGATGCTCCCTAACGCGAAATCAGGATCGGAAAAGAAGCCTATTGCGGGAAGCTCAAAGTACTGAAGAAGTGCGGCTATGGGCCCGATCCGATCGTGGAGGATAAAGCTCCATACAAGCGACATGACGGGCATGGTCGCGGTGATTGGCAAAAAGAAAACCAGCTCATAAAACCGGCGTGTAACGGTCCTAGAATTCACGAGCAGTGCGAAGAATAACGCGAGGACCACAGTTGTTGGGACAACCATGCCGGCGAACAGGAAGGTGTTCGTCACAGCCTGCCTCACCTCCGGATCTCTCAGCGCTTTGGAAAAATTCGCTAATCCGACCCAATTCAGACCGACATTGCCCAACTCATAGTCGGTAAAGCTAAAAGCGAGAACGGCGGCGAACGGCGCAATGGTCGTGACAGCAATCAAAACGACTGCCGGTCCAATGCACCAAAGGGCCATTTGTTCTGACTTAGCCCTGGCCGCTATAGCTCCGTGGCTACCTACGGTATATTGACTGATTGCGGTCATGATACAGCTGCCAGCGGGGCCTTTATCTCGGTTCCTAGCGCATTTGTGATCGGAATGGCTTTCCCGCTGGGATCGAAGAGGTGAAGACCGGAACCATATGCCTCAAGCCAAAGTGAGCCCGTTAGCAGCCCCGATTCCACCATCGCACGATGGTCCGCTGCGCGCGCCTGGGCAACGAGAACTCGCCCTGTCCGCTTGGCTGTGCACCAGAGGAGCACCTCTGGTCCAAGTAGCTCTACGCGATCAAGGCTGACTGGAATCCCGAGAACTGCCTTGGCGGTCGGGGCCGGTCGCAGGGCAAATGCCTCTGGCCTGATGCCCAAAGTTATCTTCTGTTCGCGCTCCGCAGTTCGTATGTTGCACCGCTCCGCCTCTGCAATGACCACGCCCGCGTCGTTCAGCGCCGGGATGCAGTTGATTGACGGGTGACCGATAAACCTCGCCACGTCTATGTGTGCGGGAGCGGTATAGATTGCCTCAGGAGTGTCATATTGAAGAATCTGGCCGCCCATCATCAATGCGATTCGATCGGACATGGTCATCGCCTCAGTCTGGTCGTGCGTCACATAGAGGACTGTCGCATCGAGACGCTTGTTCATGGCCACCAGTTCGCTGCGCATGGTCACACGCAATTTGGCGTCCAGGTTCGATAGCGGTTCGTCCATAAGGAATAATCCCGGTGCCCTCACCATGGCGCGGGCAAGCGCGACACGTTGTCGTTGACCTCCTGAAAGCTGCGCGGGCCGGCGGTCGAGCAAGTGGTCGATCTCAGCAATGGAGGCCACTTTCCGCACCTCCTCAGTTATGTCCGCCATCAGCATCCGTTGCCCAGGCGTGCACCTGCCGAGAAGTGGGAGACGCTGAAACGTAGAAAGACGGTCCATCTCAAGGGGTAGCGATATATTCTCTCCTACGGTCATGTGGGGGTAGAGCGCATAGCTCTGGAATACCATCGCAAGATTACGTGCACGGGGAGGCAGGTGGTCGATCGAGTGGCCGTTCACCGAGACCATCCCCTGATCTTGAGCTTCAAATCCTGCAATGATGCGTAAGAGAGTGGATTTTCCGCAACCGGACGGACCCAATAGTGAAACGAACGATCCGGCCTGCACATCAAGGCAAATTTGGCTAAGAACGTGGGTTTGCCCAAAAGCCTTTGTCAGATCGCAAATACTGAGTGTCGCGCCCATTGTGTCCTCATACTCTTCTTTGGTGAGCACGAGATATCGGAACCAAGTTTCAGATTTATGACGTTTGGAACTTTATTCCAGCCTATGTCAAGGTGCAGACGGCAGGAGGAAGAGGACTGATGCGATCCTATCGTGATTCCAACTGCTGAAGGCAGAGCGATAGGTATTCACTTAACAGCACTATTGATGGTACGTGCATCGCCGAACCCGCCTCAGGCCATGCTCCCGCTGTGGTCACCACGATTACTTCCTCGGCGTTCTGCGCAACCGGACAGTCAGAGCGGGTCGTAATCGCCATCGTGTGTGCGCCCGTTTTGCGCGCGATCGAGAGGAAGTCCTTGGTTTCGTCAGTGACGCCTGAAGACGAAATTCCTATCGCAAGGCTTGAATTGTCCAATGTTCGCGCGAGCCCATGCGATAAGCTTGCCGAGCTGGGGGAGTGAACCGGAAACCCTAACCAGATAAGGCGCATTGCCAAAATATCAGCGCACACTGATGATGGTCCCATTCCGAACACTTCGATACGCCGGGCAGCTCGAACTCGTATCGCAAGACCCGTAATTTGGGACTCATCGAGCATACGCGCTGACGCAGCGATTGAATTCTGCAGAGCCGTGCTCAACACCGCAAGTTTCGGGGGGAGGTAGATATCCTCAGGTGCCGTTCGTTGGGCAAGATTGAGAATCCTCCCTCTCTCTATCTCTCCACTAAGTGCGATCTTAAAATCCCGAAATCCGGAAAATCCGAGCGTCCGGCAGAACCTTACGATTGAGGCCGGCCCGCTACCCGTATTGCGTGCGAGATCCGCTACGGAGAGCGATAGAATAATCTCAGGATCTTGTGCGATGTAAAGCGCAACCCGCGCAAGCGCCGTTGGCGCGGAATTGATCGCAGCGTAGATCATGTCGAGCAACAATGGCTGGGTCTGTCTTGTTTCTTGCATCTAGTCCACTGGATTCAAATGAGTTTCTACCGAGGCTCAATTGAACGAACGCCCGGTCGCCTTGTACGCACACTAGCAGCATTTCCGCGAAAATCATGACAGTTGAGAGACAGTCAAACAGCAAAGAGATGCTACTTGGATGAGGGGTATCCCCACGGTGACGGCCATCTTGTGATGTGAAGCCGAACATTGGGAGTCCTGGTTGGTGCCCTGCATGACTACCTTTGGTGATACCGGGCTGCCCTGCATCGGGCCGGTTTCAGAAAGGGTAACGGTTGCATTCTGCTGCTACGGCAAGAGTGCCAAATGCTCTGATGAATTGGGTCGGCTGGGTGCTATGGCGTTGTTGGGCGAGGTTCAGGCAGAGCTCATGCCGTGATATCATTTGTCGTGGAAATCCTGAATTCAGCAACTTCTCGTCCGATGCCATTGGTTCGGCAAAGTTCGCGGTATGCTGAAGAGGTGATTCAGATCGAGCGAGGAGCCAAGATGACAGAAGATATCAGCGTCGAGTTTTCTTTGTTTGTTGAACATGGGCGGGAGAGAGAGGCCGCCAACTTCTATGCCGCTGCTTTTGGTGCGCATGAAGAGAACACTAATGACATCGATGGCGTTCTGGCGGCTGTCGAAATGCGGTTTGGAAATCTCCTGATATGGGTCGCCGGCTCCAACCCCAATCGCGAAAAGTCTACATCCTACGGCGGCCCGTTCTTCCCGAAAGAGCCGGGAGCGGTCAGCACGATTTTCCAGCTCAAGGTTGGCAACATTGAAGATGTGATGCAACGCGCCCTTTCAGCCGGAGCTGTGATCCGCGACGAAATCCAGACTGACATGATCGGTCGTCGCGTGGCCTCGATCTTCGACCCTTTCGGCCACATTTGGGCGCTCGTAGAGCGTAAAGCCGAGAGCATGTCACTCGCGGCGTAATTCTGTCGCAAATGTCTGTCGCGAAACTCTGACTTTTGCGAGTGAGTTTCGCGACAGTGTTGATTGCCGCTGAGAGCTGACCCGGCGGGGATGCGGACGAAAACTTGGACCACCAGGAGGTAGTTCATGTATTCCCATACAGACAGAATTCGCGCGGTCGAGCTGTATATTAAGCTCGGCAAGCGGGTTAAGGCGACGATCCGCCAATTGGGTTATCCGACCAAGAATGCGCTGAGGAACTGGTACCGCGAATACGAGCAGCACCAAGACCTGCGGGTTCGTTCTGTGGGTCGCGCGCCGAAGTTTTCCGAGGCCCAGAAGCAGGTGGCACTTGAGCACTACCGCACTCACGATCGCTGTATCTCTTCAACGATGAGAGCGTTGGGTTATCCCGGTCGTGGAACTTTGACGGCATGGGTTCGAGAGGCGTTTCCGGAGGCGAGGACTTCGATGGCCGGTCGATCCTGGCGTCCAGCTTATCCTGAGGCCTTGAAGCAGGTCGCGGTCCTCGATCTTTGCAGTGGAGAAGAGAGTGCCCAGGAAGTCGCCGACCGGCTGGGCGTATGTCGGCCAACATTGTACAGTTGGAGGAATGAGTCACTCGGTCATGAGGTTGCCTCATCGATGAAACGCCGCAAAACCTCTGCGCCGGCACCTGAGCGCGAGGAACTCGAGCGACAGCTTGAGGCCCTCCAACGCGATGTCCGCCAATTGCAACTCGAGCATGATCTGCTGAAGAAGGCCAATGAACTGCTAAAAAAAGGCCTGGGCGTCGATCTGCAACTCCTGAGTAATCGGGAGAAGACACAGCTGGTTGACGCCCTCAAAGACATCTATCGATTGCCACAACTGCTAGTGCAGTTGGGAATTGCGCGAAGCTCCTACTTCTACCACCGCGCCCGAGCGAGCCTGGCAGACAAGTATGCCACCATCCGTCGCAGCATCACGGAGATCTTTGAAACCAACCATCGCTGCTACGGCTATCGTAGACTGCAGGCGTCTCTGGCCAGGCAGAGTGTGACAATCTCGGAAAAGGTTGTGCAGCGATTGATGAAACAGGAGCGCCTGGTCGCCGCCAGACCACGGCGACGGCGTTTTGGTTCGTACTTGGGAGAAATCAGTCCTGCGCCTGAGAACCTGATCAACCGCGACTTCCATGCAGCAACACCGAATGAGAAATGGCTCACGGACATCACCGAATTCCAGATCCCAGCCGGCAAAGTGTATCTCTCGCCTATCATAGATTGCTTCGATGGCATGGTGATCAGTTGGTCGATTGGAACGCAACCTGATGCGGGGTTAGTCAACACGATGCTGGACGCCGCTATCAAGACAGTCACCGATGCCGAAAGCGGGACAATCATCCATTCGGATCGTGGAGCGCATTATCGCTGGCCCGGCTGGCTCACGCGGATCAGCGATGCGAAGCTGGTTCGTTCAATGTCCCGCAAGGGCTGCTCACAAGATAACGCTGGGTGCGAAGGCTTCTTCGGCCGATTGAAAACAGAACTCTTCTACCCTCGAGACTGGAAGACCATCACAATCGAGCAGTTTGTCCACGAGGTTGATGCGTACATCCGATGGTACAATGAAAAGCGCATCAAATTATCACTGGGCTCACGCAGTCCGGTCGAGTATCGAGAAAGCCTTGGCCTAACAGTATAAATTAGTCCAACTTTTTATCCGCATCCCCACGGTCGCTGCCTAAAATAGGCCCGCAAGCATCGACCGAATTTCGATCCACGTCAGACGCAACAACGCATCGACGTGGATCGTTTCGGCATCATTCTTGTTCTTACGGGTTCAGACAGCTGACACGCGGGTCGTTCTATCGGAATTTGTGCTCAAGCGGGAAACGCTCGCAGAGCGCTATCACAGCCTTTCGAACCGACGCTTCGACAGAAGCATTCCCGTCCGGCCCATTGGTGGCGAGCCCGTCAAGGACCTCGACAATCCAGCTCCCAATCTGAGCAAACTCTGACGCTCCAAATCCACGGGTCGTCCCTGCGGGTGTCCCAAGTCGGATCCCCGAGGTTACCGCCGGCTTTTGCGGATCGAACGGGATGCCGTTTTTGTTACAGGTCAAGCCTGCTCTTTCCAGGGCGACTTCAGCGTCTTTACCTGTAAGGCTCTTCTTTCGAAGATCGACCAGGATAAGGTGGCTGTCGGTACCGCCGGAAACGACGTCGAGACCTGCATCCACAAGCGGCTTCGCAAGCGCCCTGGCATTATCGATGACCGCTTGCGCATAGAGTTTGAACGAAGGTTCAAGTGCCTCACCGAGAGCGACTGCCTTCGCGGCAATAACGTGCATCAAAGGACCACCTTGCAGGCCCGGGAACACCGCGGAGTTGAAACGCTTTGCTAGATCCGCATCGTTCGTGAGGATCATACCTCCGCGGGGCCCTCGCAGAGTCTTATGCGTCGTTGTGGTGACGACATGGGCGTGAGGAAATGGCGATGGGAAACTGCCGCCCGCGACCAGCCCGGCAAAATGCGCCATATCGACCATCAGCTTGGCATCGACCTCGTCCGCGATTGCGCGGAAGGCTGCAAAATCGATACGCCTAGGATAGGCGGAACCGCCAGCGATAATCAATTTCGGGCGGTGCTCAAGTGCCAATTCACGAACCTGGGCCATATCAATGATCTGGTCAGCTTCGCGAACACCGTAGTGCACCGGCTTGAACCACGTTCCCGATACCGCAACGCTCGCACCGTGGGTCAAGTGACCACCATGCGCAAGCGACATGCCGAGGAAGGTGTCCCCCGGCTGCAGGAGGGTGTAAAACACTGCGGTGTTTGCCTGTGCTCCCGAGTGCGGCTGGACATTCGCGAATTCGCAACCGAAAAGTTGTCGTGCGCGTTCAATGGCTAGCAACTCCACCTCATCGACGAACTCGCAGCCACCGTAGTATCGGCGACCGGGATACCCTTCAGCGTATTTGTTGGTCAGTACCGATCCTTGAGCCCGCAGGACCGCCGCCGACACGATGTTTTCGGAGGCGATAAGTTCGATCTGCTTGTTCTGCCTGTCAAATTCCCGCTCTATCGATTCAAACACAGGATCGACAAGTCGCGTGTCATCTGTGGTCCGGTTTGCTTCACTGTTACTCATGTCGGTTTCCTCTCAACAGTTGGGAACGTTAATTGCAAGACCTCCACGTGAGGTCTCCTTGTACTTGGTCTTCATGTCTCGGCCGGTCTCCCACATGGTCTTGATGACCTGGTCGAGCGTCACGTGATGCGTTCCGTCCCCGCGCAGTGCCAGACGAGCGGCGTTGATGGCCTTTACGGCTCCGAACGCGTTACGCTCGATGCAGGGTATTTGCACCAATCCCCCAATCGGATCACACGTCATGCCCAGATGATGTTCCATGGCGATCTCCGCCGCATTTTCGGTTTGGCGAGGTGTCGCTCCCAACGCAGCAGCCAGACCGGCTGCCGCCATGGACGCAGCCGATCCCACCTCCCCTTGGCAGCCGACCTCAGCACCCGAGATCGATGCGTTTCCCTTGATCAAGCCACCGACCGCTGTTGCGGTCAGCAGAAAGGTTCGCATTCCTTCACGCGACGACCCCTTGCAAAAATCTCTGTAGAACCTGAGGACGGCGGGAATGACGCCTGCCGCACCGTTCGTCGGCGCCGTAACAACCCTGCCGCCGGATGCATTCTCCTCGTTGACGGCGATGGCGAAGACCGAGACATATTCCATGTCGGTAAACCCGGGCGGCCGTGTACCCACCTCAGCCTCTTTCCGGAGCTGGGCGTATAGCGTATTGGCTCTACGCGGAACCTGTAGTCCCCCAGGGAGAGTACCGGTCTGGCTAATGCCCCGGTCGATGCATGACATCATCACATCAATAATTTCGTCGAGCTGCTCGTGGATTTCGTCAGCGGGCTGACGACACAACTCATTCGCGAGCACCAGATCACCGATGCTCTTTTGATTTTTCTCGCAATGCTCCAACAATTCGGCCGCCGTTGCGAACGAGAAAGGAACAACGTAAGTTTCGTGTCTCGCCTCGGCATGCTCTCCAGTAACGAGACCGCCACCGATCGAGTAGAACATTTCATCCGCTAAGACTGCGTCATCGTGATCGAGCGCTTGAAACCTCATGGCATTGGGATGACGCTCGAACTTCTGCTTCTTGTCGAATATGACGTCTCGCTGGGGATCGAATGATATAACGCAGCCATCCGGCAACCGAAGTTGGCAGGATAAGGCAATGTCACGCAAGATATCGTTGACTGCATCGGGATCCAGCTGTTTCGGCTCATACCCAGCCATCCCAAGTATCATGGCAACATCGGTCGCATGACCTTTGCCCGTCCACGCCAGCGAACCAAAAGCTGTCGCAATCAACCTTTTAACGCAATTGGCTGGTAGTGAATGCACAAATCGACGCGCAGCTACCATCGGGCCTACGGTATGCGACGATGAGGGACCAATTCCGATTTTAAAGATATCCGAAACTGGTGCGGCTACCGACGGCAGTCGCTTCGCCTCGTCGTCGCAACGCACTTTGTCGGGGGGATTCGAAAACATAGGGCCTCCACGTTGAACGAGTGGCCCCCTCTGTCTTGATGCCTGAGAATATTATTCCTTCGGCGGAGACGTACTGAAGTGCGCCTCACTTTCCAGATTCATTAATCGCCGAGTGGTCCTTTTGCCTGAGAGTTTCCGGGGCGGTTGCTCCTTCGGCGTCGGTCAAAACCGAGCTCTCCCACTCGCTCGTGTCACTTGTCTGCTTAACTAGAAGCATCCAAGTGCGCTCAAGCTAGTCTTCTCTGATGCGAGCGTCAATCGATCTTGTGCGTTAAGAATATTTTTGTGCGCAAATGTTGATGTCAGAAGGTTGGTGGAGTGTTGATCCACAGGATCGAGGCTGGCGCATCGCCTGGATTAGAGAAGCGGTGTGGGCGATGGCTCGCAAAAGTCATGGAGTCACCAGGCTCAAGCCGATAGGTCTCGGTCTCATCCAAAATCAGCTCGAGGGCCCCCTCGAGCATGTATAGGAACTCCTCACCGTCGTGCTGGTAGCTCTCTCCACTCGAAGCACCAGGCTCGACAATAAACAGAAGCGATTCCAGGACCGTCTCGACACGGAAGAGTTGTTGGATCTCGACACCGTTCAAGCGCGCATCAAGGGGACGTCGGTCTTCCGGCTTCACGACCAGTTGGTTATCCACCGGCTCGCCGCCAAGGATCTGCACCATATTCGTTCCAAGTGCGGCGGAAAGTCGCTGAACCACAGCGATCGAAGGATGACTGATCGAACGCTCGATTGCACTGAGATGTGAGGCACTGAGACCAGTTGCCGCACCGAGATCGCGAAGGCTGATTTTCTTCGATGTGCGCAGTCGATGAAGTTTCGGCCCCAACGCAGTTGGATTGGGCGCTATCGAGCCCTTATTAGCCGTTGGCTCCATCTGCTGTAGAGCGAGTTTCACACCTGCTGGGTTTACACCCGACTTCACGAGATCGCGAACGGTCTGCATGAGCTTCATTTGCTCCATTGGGTAGACACGATACCCGGCAGAGGTTCGAACAGTCGAGATGAAACCGTGCTTTTCCCACTGCCGGATCATCGTGGTAGTAACACCCAGGATTTCCGCTACCTGTCCGATGTAGAGCCCGCTGTAAGGCGGATTGCTTTGTTGACCTTCGTCCTCACCCAGACTTGTAGAGTTTTTCAAAATATCGCTCCTAAAGTGACAACTGAAATTTACTGAACATAAGTTCGACCGAATTCGAGAAAAAAACAATTAAAAAGTGGCCTAACTTTTGCACCGTGCACAAAAGTTCGGAGTTCAACGGCGACCTGCCTAATCGTTGAGCGCAAACGCGCCCTTTAGGGCGGCACCTGCCGCAACATTAGGCAAGCAAAATATGTGCAGCACACCCTTGCAAAGCCAGTTGACAAGTTAGTGCACATGACTAATTATGGCGAACAGACGGGCGATTGAGAAGGTAAATATGCCTCTCCCGCCACAGCGGATCCGCTCGTCTGCGTGGCTCAAGCACATACGGTGACTTGGTCATTTTTGAAAAAACAAGGGAACAAAAAAAATGGGAAATCGATTCAAATCACGCCATAAGTTTGTCTGCGCGACGGCCCTCTCCTTTGGCCTGGCTATGACTTTCGCTGCCGCCGCTCGTGCTGAAGAGCCCACCAAAAGTGTGGCAGCGGTATTTCTCGGTGAAGTGAAGGTTGGGAATTTTGATCCGACCGCCTTCCATGCCTATCAGTCGATAATCAAGAACAACAAATTCGAGAAGTCGGAGTTTGCGGAAGCTGTGCCGTTCGAAAAAGCGGTTGAAGTTCTGACCGACTTTGCCCGACGCGGTTTCGGTCTCGTTATTGCCCATAGCGAGGGATACCAGGCTGCCGTACATCGTGTCGCGGAAGACTTCCCCGACACCCACTTTGTCATCTCGCCGGCCGGCGAAACGGGCGACCTTCCGAACGTTTCCGTCTACGAAGAAAATCCCTTCCACGTCCTGCTTCTGCCTGGGATGGTTGCTGCACTCACCGCTGAAAACGGCCATCTTGGTTACATTGGCGCCGTACCTCTCCCCGGCATCCTGAAAGAAGGCGGCGGCTTCGTGGCAGGTGCGAAACTCGCCAAGCCTGACGCAAAGGTCGATGTGGTTTGGACCAACAGCTTCTCCGACGCGGGTAAGGCGAAGGAAGCTGCTCTCGTCATGTTCCAGAACGGCGCGAAGGTGGTCGGTCACACCGTCGATACCGCTAGCCAGGGAATTTTTCAGGCAGCCCATGAAACCGGCAACAAAGCTATCGGCGGCTTTGCGGACGAGGGTCTGCATTCAAAGGACGTCCTGACTAGCGGTATCTACAATGATGAGCTGGTGTGGGATCATATCGCAAAGGACTTCCTGAACGATAAGATCGAAGCCAAGGTTTATAAGTTCGGTCTGTGCGAAGACGGTGTGACACTGGGTACCTTCAACGATGTCTCCGCCGAAATCCAGGAACGCGTGAAACAAACCAAAGCCGACATTTGCTCGGGCAAGATCAAGCTTGAGGAAGTGGCCCTTCCCCAACCGTGATCTGGCGGTTGACGTCTCGAACATCAACACTTTTGGAAAGAACGCACATGTTAATGGGAACACATGGCGCTGCGACTAAACCGTTCTTGGAAGTACGAGGCGTCAGCAAAACTTTCGGAACGGTCGTAGCCCTCAACAATGTCTTCTTCGACGTTTCCGCCGGAGAAGTGCATTGTGTCGTCGGAGAAAACGGCGCTGGCAAATCAACATTGATGAACACGCTCTACGGGTTCAATAAACCTGACAGTGGCAGCGTATTCATCAATGGCGCGGCGGTCGATATTAGCTCACCATCAGACGCGCTTCATCTTGGCATCGGGATGGTTCACCAGCACCTCATGTTGGTAAACGAACTGACTGTCTACGAAAACATCGTGCTCGGGATGAAACGAGTTCGAAAGACGACCGGCGTGCCGTCAATGCGAGACAGGATCGTTGCGCTCGCCCGTCAGATCGGCGTCACGATCCCACTCGATAGGAAAGTGCATACCCTGGCACTTGGCCAGCGCCAACAAGTCGAGATCTTGAAGGCACTTATACGGAATGTCCGGTTGGTTATTCTCGACGAGCCAACCAGCGTGCTTTCTCCCCCAGAAATTGAGAAGCTCGGCAAGCTCGTGAGGCTCCTTGCGAGCAACGGGACGGCGGTCGTCCTGATCACACACAAGCTTCGCGAGGCAACCGAATTCAGCGACCGCCTTACAGTCATGCGCGGTGGGTCAGTCGTTAGTACAGGACCTGTGAGCACGTTCACTCATGAGAGAATCATCCGGGACATGTTCGGAGATTCAAAGGATCACGGTGCGCCATCCCTTGGCCCTTACATCGGCGCAAAATCGCGCCGCGTGTCTGTCAACAACCTGCATGTGATGGATGACCAGCATCATCCCTCCGTTAACAATGTTTCTTTCGAAATTTCCGCAGGTGAAATCCTTGGCATTGCAGGTGTTAGCGGCAACGGGCAGTCCCACCTGTGCGAGGCGTTGGCCGGAACAAGGAACTCTGCGAGTGGCGTGGTTACGCTCAACGGACAGGACATCACCAGTCTTCTGCCGCAGGATCGTCGTCGCGCGGGCCTAGCCTATATTCCCGAAGAACGCAAAGACGGTATCGCCATGCAGCTCACCGTCGGCGAGAACCTTTATATGAACCGGTTCTCCGACGCCATGTTCAACAGCTTCGGGGTCTTAAGACGGAAGAAACTCGAAAGTGAAGGGCGCAGAATGGGGGCCGCATATTCAGTGCCTGCCTCTCGTTTCGATGCACCTGTCCGACTGTTATCCGGTGGCAACCAGCAGCGAATTGCACTTGCCAAGGCTCTCGAAAACAAGCCCACCTTTGTGATCGCCTCACAACCAACTATTGGCCTCGACCTCAAGACAATCGAGTTCGTCCAGTCGACGTTGTTGACGCTGCGAGAGCAAGGCGCGGCAATTCTCTATGTCTCCACCGAGCTTGATGAGCTGTTCACCGTCGCTGACCGTATCGCGGTTATGTTTCGTGGCGGTTTCGCGAAGATCGTCAGCCGAGATGAATATTCAAGAGAGGTCCTCGGGCCACTGATGATCAACGGCGGGGAGATCGCGGCATGACCGACCACGCCGAAACACATTCAAGCACCTCATCTCCGGGATTTAATTTCATGGCCACATTGTTCGAGACGGCCCAGCGAGCAGGCCCAGTTGCCGTTGCCGTCGGGTTGTCCATGATTGTCGGCGCGGGCCTTATCCTTGCGGCCGGCGTCAATCCCCTACTTGCATATTGGACCATTGTGACTGGCGCCCTTGGAGGTTCCTACGAGCTAACGCTCACCCTTCGCTATTTCGTGCCACTTGCACTTGCCGGTCTGGCAGTGGCCGTGCCCCTACGGGCAGGCCTGTTTAACACCGGCGGCGAAGGCCAGCTGATTGCTGGGGCCATTGCGGCAACCGGCATTGCTATACTGTTCCCCGCGCCAATTTATGTCCAGTTGCCTATGGCAATTGTCGCCGGGATCATCGGTGGCGCTGCCTGGGGTGCCCTTGCCGGCTTGCTGCGGGCGAAACGTGACGCGAACGAAGTCCTGACGACGATCATGTTGAATTTCGTCGCCGCCTTCCTGTGTCAATATCTGGCACGCGGTCCTTGGAAAGACCCGACGCAACCGATCGCAATCACGAAGAACTTCCCGCGCAGTGCTGTTCTTCCGAATCTGAATTTTGGGTTCCAGGTCAACTCATCGCTCCTTTTGCTTTTTGCGGCAGCACTCTTCTTTGTCTTCTACATCGATAAGGGAAAACTGGGCTTCGCTCTTAAAGTTGTGGGGGCCGATAAGAAAGTCGCGTTGCTCGCGGGTATCTCGATCAGTGGCACTCTGATCGGTGCGATGGCAATCGGCGGCGCGCTCGCCGGATTGGCGGGAGCTGTCGAGGTCCTGGCAGTGCAGCGCAACCTCTTCTCCACCTTCTCACCTGGCTACGGTTTCGCAGGCGTCGGCATCGCCTTGCTCGGCAGACATCGGCTGGGTGGAGTTATCTTCGCGGCGTTATTTTTCGCGATCCTCTACAACGGCACCAGTGTCCTCAATCGCACGATGGCGGTCCCGAGTTCCATTGCACAATGCCTCGTTGCCTTGCCTGTCATCTTTATCGCCGTGCATCTCGCGGGCTCCGCAATGAGAAAGGCCAAGCCCAATGTTTGATTTCATCAGCGCAGATCTCTTTCTGTCAGTCCTGCGGATATCAACTCCCATGCTACTGGCTGCCATTGGCGGACTATTGGCCTGGCGCGCCGGCGTGATCAATCTCGGCCTCGAGGGATACATGCTCCTGGGAGCATTCGCATCGAGCGCGGCTACCGTTTATGCGGGAAACCTCTATCTTGGCTTGCTGCTTTCATCGCTCTTTGTAGCGCTTATAGCAGCGGCGATGAGCTACGCCATCGTCATACGAGGCGCCGATCAGATCGTAACCGGCATTATGTTCAACATATTCGCGCTTGGTTTCACAACCTATTGCGCGAGCCTCATCCAGGGTACATTTGGATCCGGAAGTCTGTCAGGCGCAGCGGAATTCAGCGACGCAATGGCAAAATTGCGCAAAATCCCAGGTCTGGGCGAGCTTTTACAGGCAATCAACCCCTTCCTGATCGTCTCAGTTCTGTTGGTGATCGGCTTTGCCTTTATATTAAAGAAGACGTCGGTGGGCATATCGATCATCGCCGTTGGAGAACAGGCACGGGCGGCCGATGCGGCCGGCGTTCCTGTCAACAGCCTTCGTTGCATCTGCTACATCATAGGGTCCGTCATCGCGGGTCTGGGCGGTGCGTTTCTCTCTCTGAGCTATATTGGCATGTTCACGACGAACATGACCGCCGGCCAAGGATATATCGCGATTGCGATCATTATTCTAGGACGTTGGCGGCCGCTATTTGTTCTCCTGTCTTCTCTTGTCTTCGGTTTGGCATTCGCACTCCAGGTACGCCAGCAACAATCAGGATGGGGCCTGCCTGTCGAGGTCATGCTCGCGTTCCCCTATCTTCTGACGCTTCTGATCGTCACGCTGACTGGCCGCGCCAACGGTCCTGCCGAGGAGGGTAAACGCTTCGTGCGCAGTAGCCGGTAATACCGCGAGCGCGAAATGCAACGGTGGCGCTACACCTCCTGGAGCGTTGGCGTCTCTTTAAGATCCAGAATAAAAAATGTGAGTGGAACATGACAAACGAACAAGCTTCAACAGCCTCAAAAACTCCAACGGTTGGCATGAAAGAGCTCGCCACAAGCGCATCTGCCACCGAACTTTCCAACCTCCTTCGTGAGAAGGAGATTTCTCCAGTCGAATTGCTGGAGGCCACGATCGAGGGAATTGAGGAAAAGAACCACATCGTGAACGCCTTCGTTCACCTTGGCTTCGATGAAGCCCGGGAATTGGCGAAGAAGCAGGAAGGCGCACTTTTACGCGGGGATGACCTGGGACCGCTTGGTGGAGTCCCCGTCGCGATGAAGGATCTCTACGACTTCAAGGTTGGTTGGCCTTCGACGCTCGGTGGCGTTCCCGCTCTACGCAACAACATCGCTACGTTCAATTCGCTTTGGGTCGAACGTATGGAGAAGGCGGGCGCAAACATCGTTGGTAAGACGAACGCGGCAATATTCGGTTTCCGCGGAACCGGTGACAACCCTCTTTTCGGCCCTTCCAAGAACCCGTTCGACCTGTCGTACAACAGCGGCGGCTCATCGGGTGGCGCAGCTGCCGCTGTTGCGGCAGGCCTCGTTTCAATCGGACAAGCGACGGATGGCGGAGGTTCCACCAGAGTTCCAGCTGCGTTCTGTGGCCTAGTCGGCCTCAAGCCCACTTTTGGACGCATCCCGATGCCTATCCGGCCGAATGCTTTCGGCGGCACGAGCCCGTTTCTTTTCGACGGCGCGGTAACCAGAACGATTGAAGACTCCGCGATCGCGCTGGAAGTGTTGGAGGGTTACGATTCCCGTGACCCGTTCGTATCGAGAGGCCCCAAAGTCGATCGATCTGAAATTCGAGGGGATGTTAAGGGGCTGAGGATCGCCTTCTCGCGCAACCTCGACACCTATCCGATCGAAGATGAAATCGACGAAGCCATGAAGCGTGCCGTTGCTGTGTTCGAGGATGCCGGCGCGATCGTCGAAGAGGTAAAGCTGGGCTTCACTGCCGACCATCTGGAGATCGGCGAATTGTGGGGACACCTTATCGTCCACTCTCAGATCGAAGGTCTCAATGCTCTCAAGGCAGCCGGGATCGATCTGCTCGGCGATCATCCGGAACAGTTCTGCGATTTGCATCGCTACTGGATCGATAAGGCACTGAAGGCAACGACGCTCGAACGCCACCAGCACCAGATCCTGCGCACGATGATCTACGAGAAAGTTCAGGCAGTCTTGGACAGCTACGACGTTCTCATCACGCCCACTACGGCGCTGCTCGGCATCAAAAATAACATTGGTGGCGACACGATCGGGCCGACTGAGATCAAGGGGGTTCCGGTAGAGCCACTCATCGGCTTCGCGCTCACGAGCTACTTCAACTACACCGGACATCCCGCCCTTTCTGTTCCGGTAGGACTTTCTTCCGGCGGCCTGCCAATCGGCATGCAGATCGTCGGAAATCGATTTGAGGACGGAGCGGTCCTGAACGCCGGCCGTTTCGTAGAAAAATCAATGCCTTGGGATTCTATCTACAAGAAGATCCAACTGGCCAGCTAAGCCATTTCAAGAGGTCGTCGGGCATCAAACAGCATGCCAGCCGTCCGATCCATACGACTAGGGAGTACAGCATGTCGGAATCAGCAGCACTCAGCGTCTCCTCCACGAAGGAGCATATCAAGCCGGAAGGACATTGGGACTGGCATATCCCAACCCCGTTCTCACAAGCCGTGAAAGCTGGGCGGACTATCTATCTCGGTGGACAGTTGTCGGCCGATGAAAAGGGAAATGTCGTCGGCGTTGGCGACATCGAAGTCCAGACGCGCAACGTCTTCGAGAATATCACAAAGCTTCTTAAGGCCGCTGGCGCGAGCTGGAAAGACGTAGTGAAGCTCAACACCTACTACGTCTTCAACGGTACGGGCACGGAGGCGCAGGAATTCTGGGAGAAGATGACGAAGGTTCGCCTTGAATACATTCCCACTCCCGGGCCGGGCGCGACAGCAGTGCGCGTTGCGGGCCTGATGTATGATGGCTTCCTGATTGAGGCTGATGTGGTGGCCGTTATCGATGAATAGCGCCCTCAATAAAGTGCCAGAGGAAGCAGTTCCTACCATCGAACTTGCTCAGCAGCTGGTGCGGTTGGATACGTCCAACCCACCAGGCAACGAAACACTTGCGGCCAAGCTGATCGCCGACCGCCTCGTATCGTTGGGTGTCGATGTTCAATGGCACGAACTCGAGCCCGGGCGGGACAGCATAGTCGCGCATCTGAATCCGGGGGCATCCGATGCCGCTTTATGTCTTTGCGGCCACCTAGATACTGTCCCACTGGGTTCAGAGCCCTGGAAGGTTAGTGCGCTGAGTGGTGAGATCAGCGAATACCGGATGTGGGGGCGCGGAACGACCGACATGAAATGCGGCGTTGCGGCAATGGTTACTGCCTTCGAGCGTCTTCGCGTTCAGGGAAGCAAGGCCAATGTCGTGCTCGCGCTTCTTGCATCGGAAGAAACGGGTTGTCAGGGAGCTGTCCACGTGGTGGACAAACTTCCCCCGATCGGCGCGCTCGTCATAGCCGAGCCAACAAATGGCGAGCTTGCGATCGGGCACAAGGGCGTGTTGTGGCTAAAGCTCACCACGAAGGGCAAAGCGGCACATGGGTCAATGCCTCACCTTGGTGTCAACGCCATCGACATAATGTCGACAGCAATTTCTTCGCTACGTAGCCTCTCTTTTGGGGTCGCATCTAGTCCGCTGCTCGGCGATCCAACCTACAATGTAGGAACTGTGTCGGGAGGCTCTGGAACAAACATCGTGCCTGACAGATGCGAGTGCACCGTCGATATTCGACTCATCCCCGGCCTCACCGCAAGCCATGCGAAAAAACTCGTCGCCGAATGCGTTGGTGGTGATGTCGAGATTGAAACCGTTCTCGCTCTCGATGCGGTGGCGTGCGATCCCGACGACGCTTGGATACAATCGGTCACTGCGAGGACTGCAGAGATCGAAGGCCGGCGGATCACGCCGACAAGCGTATCTTATTTCACTGACGGGTCCGTTCTCGTTCCCGCGTTGAATTCGCCCCCCATCGCCATTGTCGGGCCGGGCGACCCGGCCCTTGCGCACAAGGTCAATGAATCGTGCTCCGTAACAGCGATCTGGCGAGCCAGCCAACTTTATGAGCGGCTGGCACTCGACTGGACCGATAGTAACAACTGAAGAAAGGAACTCTATTATGAACGAACAGCAAAAAGCCAAACTCGCCAAGGACCGCCGTCATCTGATCGATGTCCTGATGAGCACCAAGCATTTTGCCGAAAAGGTTTTCCGTGGCGGCAACATCGTCAACGTCATCTCCGGCGAGATTTATCAGACTGAACTCGCCGTTTCCGGCGAATACATTGTACGCCTTGGCGATTGCACCTCGCTGGTTGGGCCTGATACGGAAATCGTTGAGCTGAATGGCGCGCACGTCATGCCGGGCCTGATTGATGCTCACATGCATTTCGAAAGTGCCATGTTGAACTGCACGGAGTTTACCAGGCTCTCGCTTCCGACCGGCACCACATCTGTCGTCTCCGATCCGCACGAGATTGCAAACGTGCTTGGCCCGGACGGCGTGGAGGAAATGGCTAAGGAATGCGCGCTGCTTCCCAACCGCATTCACACCCGTGTTCCTTGCCGCGTCCCTGACGTATCGCTTGTCGAAACCTGCGGTGTTGATATCACGTCTGCAGACGTGCCTCGGATGCTTGCAATGCCGACTGTGGATGGCATTGGCGAAATGCAGTCTGTTGGTGCACCCCGCTTCGCGTACGACAACACGCCGGATGTTTTCGACGACGCGATCAAGTCGACCGTGTTCACCCGTACCGCCGGCAAGGTTGTCGATGGTAACGCCGCGGCGCTTTTCAATGACCAACTTGCTGCACACATCATTGCTAGCGGTACAGACATTTCCTGCCATGAGACGACCTCTAAGGAGGAAGCCCTCGAAAAGATCCGTTACGGTGTTCGCATTCTCATGCGCGAAGGATCGACCCAGCGCAACATGAAGGAGTGCATTCGCGTCTACACCGAGGATGGTCTTGACCCGCGTTATCTTTGCCTTTGCACCGATGACATGTTGCCGGACGATCTGCGTGACCATGGTCATATGAATGACGTTGTTCGTCGCACGATCGCAGCGGGTATCAAGCCGGTTCTGGCAATCCAGATGGCAACTATCCATCCGGCCACCTGGATGGGCCTGCCAGATGTTGGTGTGCTTGCACCGGGCAAACTCGCCGATCTTTGCATCGTCAAGGGCGATCTTGCGGAAATGCAGGTCCACAAGGTTTACATCGGCGGCAAACTCGTTGCTGAAGACAACCAGCTGAAGATCGAAATTCCGCCGTATCGCTATCCGGATTGGGTCCGCAAGAGCGTGAAGCGCAGCCCGATTTCCAAGGCCGACCTTGAAACCAAGACGACCGGAAATTCGGCGAAGGTCCGCGCGGTCGGCCTGATCCCTGATCAGAACCTGTCGCGCGCTGTTGAGGCTACCGTCTCCGTCGAGGACGACGTCGCACAGGCAAGTGTTGAGCAGGACATCCTCCTCGGCGCGGTTGTCGAGCGTTATGGGCGTCACGGCGGCATTGCGAACGGGTTCATCAACGGCTTCGGAATGAAGCGTGGCGCTATCGCTGAAACGGTTTCGCACAACACGCACAACATCATCGTCATGGGCACGAACCATGACGATATGGTCAAGGCCGTCAATGAAGTCATCCGAATCCAGGGCGGCATCGTCATGGTCGACGATGGCGAACTCATCGGTACGCTTCCGCTGCCGGTGGCCGGTCTGATCAACGATGAACTGAACGCGGCAGAGATGACCGCCAAAGTCTCCGAGATGACCAAGATTGCCCAGGATCGCCTCGGTGTTCAAGTTCACGGCCCGTTCATGCATCTCGCGTTCCTCTCGCTCTCTACCAGCCCTGTCTGGAAGCTTACCGACCGCGGTCTCGTGAACGTTGAAACCCTCGAAATCCTGCCGGTGGTCATCGAGCCGGCGCTGGTAGACGCTTAAGGAGGCGAACCAATGTCAGACGGAACGTCAAAAACGGCCATTCCTAAGGTCGGCAAGCGAGCGCTGGACCGTGGAGCGCGTACAGTCCTCGATCTTTCGAGGGATATCCACGAGGGCATGCCTCTGTGGCCTGGACACCAGCTTCCCTTCAAAATGATCAACCAGACCCATGATGGGTTCAAAAACCGGTGGGGAACCAATTTCGGGTTTCAAGCGCATAACTGGCTGCTGAGCGAGCATACGGGCACCCACACCGACGCGATCTTCGAGTATGATCCTGGCGGCGCAACGCTTGATGACATGCCTTTGGAATACTACTACGGCTCGGCGATATGCCTGGATGTGAGCCATGTTCGGCACCCCGATTACATGACCTCTGAGATCCTTGAAGACGCGCTGAAAGCAAGTGGTCAGGAAATTCGGGTCGGCGATATCGTGCTGCTTTACAGCGGACACGGCGATCGCACCTTCGGCACGAAGGACTTCATTAACGTCTATTCCGGGCTAGATCGCTCAGGCGCGGTGTGGCTTGCTGAACGGGGTGTCGTCAACATTGGCATCGACTCTCTGGCGATTGATCATAGTGACGACATGACCTTCGTCGGTCACGCCGTTTGCGCTGAATATCAGATCGTCAATACGGAGAACCTGACCAATCTCGATAAGCTTGTCGGTAAGCGGTTTGAGTACTTCGGCCTCCCTCTCCATTTTCGTGAAGGAACGGGGTCTCCGGTGCGAGCCGTCGCGATTGTAGACTAAAGGCGGACCAAGACATGGGGCGCGCCATATGCGCGCCCCATGCGACAATTCGAGCGAACTCTTCGATCAGCATGAAGCATTTTTTGGGGCCATCGAACTGTCCGCGGCAACTCCACGTCGTAGAGGCGCTTGTTCGACCACGCCCCTACCTGGCCCGCCATGCGCGGCTATCGAGCGACACCTTAGCCAGTCACCGCCTTTGCATGATTTTGTGATGGCGACAGTTGGCCTCTCAACGAGGAAATCATATGCCGAAAAGGCACATTACCAAGATCCTTGTCGCCAACCGTTCAGAGATTGCGATCCGCGTGTTCCGCGCGGCCAATGAACTCGGTTTGAAAACGGTTGCGATATGGGCGGAGGAGGACAAACTTGCACTGCACCGGTTCAAGGCAGATGAGAGCTGTTGATTTCCATTGAGAACTGAGCCGGCGGGGATGCGGATAAAAAGTTGGACTAATTTATACTGTTAGGCCAAGGCTTTCTCGATACTCGACCGGACTGCGTGAGCCCAGTGATAATTTGATGCGCTTTTCATTGTACCATCGGATGTACGCATCAACCTCGTGGACAAACTGCTCGATTGTGATGGTCTTCCAGTCTCGAGGGTAGAAGAGTTCTGTTTTCAATCGGCCGAAGAAGCCTTCGCACCCAGCGTTATCTTGTGAGCAGCCCTTGCGGGACATTGAACGAACCAGCTTCGCATCGCTGATCCGCGTGAGCCAGCCGGGCCAGCGATAATGCGCTCCACGATCCGAATGGATGATTGTCCCGCTTTCGGCATCGGTGACTGTCTTGATAGCGGCGTCCAGCATCGTGTTGACTAACCCCGCATCAGGTTGCGTTCCAATCGACCAACTGATCACCATGCCATCGAAGCAATCTATGATAGGCGAGAGATACACTTTGC